>CAZJBH010000010.1:0-18261 GCA_964544485.1 uncultured Candidatus Saccharibacteria bacterium
CATTGTTTACCAGATTATCATAACACATACTTTTAACATTATTATTTATATTATTATGAAAATGAGTTTATAAACATGTGGATTTGCTTCAAAAAATATTTGATGATTTCAAGATCGATGAAATGAACTTAGCAATGTAGTAGGGGTTGATCAATCAATCTTTAAACCTTTTTATCGGTCTTTTTTATCTGGTTTGGTGTCGTTGTAAATTTTTTTAATATTATATAACATGTAACCGGCAATGGAAGATATTACTCCGAAAGTCATCCAACTAAATGAACTAAATAGAATTGGGTTAAACGCAACGCCAACTATAGCAATAATTGTTAATAAAGCACCAGCCCCCAATAAGGCCATGGCGAAAATGTTGTTTTTATATAGATGGGACATTCTTTTTTTTTCCTTCTTCCTATCGTTTTTTTCATTCACAATTACTAGAGATCTTTCATTGAATATTAACAAAAATTGAATAGATTATGTATATTTAAACTTAGTCATTCTAATTTATTAGAACATTCACAAATTATCTAATTTTCTTACCTTGCATCTATAAGATCAATTGAATATTTAATTAAACAAATTCCAGATTTAGAAATTTCTCCGATTCCTGGTTCTTGCGCCGCTTTAGCTGGATTAAGTGTTTCTGGATTTCCAACTGATAGATTTGTTTTTTTAGGATTTCCTCCAAACAAAAAGAAAAGAAAAAAGTTTTTTCAAGAAGTAGCTGAGAATAAATACACAATTGTTTTTTATGAATCTCCTTACCGGATTATTAAAAGCTTAACTGAATTGAGTGAAGTTTGCGATAAAAAAATAGTGGTTGGTCGAGAATTAACCAAGCAATTCGAAACAATTTACCGCGGTTCAATTCAACAAGTTATTCAACAGATTCAAGAAGGCAAAATTAAAGGAGAATTTGTGGTGATTGTTAATAAATCATGACTAAAAAATATTATTTAACCACTCCAATATATTACACTAACCAAGCTCCGCATATTGGAACTGCTTATACTACGATTGCAGCTGATATTTTAGCGCGTTATTACCGCCAGCAAGGCGAAAAAGTTTTGTTTTTAACCGGCACAGACGAGCATGGAGAAAAAATTGCCCAGGCAGCTAAAGAACAAAACAAAAGTCCGCAGGAATTTGTTGATCAAATTGTTGAAAAATTTAAGCAGACTTGGCAAGCTTTAAATATTAGTTATGATGATTTTATTCGAACTACTCAGCCAAGACATCAGCAAAGCGTAAATAAATTTATTAATTTATTGAATCAAAAAGGCGCGATTTATCAAGATGATTATCAAGCTTTATATTGTCAGGGTTGTGAAGATTTTATTTTCAAAAAAGATTTAGTTGATGGCAAATGCCCTTACCATGATAAAGAGCCGGAATTAATTAAAGAAAAAAACTATTTTTTTAAGCTTCAAGATTATTTGCCGCAAGTTAAAGAATTAATTCAAAAAGATAAAATTTTAATTCAGCCCCAAGAAAGGAAAAAAGAAGTTTTAGGATTATTAAAAGAAGATTTAGGGAATTTATCTGTTTCTCGGCAGCGGGTAACTTGGGGAATTCCAGTGCCTTTTGACAAAAAACAGTGCATTTATGTTTGGATGGAGGCTTTGCAAAACTATATTTCCGCAATTGGCTATGGCCGAGACGAAGAAAAATTTAATCAATTTTGGCCGGCTGATTTGCATTTAATTGGCAAGGATATTCTTAAATTCCATGCGATTTTTTGGCCAGCTTTGTTATTAGCGGTTGGGCTAGAAGTGCCTAAGAGAATCTTTGCGCATGGTTTTTTTACTGTGAATGGTCAGAAAATGTCTAAAAGCTTAGCGAATGTAGTTGATCCAGTTGAATTAGTTAATCAATATGGTGCTGATGTGATTCGTTATTATATTCTTCGGGAAATTCCTTTTGGTCATGATGGAGATTTTTCGATTAAACGATTAAAAGAGCGCTATACTGCTGATCTAGCTAATGGTTTGGGAAATTTAGTTTCTCGGGTATTAACTTTATCAGAAAAAGTTAAGGCGCGGCCAAACAAAGAATTAACTCAAGAATTTAATCAACAAGTTCAAGAAACTAGAGAAAAATATCAACAAGCCATGAAACAGCTAAAATTTAATGAAGCTTTGGAAGCGATTTGGAAATTAATCAGTTATTGCGATGAATTTATTGAACAAAAAAAGCCTTGGGAGTTAATTCAGCAAGATCAAGCCAAAGCTAAAGATTTATTAGCTAATCTTTTATTTGTTATTCAAGAGATTAATTCTTTGATTTCTTGTTTTCTGCCGGAAACAGCGGCTAAAATAGAGAAACAGATTAAAGAGAATAAAAAAGGCGAGATTTTATTCCCTCGGCTGGAAGAATAATATTGAAAATACCTGTGAAATGCTTTATCATATCCATATATGAAGCCAAAATTAATTGACACTCACGCGCATGTGAATTTTAACGCGTATAAGCAAGATGGAGATAAAGTAATTGAAAAAGCTTTAGATAATGGAATTTGGATGATTAATGTGGGAGCTCAATATACTTCTAGTCGCCGGGCGATTGAATATGCGGAAAAATATGATCAAGGAGTTTATGTAGCAGCTGGTCTGCATCCTTCGCATGTTTATAAAAATACCCAAAAGCCAAAAGAATGGGAAGAAAGTCAAGATAGGGAATACGAAGAATTTAATGAAAAAAAATACCAAAAATTATTAGAGAATAAAAAATGTATAGCTATGGGAGAAATCGGTTTAGACTATTATGAAGGCATCCAGGAAGAAGAAAAAGATGTTCAAAAAGAAGTTTTTTTAAGGCAATTAGATTTAGCCCAGCAAATGGGTAAGCCAGTTGCTTTGCATTGCCGCAAAGCTTATGATGATTTAATCGCTTTATTAGCTATGTTCAATTCAGGCTGTGCTAATTGTCCTATGTCTTGTAATGCTGGAGCTGGATTAAGAGGAGTGGCTCATTGTTTTGTTGGGCGCTGGCCTCAAGCGGAACAATTATTAAACATGGGATTTTATCTGGCTTTTAACGGAATTATTACTTATGCGCGAGATTATGACAAGGTGATTAAAAATACTCCTCTAGATAAAATCTTATTAGAAACTGATTCTCCATATTTAACTCCGGAACCGTATCGCGGGCAAAGAAATGAGCCAATTTATCTTAAATATGTGGCTCAGAAAATAGCGGAGATTAAAGAAATTGAATTTAAAAAAGTAGCTGAGCAAACAACTAAAAACGCTCGAGAGCTTTTTAATATTTAAAATGAAATATAATCATCAGAAAATTGAAAAAAAATGGCAGAAAGAATGGGAAAAACAAAATTTGTATCAAGCGATTGATTTTGATGAGCGGCCCAAGAAATATATTATGGTTGAATTTCCCTATCCCTCAGGCGATGGTTTGCATATGGGCCATCCAAGAAGCTATTGTTCTTTAGATGCTTTGGCTAGAAAAAAAAGAATGGAAGGATATAATGTGCTTTATCCAATGGGTTGGGACGCTTTTGGTCTGCCAACTGAAAATTACGCGATTAAAACCGGAATCCATCCTCGAGAAGTGACTAAGCAGAATATTAAAGTAATCAAAAAGCAGTTAAAATCTCTAGGATTATCTTTTGATTGGTCTCGAGAAATTAATACAACTGATCCTGAATACTATAAATGGTCTCAATGGATTTTTTTACAGTTTTTTAAGAAAGGACTAGCTTATCAGGAAGAAATGCCGATTAATTGGTGTCCGAGCTGTCGAATCGGGCTAGCCCATGAAGAAGTAATTGGGGGTAAATGCGAGCGCTGCGGAGCCCAGACTGAACAAAAGAATTTAAAACAATGGATGTTAAAGATTACTGCTTACGCGGATCGATTAATTGATGATTTAGAAAAAGTTGATTATGTAGAAAAAATTAAAAAGCAACAGATTAATTGGATTGGCCGCAGCTTTGGCGCGGAAATTGATTTTTCAATTCAAGGAAAAGATGAAAAAATCATTGTTTTTACTACTCGACCAGATACTTGTTTTGGAATTACTGCCATGACTTTGGCTCCAGAGCATCCTTTGGTGAGAAAAATAACAGATCAGGATCATCGGCAAGAAGTTGAAAAATATATTCAAGCATCAAAAAAGAAAAGCGAATTTGAGCGAACTCAGTTAGAAAAAGAAAAAACCGGAGTTTTTACCGGAGCTTATTGTATTAATCCGGTTAATCAGGAAAAAATTCCAATTTGGATTTCTGATTATGTAGTCGCAACTTATGGCGGAGGCGCGGTTATGATTGTTCCGGCTCATGATAAAAGAGATTATGCTTTTGCTAAGAAGTTTGATCTAGAAATTAAAGAGGTAATCAAAGGAGGAAATATTGAGCAGGAAGCTTATTGTGATTATGGAGAATTAATTAATTCAGGTCAGTTTAATGGATTAAATTCTGAACAAGCAATTAAAAAAATTGTTGATTGGTTGGAAAAAGAAGGAATTGGCCGTAAAAAAGTAAACTATAAATTGCGGGATTGGGTTTTTTCTCGACAACATTATTGGGGGGAACCAATTCCAATTATTCATTGCGCAAAATGCGGAGCGGTTCCGGTTCCAGAAAAAGATCTTCCAATTAAATTGCCAGAAGTAGAAAAATATCAGCCAACTGAAACCGGAGAATCGCCTTTAGCAGATATTAAGGAATGGGTGGAAACAAAATGTCCGCAATGCGGCGGACCAGGAAAAAGAGAAGCCGATACTATGCCTAATTGGGCTGGTTCATCCTGGTATTTTCTGAGATATATTGATCCAAATAATCAAAAGGAATTTGCTGATCAGAAAAAATTAAAATATTGGCTGCCAGTTGATTTGTATAATGGCGGCATGGAACATACGACACTTCATTTATTATATTCCCGGTTTTGGCATAAATTCTTATATGATTTAGGATATGCGCCGACTGAAGAGCCGTATCAGCGAAGAGTTTCTCATGGGATTGTTTTAGCTGAAGATGGTCGGAAAATGAGCAAATCATTCGGTAATGTAATCCGTCCGGATAAAATTGTTAAAGAATATGGAGCTGATACTTTACGAGTTTATGAAATGTTTATGGGTCCGTTTGATCAGGCAATTGCTTGGAGTGATAAAAGCATGCGCGGGTGCTGGAGATTTTTGAATCGAGTTTGGGAATTATATCAAGATAAGAATAATTTTATTCAGCAAAGCGATCAGGATCTGATTAATAAGCTTCATCAAACAATTAAAAAAGTAGGTCAAGATTTAGAAGCAATGAAATTTAATACTGCGATTTCAGCAATGATGGAATTTGTTAATTTATGGGCAGACAAAGAAAAAAAGCTAACTCAACAGGATGCAGAAAGTTTTTTAAAGATTTTAGCTCCTTTTGTTCCTCATTTAGCAGAAGAAATTTGGCAGAATTTAGGAAATCAAAAAAGTATTTTTAAACAGGATTGGCCTGAGTATGATAGGGATTTGCTCAAACAGGAAACTTGGCAATTAATTATTCAGATTAATGGCAAAGTTAGAGATAAAATTGAAGTTAAGCAGGATATTAGCGAACAAGAAGCAAAAAAAATTGTTTTAGAGCAAAATAAAGTTAAGCAATGGCTAGCTGGTAAAGAGCCGAAGAAAATAATTTATATTCCTCAACGATTAATAAATATTGTGGTATAAAAAAGACCAAGATAATATCTTGGCCTTTGATTGTATTGAGTAGAAGAACGAGTTTTTAATTAAGGAGGTCTTTGAAGGTTTGTTTTAAGAATTTTAGTAAGTTCTGTGAGTTTAAAAGGTTTTTCAATTGTTTGGTCAGCTGGATAACAATTTTCAGGCAGGTTTCCGCTCATTAAAACAATAGTTGTATTCGGGGATTGGTCTTTGATGTTTTGCGCTAAAGTTAATCCATTCATTTTTGGCATTTCAAAATCAGTAATAACTGTATCTGGATTAAACCGGGAAAAATCTTCTAATGCTTCTTGTCCGCTGGCCCATGAATGAACCTCAAAACCATTTTCAATTAATTCTTCTGTTAGAAGAAAGCGGATTCCAGCTTGATCATCAACTATTAAAACTTTTTCTTGCATAATCCCTCCTTTTAGCTTTAGGATTATTAAAAAGAACTTTAGAACTTATTTTCTTTTTACGCTTTATTTTTCTCTCTGTCAAAAAACTTGTCCACAGCTTATGGAAATAATTAAATTTAATTTAGCGGGTGATTATTCGGATTTATCCCAAGAAATTATTAACCAAGCGGTTAGTATAGTTCAGCGCGGCGGAAGCATTATTTATCCAACTGATACTTTGTATGGATTGGGAGTTAATGCTTTAGATGAGTACGCGGTTGCTCGTTTATTTAAAATCAAGCAACGGCCGGAAACTAAGCCGGTTCCAGTCATGTTAAAAAATATAGCTATGGCTAGAAAATTAGTTTATTTAGATAAAAAACAGGAAAAATTTTTAGAAAAAGTTTGGCCTGGGGCGATTACTGTTATTTTAAAAAAGCGTGAAATTGCGCCTATGGCTTTGACAGCTGGTAAAGACACGCTTGGCTTAAGAATTCCAGAGCATTTTTTTACCCAAGCTTTAATGGAAAGTTTAGATTTGCCGATTACTTGCACTTCAGCCAATCTTTCCGGAGAAGCTGGTTTAACTTGTTCGGCTGAAGCAATTAAAGTTTTTAATCATACTTACCCTAGGCCGGATTTGTTTTTAGACGCTGGCGATCTGCCGGCAAATCAGCCTTCAGCAGTAATTGATTTAACTGGTTCTGAACCAAAGATTTTAAGAATGGGTCCGGTCAGCAGCAAGGATTTAATGAAAATGTTGAAATAATGGTGCCGGAGGTGGGAGTCGAACCCACAAGGACCGAAGTCCATGTGATTTTGAATCACACGCGTCTGCCAGTTCCGCCACTCCGGCATATATTTCTATTCTCTCTTAAATTATTCTTGTTGTCAATTATTTGACTTTAGAGTATAATGTAGACAATGGCTCAGATTATTAGTTTTGTAAATCAAAAAGGAGGAGTTGGCAAAAGCACTTCTTCAACTAATCTTTCAAGCTATTTAGCGGCTTTAGGCAAGTACGTTCTTTTAGTTGATTTAGATCCTCAGGCAAATGCGACTTCTGGCATGGGGTTAGATAGTCAAAATCTTCCGCTTAATTTATATAATTGTTTAATTGATGAAATGCTGCCTGAAGAAGTAATTAAAAAGACAAATATCTTTGGATATGATATAATACCAGCATCATCTGATTTAGCTGGGGCTGGGATTGAATTAGTCAATAGCCAGAATCGCGAATTTAAGCTTTATGAGATTTTGCGACGAATTAGAACTAATTACGATTATATTATTGTAGATTGTCCGCCTTCTTTAGGACTATTAACAATCAATGGACTAGTTGCGGCAGATGAATTAATTATTCCGGTTCAATGCGAATATTACGCTTTAGAAGGATTGGGTCAATTGCTTAAAACAATTGATTTGATTAAAGAAAATTTAGAGCGGCCAATCAATATTAAAGGAGCTTTATTAACTATGTACGATCGAAGAAATCGGCTTTCTCGATTAGTCAGAAAAGAAATGGTTAGAAATTTTCCAAGCCGTGTTTTTGACGCGATTATTCCAAGATGCGTGCGCTTAGCAGAAGCGCCAAGCTTTGGCCAGCCAATTATTAAATACGATGCTCGTTCTAAAGGAGCTAAAGCTTATAAACAGTTAGCTGAAGAAATTATTAAGTTAGATAAATAATTAATTATTAAAATTATGCAACGAGGATTAGGTAAAGGACTTCAATCATTAATTCCTAGTAAAAATGAAAAACAAGTTAAGCTTTCTAAGGGCAAAGCTAAGAGTTTTGATTGGATGGGCGATCGCAGGGAAAGTATTTTTAATATTGAAGTTGATAAAATTAAGCCGAATCCGAATCAACCGCGCCGGGAGTTTTCTGATATGGGTTTGAAAGAATTAGCTGATTCAATTAAAGAGCATGGCGTGCTTCAGCCTTTAATTGTTAGTAAATTAGAAAAAACTTCAGATCGCGGCAGACAAGTAGAATATGAATTAGTTGCTGGAGAAAGGCGTTGGCGAGCTGCTAAAAAAGCTGGGTTACCGCATGTACCAGTAATCATTCGAGGACAATCAGAGGAAAAAGAAAGATTAGAGATTGCTTTAATTGAAAATATCCAGCGAGAAAATTTAACACCTTATGAGACTGCTTTAGCCTTTAAGCATATGCAGGATGAGTTTGGTTTGACCCATAGTCAGATTGCTAAAAAAATAGGCAAGGCTCGGCCAACAGTTTCAAATATGGTTCGTTTATTACAATTGCCTGAACCAGCTCAGCAGGCTTTGGCAGCTGGAAAAATGAATGAAGGAACTGCCCGAACTTTATTAATGGTTCCAGCTGAAAAAAGAGCTGATTTTTTTAATGAGATTAAAACCAAGAAATTAGGTATTCGACAGGCTGAAAATAGAGCTCAAGAAATAAATGAAAGCCAAAAAGATAAACAGCCTAAGCCTTATGGCAAAGGGCCTAAAAATCCAAGATTTAAAGAGTTAGAAGCGGAGCTTAAGGAAAAAATAGGGACTCCGGTGAGTATTACTAATCGAGGCGGATTAGGAAGTATGAGAATTCAATTCGCTAATCATGATGAACTAGAAAGATTAGCTGATCATTTGAAGAAAATAAAATAGATTAATTATTTTTTTTGCGATGCCAGGCTTTGATTCTGGATCTTGCATTATTTGTTTTAACAAACTTAAGCCAATCTTGATTTGGCTTTTTGTTTTTTTGAGTTATAATTTCAACCATTTGACCGTTAGTTAATGGTTCGGAAAGAGAACTTAGTTTTCCATCTATTTTAGCGCCAACGCAAGAATCTCCTATATCGCTGTGAATTTGATAAGCAAAGTCTATTGGGGTGGCTCCTTCTGGTAAATCAATTACATCTCCTTTAGGAGTAAAAATAAAGATGCGATCTTTGAGAAAATCTATTTTTAATGAATTTAAAAATTCTTGGGCTGAAGCAAAGCGTTCTTTTTGCCATTCCTGAAGTTGTTTTACCCAGGTTAATTCTTCCAAAGATGGTTTAGCGTCTTGTTGCTTATGGCCAAGTAATTTTTGCTTAAGATAAGAAGTAATTCCTTTTTGGTCGCTATAATGCCAATGGGCAGCAATTCCGTATTCAGCTTCTTCATGCATTTGCGGAGTTCTGATTTGAAATTCAATAATTTTCCCATCTTGGCAAAAAACCGTAGTATGCAGGGATTGATACCCATTTGCTTTAGGCAAGGCAATATAGTCTTTAATCCGGCCAATTAAAGGGCGCCAGGTTTTATGAATGATTCCTAAGGCAGCGTAGCAAGTTTCAATATCCGGAACAATAATTCTGATAGCTACCAAATCATAGATTTTATGCCAGTCCATATCATATTTAAGCAGTTTTTTGTATAAGCTGTAATAATGTTTGCTGCGGGCGTGAATTTCAATTACTTTAATTCCTTTTTTGGTTAGAGTTTGTTTAACTATTGGAATAATCTGATTTAAATATTTTTCTCGGCGGCTATATTTATCTTTTACTTGATTGATTATTTCTTGATATTCTTTTGGATAAACATATGAAAAAGCTAAATCTTCTATTTCTCCTTTAATTTCACCCATGCCTAGGCGATTAGCTAATGGAGCGTAAACCTCAAGAGCTTGTTTGGCGATTCTTTTTTGTTTTTCTTCAGGGAAGACATATAGGTCTTGTAAACCATGTAATTGGTTAATTAATTTAATTAAAATGACTCTGATGTCTTGAGCCATAGCTAAAAACAGTTTGCGTAAGTTTTCATGGCTTCTTTCTGCTTTTTGGTGTTTGATTTTTCCGACATTGGTTAAGCTGGAGACCAAAAAAGCTATATTTTGGCCAAATTCTTTTTCAATTTCTTGTTTAGAGACTCCAGCTCTTTCAATTGTCTCATGCAGAACAGCAGTAGCGATTGTGTCTGAATCAAGGCCCATTTTTGCTAAATCCAAGCTTATTTTCAAGCAATGATCTAAATAGCTTTGCCCTGATTCACGGATTAATCCCTGGTATTTTTTTTCAGCAAAAAGATAAGCTTTTTTAGCTAAATCAAGATTTAGATCAGGATTAGCTTTTTTAATTTTTGCTAAAAAACTTTTTAAATCCATATTTTTATTTCTTGTAATTACATTCTTTATTAGAACATTTAATTTGATTATTTTTTTGAACTAACAAAGAACCGCATTCAGGGCATTTTTCTCCGGTTGGCTTGTCCCAAAGCGCAAAATCACATTTAGGATATTTTGAGCAAGAATAAAAAGTTCTCCCTTTTTTGCTTTTTCTTTCAACCAATTCTCCTTTTCCGCATTTAGGGCATTTGACTCCGGTTGATTTGGTGATTGGTTCTGCATGTTTGCATTCTGGAAATTTAGGGCAAGCGTAAAATTTTCCAAAACGGCCTAATTTTATAACCATATTTGTTCCGCATTTAGGGCATTTTTTATCAGTTTCTTGAACTATTTTTTTCTCAGCAACAGTTTTATATTTTTTTTCTAAATTTTGATTAAAGGGCTGATAAAAATCTTTGATAACTTGAGTCCATTTTTCTTCTCCTTGGGCAATTTTATCTAATTTGGCTTCCATTTGCGCGGTAAATTCAACATCAACAATATTAGAAAAGTTTTTTAATAATAAATCAGTTACTATTAATCCTATTTCAGTTGGAGCGAATTTTTTTTGTTCATTTTTTTCTACATAATTGCGCGCTTGGATAGTTGAAATGATTGGCGCGTAAGTAGATGGCCGGCCAATTCCGTAATATTCCAGGGCTTTGATTAAGCTGGCCTCATTATAGCGCGCAGGCGGCTGAGTAAAATGCTGTTCCGGAATTAATTTAATTAATTTAAGGATTTGATCTTTAGTTAATTCAGGTAAAGTTGATTCTTTTAATTTTAGCGGATAAATTTTTAAAAATCCGTCAAATTTTATAGTTGATCCTTTTGCTCGAAATAGGTAATTTTTAGCAGTAATATCAATTTTTAATGTATTTAAGACAGCTGGCGCCATTTGGCAGGCAATAAAGCGCGACCAAATTAGATGATAAAGTTTGGCTTGTCTGCTATTTAGTTTTTTTTCTAAATCTTTTGGTTGGCGGAAGGCATCAGTTGGTCGAATAGCTTCATGAGCTTCTTGAGCGCCTTTTGATCTCTTTTTAAAGATTCTTGGATTAGTTAAATTATATTTCTCTCCAAAATTTTTCTGGATATATTCATGCGCTTGAGAAATTGCTTGATTCGAAAGATTTAAAGAATCAGTTCTATGATAGGTAATTAATCCGGCTGAACCGCTGACTCCTTCATAAAGCTGCTGCGCTAAACTCATAGTCATTTTAGAAGAAAATCCCAGCTTTTTAGCTGCTTCTTGTTGAAGAGTGCTGGTGGTAAAAGGCGGATAAGGATTTTTACGAGTTTCTTTTTTTTGAATTTCTTTTATTCGGTAATCAGCTTTTTGTAATTCTTGAATAATTTTATTAGCTTCTGATTCGTCTTTAATCCCTGTTTTAGGAATTGTTTGATTATCTTTTTTAATTAATTCAGCTTGAAATTTATCTATATTTTTAGATTTTTTATCAGGTTGTAATTCAGCTGTGATTGACCAATATTCTTCCGGGTTAAAAGCTTTGATTTCTTTTTCTCGGTCAACAATTAGGCGGACAGCGACTGATTGAACTCGTCCGGCTGATAATCCGCGAGCAATTTTTTTCCATAAAAATGGCGAAAGCTTATATCCAACTAAGCGATCTAATATTCTTCGCGCTTGTTGGGCATTAACTAAATCATAATTGATTTTTCTGGGATTTTTTAAAGCTTGGTTAATGGCTGTTTGGGTAATTTCATGAAAGACTATTCTTTGATAATCTTTATTTTCTTGATTATCTAAAATTTTAGTAATATGCCAGGCAATTGCTTCTCCTTCTCTGTCTTCGTCAGTTGCCAGGATAACTTTTTCAGCTTTTTGAGCGGCTTTTTTTAAGATATTCGCTTGTTTTCTGGCTTTGGTTGGAATAATGTATCTGGGTTGAAAATTATTTTCTGTATCAATTCCTAATTCTCCTTTAGGCAAATCGCGGATGTGGCCATAAGAAGAAATTAATTCATAATTTTTATCTAAGAACCGACTAATAGTTTTTGCTTTGGTAGGTGATTCAACAATAATTAATTGCATAATTTGTTATTGATTAAGAATATAGTTGTTTCCGCCAATGTTTTTTATTTTCCCTTTTATCTCCATTAGCTTTAGGGTAGAATTAGTTTTGGCAGTTGATAGTTTAGCTTGATTAATAATTTTGTCAATATGAAGCGGTTTTTGTGAAAGTTGTTTTAAAATTAAAGCTTCTTCTCGGTTATCTGGTTTAATTTCTTTTTTGATTTTTATTCGGTATTCTAGATTGAGTTCTTTTAAAATATCATCTGCTTGGTTAACTAATTTGGCGCCCATTTTAATCAAATTATTCGGGCCGATTGAATTAGTTGAATAAATTTGTCCTGGTATGGCAAAGACATCGCGGTTTTCTTCTAAGGCGTCTCGAGCAGTAATCAGGGCTCCGCTTTTTTTTGGAGCTTCAATAACTAAAACGCCTAAGCTTAATCCGGCAATAATTCTGTTTCTTTGCGGAAAATTTTGAGGTAAAGGCTGGGTATTGATTGGAAATTCTGAAATTAGAGCTCCATTTTCAGCTATTTGATCAGCTAATTTTTGGTTTATTCTTGGATAAATGCTTGGTTTGTCTATTCCGCTTCCTAAGACAGCAATTGTTCGATTATTCTTTTTAAGAGCGGTTTGATGGGCTAAAGTATCTATTCCTTTGGCTAATCCGCTGACAATAGTTAGTTTAGCTGAGCAAAGATCAGCAGTAATTAAAGGAGTTATTTGCTTGCCATAAGGCGTGCATTTGCGAGTTCCGACTATACCGATTGCTTTTTTATCCTGTTTAATTAATTCTCCGCGTAAGTAAAGCAAGGCTGGCGGTCGATAAATTTGTTTAAGTAAAACTGGATAATTTTCATTTTCAAGGGAGATTAATTTGACTTTAGCTTTGATTAATTTTTCTATTTCCCAGTCAGGATTTATTTTAGGTCGATTTAATTTAATTTGCTGAATTAAATTTTCTTTTAAGCCAGCTTGTTTAAATTCGTTTAAATTGGTAGTATTCCAAGCATATCCTAAAGAAGGGAAATATGATTTAATTTGTGAAAAACAAATTGGGCCGATTCCTTGAATTAAATTAAAAGCGTTAGCGTATTTAATTTCAGAGTTTTGGTTGACAAAATTGTTCATTTGGAGTATAATTGAGTTAGCTAATAAATAGTTCTTTGAATTTTAATCTTTAAAAGAGGAGAGAAAAATGAAAGTGAAAACAATTAAAAGAATTATGGCCGGATGTTGTCTGATTGGATTTCTAATTGTTTTGGCTGGCGCTGGCACAGCTGAACGGCCGGCTCCGGAAGGAAATTTTGTTCTGGGGATGATAATTATGGCTTGCGGTTTGGTTTTTTGGGCCGCAGCTGCAATCTTTGGAAATTGTTTTAAGAATCGATCAAGCTCATGGGAAGATATAGAGTTTGATTGGGAGAAGAGAAAAAAAGAGAGGTTTGGGCTGAAGGATTAAAAGAAAAGGATTGTCATCGCAAGCTATGTTCTTTGTACTCAAAGGACGTAGCTGAGAGGACGATCCTTTGATAGTTTATCTGTTTGAGAATCGTTCTTTTTATTAATTATTTTCTATTGCCGTTCGCAAATCGCGAACGGCTTTTTTTATGGTTTGATTAACTATCTCCATTTCTGATTCAGAGAATTTTTGAAGAACAAATTTTTCAGTTGGTGCTTCTATTTGTTCTGTTTTAATTCCCAAGCGCAAGCGAGTAAATTCTTTATTGTCTAACTGTTGAATAATAGATTCAATTCCTTTGTGTCCAGCTGAACCGCGATTTTGCTGGATTTTGTAATCTCCTAAATTTAGATCAATATCATCATGGATAATAATTAGATCTTTTATTTCAATTCTATAATAGTTTAATAATTTAATTGCAGCTTGCCCGGAATTATTCATCATGGTTTGCGGTTTGGCTAAGATAAGTTTTTGGTTATTGATTTTAATTTCAGAAATTAAAGAATCTGTTTTTTTATTTTTCTCCCATGAGCTAGCAGACAAATCCTGATTTAAAAAATTAATCGCCATAAAACCGAAATTATGCCTGGTATTTTTGTATTCTTTGCCTGGATTGCCCAGGCCAATAATGAGTTTAGTCATATTTATTGATTAATTTTTTCTTGAATATATTCTTGAATAGCCTGGTAATTGCCTTGTCCGGCATTTGGATAGATAACTGAAGCTTGATTTCCGCCTAGATTAATTAAATCTCCTCTTAAAAGTTTAGTTTGCTTTTTGTCTATAACTAAAGTTTTAACATTATTTGGGTTAATTTGTTTGCCAATGCTCCAAAGTTTTTTTAATTCTAAAATGCTTAAATCTGTTTGAATATGTTCTTTTAGGGATTTATATATTTTTAAATAAGTTGGTAAATCCCAAAGTAGATTATAGCTTAGAACCTTTTGTTTTAGCAGATAAAGGATTTGTTGCTGTCGAGCCATTCGATCAAAATCTCCATTCGGAGAAGTATAGCGGGTGCGAATGTATTTTAGAGCAGCAGCTCCGTCAAGATACCGCCAGCCAGCTGAAAGGTTAAAAGTTTGGTAGCTGTGATTTGGCCCGGGATAAAAATTATCATAAATATCTTTTGGCACATAAACATTTAATCCGTCAACTAAATCAATTATATTTTCTACTGCAGCTAAATCAATCAAGGCATAATTATCTATTTTTAATCCGCTGATTTGTTCAATTTTTTGTTTTAATTTTTCAATTCCAACTCGGTAATAAAGGGAATTAATTTTAGCTAGATAAGTATTGTCAGGAACTTGGACAAGCAAATCTCGCGGCAAAGAAATCATTAAGGCTTTTTGTTGGGCTGGTTCTAAGTGAAGTATGATAATTGTATCAGTTAAATCAGCTCCAGAATAATTTTGGCCAGGCCTTCCTAGAGCGAGAATGTTAATTGGTTTTTGGCTGGTTGGATTTGTTTTTTGAGATGTTTGAGGCAGGTTTGAGTTTTTTTGTTTGTCTATTCCAATTGAATTAGCTGTTTGGGTTGATTCTTTTTTGATTTGATTTGAGTTTAACCTAGGGAATTGATAAAACAAAAGAAGAGCGATAATTATAACGCAAACAGAAAAAAAAGCTGAAAAAATTTTTATTTTACGATCCCTTTTCATTTATTTAAGTATATCAAATTTAATTAAAGGAGACAAAGTTAAAATATTTGATTTTTTTGCTAAATAGGATATAATGTTAAATATGAAGAAATTATTGGTTTTTGGCTGGGAAATAGTTAAAATCGTAGTTATTTCCTTAGCGATTATTATTCCGATTAGATATTATTTAATTCAGCCGTTTTTTGTCCGAGGCGCTTCTATGCAGCCTAATTTTGATGATGGCCAATATTTGGTAATTGATGAAATAAGTTATCGTTTTGAAGACCCTGAACGCGGAGAAGTGGTTATTTTTAAATACCCTAAAGATCCGAGCCAGTATTATATTAAAAGAATTATTGGTTTGCCAAATGAAATTGTTGAAATTAAAGACGGAGAGATAATGATTTATAATCAGAAAAATCCAAAAGGATTTTTATTAGATGAATCAGCTTATTTAGCAGAAAAAATTAAAACTCCGAATGATACTTATTTAAAACTTGGTTCAGATGAGTATTTTGTTTTAGGAGATAATCGAAGGGCTAGTTCTGATTCGCGTATTTGGGGTCCTTTAGAAGAGAATCTTATTATTGGCCGGGTTTGGCTGCGCGCTTGGCCTTTTGATACAGCTAAAGTTTATTAATATTTTTAATAAAATGAATGGCTGTTAATTTTTTGGAGGGAATAGCCATTTGTAAAATTTTATGGGAGCAAGAAGGAAAATTTTTCTGGCGCCTGAAGAGATGAATGACGTATTGCCCCAGGAGCAAATTTATTGGGAACGGATTAGGCGCGTAATTGAAGATTTACCGGCTGATTTTGGGTTTAATCGGATAGAAACGCCTCTTTTAGAAAAAAGAGATTTGTTTATTAAGGGAATGGGAGATAATAAGGAATTTGTTGAGAATGATTTTTTTAATTTAACTACTAAAAAAAGAGATAAATTAGCTTTGCGGCCAGATCTAACTTTGCCAATTCTTCGCGCTTGCATAGAAAATAATTTATTTGAAACCTTGCTTTCCCCAATTAAGTTATTTAGCGTTGGTCCGGTTTACAGCTATGAAAACTTGCCTCCAATTGGCAAAAAACAAGCTTATCAGGCTAATTTTCAAATTATTGGAGGAGAAAGCGCTGTTTTAGAGGCTCAATTAATGCAATTTTTTCGCGCTTTGGTTAATCGTTTAGGGATAAGAAAAATTATCGCGCAAATTAACTATATTGGTTGTAATAAATGCCGGGCAAATTATCGTAAAAGCTTAATTGGATATTATCGTTATAAAAAAAATAAATTGTGTTCTAATTGCAAGAATGTTCTTTCTGAAAACCCTTTGAAGCTTTTGCTTTGCAGCCAAGAAGATTGTTTAGAATTGTCTCAGGAAGCTCCTCAAGCAATTGATTTTCTTTGTGAGAAATGTCGGGCTCATTTGAGGGAATTGTTAGAATATTTAGATGAGCTTAATATTCCTTATATTTTAAACTCAAAAGTAGTTGGCAATTTTAATTATTATAATCGAACTGTTTTTAGTCTTCAACCAGAAGATGATGAGTTTTTGGGTCTAAGTTTGGCTGAAGGAGGGCGTTATGATAATTTGTTTAGGTCTTTAGGCGGAGAAGAAACTACAGCGCTTGGCTTATCAATTAATTTAGATAATTTAGTTGATTTGATGAAAGAAAAGAAAATTAAGTTTCCAGAAAAAAGAAAAAATTCAGTTTTTTTAGTTCAATTAGGCGCTCAGGCAAAGAAAAAATCACTTAATTTATTTGATAATTTGAGAAAGTTAAATATTCCAGTGAATGCATGTTTTAGCGAAGACAGTATGAAGCCGCAGTTAACTCATGCGGAAAAATTAAATGCCCGTTTTGCCCTTATTCTAGGGCAAAAAGAAGTTATGGATGAATCAATTATTATTCGCGATATGGATTCTGGATCACAAGAATTAATTCCTTTAGCTAAAATTATTAAACAAGTTAAGAAAAAATTAAAATCTTAATTATGGAATGTCTATTTTGTAAAATTGCTAATCATCAGCAAGAAGCAGAGATTGTTTTTGAAAACAAAGAATTAATTGTTTTTAAAGATGTTAATCCAAAAGCGCCAATTCATTTATTGATTGTTCCTAAAAAACACATTTCTTCAATCAATGAATTGTCTGACCAAGATCAAGGTTTAATCAGCCAAATGATTTTTACGGCAAAGCAATTAGCTGAAGAAAAAGGAATTGCTCAAAAAGGATATCGGCTGGTTTTTAATGTTGGTCGAGAAGGAGGGCAATTAATAGATCATTTGCACCTTCATCTTTTAGGCGGCGCTAAATTAGCTGAATAAAATGATTAAAGGAGATTTTATTAAGCCTTTAACAGTTATTTTAGGAACCACTATTGGGGTGGGTCTTTTTGGTTTGCCGTATATTGCTGCTAAAGTTGGTTTAGGAGTTATTTTTATTTTCTTTTTGGTTTTAGGCGGAGTTGTGGTTTTAGACAGTTTACTTTATGGAGAATTAGTTTTAGGAGTTAAACAAAAACACCGTTTCCCCGGTTATGCAGGCCATTATTTGAATAGTAAAGGAAAATTATTCGCTTTTTTAATCAGCGGGCTTAGCATGATCGGAACTTTGTTGGCTTATTTAGTGGTTGGCGGAGAATTTTTATTTTCTTTTCTTTCTCCTTTCTTTGGAGGAAGTTATTTTTTATATGTTTTAATTTATTTTAGCGTTGGCGCTTTGCTTATTTTCTTTGGGATTAAAAGTATTGCTCAGACTGAATTTTTATTAATTCTTTTATTTATTGCTATCTTATTTATTATTTTTTATCAAGGTTTGCCAATGATTCAGGTAAAAAATTTATTTGATTTTAATTTAGCTTATTTATTTCTTCCTTACGGAGCAGTTCTTTTCTCTTTTTCTACTGCTGGAGCAATTCCGGAAGTTAGGGAAATGATTAAA
>CAZJBH010000011.1:0-17184 GCA_964544485.1 uncultured Candidatus Saccharibacteria bacterium
GCCGACTTCGAATTTTTCAGATTCGCACTCTACCCCTGAGTTACCCCGGCTAATATTTAGTGGACCCAGTCGGATTCGAACCGACGACCCCATGCATGCCATGCATGTGCTCTGGCCAACTGAGCTATGGGCCCCTAATTCTTTGCCTCTGGAGCCCCTACCAGGAATCGAACCTAGATCAATGGCTTAGGAAGCCACGGCTCTGTCCGTTGAGCTATAGGGGCAAAGAATCAATTATCTATATACCATCTTACAGCATTTGACTAAATTTAGTCAATGGAATATACTAGAAATAAGTTTGATCATTAAATTAACGATTTTTTGCGAATTAAGCTATTAAATTATTGCTTCTGTTTAATGGTTTAGCAAAAATTCGTAACTTTAATCTATTATGCAAAAATCACCAGTTGTTGATGTTGTTAAAAAAGTAAGTCCAGCAGTAGTTTCTATTATCATTAGCAAGGACTTGCCTAAATTTAAAAAATACATTTATCAACCATTTGATGAATTTTACGGACCTTATGGTCCACCAGTTGCTCAATACCGCCAAGAAGGAAAACAAAAAGTAAAAATCGGCGGAGGAAGCGGATTTCTTGTTTCTGAAGATGGTATTATTATCACTAACCGCCATGTCATCATGTCTCCAGAAGTAGATTATACTGTAATTACTTCTGATGAAAAAGAATATCCGGCTGAAATATTAGCTCGCGATCCAGTTAATGATGTAGCAATCATTAAAATAAAGGCTAAAAAGAATCAGAAATTCCCTACTCTTGAATTAGGTAATTCTGATCAAGCTGAATTAGGGCAAGATGTTATTGCAATCGGCAATCCCTTAGGCGCTTTTCCAAACACTGTTTCTACTGGAGTAGTTTCTGGATTAAGCCGATTAATTACTGCTCGAGACGGATTATCAGGCAAAGCAGCTCAATTACGCGGACTAATTCAAACTGACGCAGCTATTAATCCTGGAAATTCAGGCGGCCCATTGGTTAATTTAGACGGAAACGTTATAGCGATTAATGTAGCTATTGTTATGGGAGCGCAAAATATTGGCTTTGCGATTCCGGTTAATAATGCTAAAAAAGATTTAGAAGATCTCAAAAAACACGGCCGAATCATTCAACCCTTTCTAGGCGTTCGCTATATTCCAATCAATAAACAAGTTCAAGAAGAATTTGCTGAAAAATTCGGTATTCAATTGCCAATTGACTACGGCGCCTTTATTATTCGCGAACCAGGAGTTGGTGATCCAGCAGTAGTTCCGGACAGTCCGGCTGCCAAAGCAGGACTTTTAGAAAAAGATATTATTCTAGAATTTGGCAAAAAGAAAATTAATGAAAAAAATCCCTTACAGGAATTAATTCACAAACACAAGCCAGGCGATGTTGTAGAAATCAAGATCTTGCGCGATGATAAAATCGGCACAACCAAAGTAAAATTAGAAGAACGTCGTTAAAATTAAGCAAAGAGAAACCCCTTTAATCTCTCTGCCTGAGTATAAAACCCTCTATTAAATAGAGGGTTTTATAATTAAAAATTCTTTATATTTCTTTATCCAACAATTATTCGATAAATAAATAAAATTACTGGCATTAACCATTCAAAAGCAACAAAAATAAACAAAAGCAGGATAAACATGCCATATTGTTCCAAAAAAGCGCGGATATGCTCTAATCTAGAAGGCAAAAAAGTAAAAAGAATTTTAGACCCGTCTAAAGGAGGAATTGGGATTAGATTAAAAATAGCCAATAGAATATTAATAAATACAATAATGCTAAAAATTCCAGCTAGATTTTCTAAAAAAACAGAATTAAACGGCATAAATCTTAAAGTTAAGCCAAAAACTAAAGCAACCAGCAAATTCGCTGCTGGACCAGCCATAGCTACCTTAGCTGAACCATATTTCTGATCTTTCAGATTGTACGGATTGTAAGGGACCGGTTTAGCCCAGCCAAAAATAGCTGAACCGCCAGAAAAAATATATACCATAAAAGGAACTACCAAAGACCCCCAAATATCTAAATGCTTAATTGGATTTAAAGTCAATCTACCTAAATATTTTGCTGTTGAATCACCTAATCGATAAGCCATCCAGCCATGAGAAAATTCATGAATCACAACTGACATTAATAAAACAGCTAATTGAAAAAAAAGTAAAATTGTAAGATTCTCCATAAGTCTTGAAAATTTTATTTAAATAGGTTATTCTACAAAGGTAAAATAATCTAATTTTTAACTACTATGTCTAGACGTTGCGCTATCTGCGGAAAAAAATCAATGGTTGCGGTTACTCGCAAAAAACTACGTGGTCAGTATAACCCAACCGGCAAAAAAAGAAAATACCCTAATCTTCAATGGGTGACTCTTGAAAGTGGCAAAAGAATCAAAGCTTGCGCTAAGTGTATTAAAACTCTGCATAAGCCTAAGAAAAAATAGGCCGGGCTGTGGCCTAGCGGCTTAAGGCACACGCATGGGGTGCGTGGGATCGCGGGTTCAAATCCCGCCAGCCCGACTCAAGAATACGCTTAATATTCAAATTAAGCGTTTTTTTATTTAAAAAGCCCTGTTATTAAACAGGGCTACTAAGCCAGTTAAGAAGAACCAACTTGAAAAAAAATCTTGTGAGGCTCTACTTGATTAGAAGGAACAATTTTGACTGTTTTTCTCTGTCCGCTTCCATAACGGCATTTAACGCAATGAATGGTCCCGCAAACAAGACATTTGATATAACAGCTATAAAGTTCAATTCCAATACCGAATTCTTCTACATCCAAAGAAACTCCACATCCTTTGCATCTCATTCGCTTATCTCCTTTATTGAAAACCATCTTGGCTGACCATATTCGGTTTCAGACGGATTCTCAGATAGCCTTGCTTCAAATAACTGTCCTTTAAGCGCTTGATTAGGAATCGGGAAAAATCTCCTTTTTTTACCTTTACTTTTATAAAAAATATTTCGATAAATAGGATCATCTGTCCAGGCAAAAGCCCAAGAATGATTACTCACCATCACATGAGTTGGCCGAACCGCTCCTTTATACCGAAAAAATTCAATCTTTTCCGGAATTTCAAAAATCTCCTCTGGATCTATTTTCTTTCTTTCGCTTATCTGACAAAAATCAGGATTCCCCATTTACTCCTCCTTTCTTAAAAAGAACTATTTAAATTTTACTCCTTAATTCCATCTAAATTGACATCGTATAAAATAGCTTCTGAAATTAAACGATAGTTGATTAATTCGCTTGGCTTGAACCAAATCTTAATTTCTTTATTCGCTTCCTGAGTGCTTCCTGAAGCATGAACTAAATTACGAATTGCCCGATCATCAGTGTCTGCCAAAGAATATGAATCTAAAGTAAAATCACCCCGAATAGTTCCTACATCAGAACCTAAGGGTTCTGTTCCGCCAGTTATTTTTCTAACTAAACCAACTGCTTCATTGCCTTGCCAAACCATAGCAATAACCGGTCCAGCAGTCATAAATTCCTGTAATCTTTTTAAAACTGCTTGGCCAACTTTAATTGGATCCTGAAAAGGAGGTTTAATCCCTTTTTTCTGATAAGCAGAAATTGATTTTTCACCAACATTTTTTAACCAATTCTTATCAATCAAATAATGTTTTTTTATTAATTCCTTATTCGGAATAAAAAACTTTAAACCAGTTAATTTAAGTCCGGATCTTTCATAGCGTTTAATAATTTCCCCAATTAAAGAACGCTGAATTCCATCCGGCTTAATTAAAACTAAAGTTCTTTCTTTTGAATTTTGTGATTTAGCCATTTTAAAAAAATTAAGAATAATTAAAAACCCTATTCGGATACAAATCTAAAAATAGCATATTTAAAATTTTTTTTCAAGCTCTAGCCAAATATTTTGCCCATCGGTTTCTACTTGAATATTTCCTTGTAAATCAGTCCTTAATAAAATTAAATCCTTAAATCTATCTAAAACTTCTTGATGAGGATGTCCATACCAATTATCCTGGCCTACAGAAACAACAACAATCTGAGGATCAACTAATTGAATAAATTCTTTTAAACTAGAAGATTTACTTCCATGATGAGCTGCTTTTAATAAATCAGCGGATAATAAATCAGGAATTTGATTAGTTAATAATCTTTCAATTTTTGCTTCAATATCGCCAGGCAACAAAAAATCAGCCTGCTGATAAACTAATTTAAGAACTATTGAAGCATTATTTGCTTGATTAGCATATTGATTAATTAAGTTTTGATCCGGCCATAAAACTTGAAGCGAAATATTATTATCCAAAACTATTTGTTGGCCAGCTTGAACCAAACTAATTGGAATTTTCTTTTGTTTAATTAATTCTTTCCATTTTTGATAAACTGCAGTATCTTTTTCCAGCCCGCTGGTTAAAATATGGCCAACTTTAAAATATTTTAAAACACTAACTAATCCAGTAATATGATCCGCGTCTGGATGAGTTAAAACAACTAAATCAATATATTTATCCCAAAAAGGCATTTCTTGATTTAATCTATTTAAAATTTGATTATCAGGACCTCCATCAATTAATACTTGTCGTTGATTAATTGTTTCAATAAATATGCTATCACCTTGTCCAACATCAAAAAAAACAACTTTTAAAAAATTATTATTTAACCAAAAAAATATTGAAAACCAAATCAAACCGCAAAAAATTGATAAAATAACCAAAAAATATATTTTTTTATTTCTAGGCATAAATTTGTTTTTTCCTATGTTTTTTGAAGATATAAAAGAATAAAAGCAAGTAATAAATAATTAAAATGATTAAAGGCAATCCTTGAACCTGATAAGCAGCAAAAGAAAAATCAGCTAAAAGGTTAATCATACTAACAATATAATTAAGCAACAGCCATAATGGAATAACTATTATTTTAGCTAACCCGGATAAAATCAAACCACTAATTGAAAAAACTATTGTTAAAATAATTATTATCGGCAACATAGGAACGATTAAAAGATTGGCTAATGGAGAAACTAAAGAAATTTGCCCAAAATGATAAACTAAAAGCCCAAGCACCCCAATTTGAGCCGCAAAAGTCATAGTCAAAATATCTTTTAAATAAAAAGAATCTGCAGACTTAAAAATTTTTTCATCTAAGATTGGTTTTAAATAAACAATACTTAAAGTAGCTACAAAAGAAAGCTGAAAACCAACATCATTTTTTAACAACCAGGGATTAATCAAAAGCATAATTGTCGCGGCTAGAACAATTGCCCGGCCAGAACTTCTTAATCTTCCCATTTTCTGAGCTAATAATAAAAGACCGGCCATAAATCCGGCTCTGACGGCGCTAGCTGGAAATCCAATCATAAGGATATAAAAAAACAAAATTATAATTACTAAATAAAAAGCATGCTTTCGCCAAAGTCCTAAGCTTAAGGCAAGATATAAAATAAATTGAGACCAAATAACAATATGCATTCCGGAAATTGCTAGAATATGTCGAGTACCGGTAAGATTCAATTTTTCTTTAAATTCATCTGATAATCCGTAACGATCGCCTAAAAAAATAGCCCGCAAAATAGCAGACTCAGGAGGAAGCAAATTTTGATTAATTATTTGCCTTAATTTATTCTTAAAAGCAAAAATTTTTTGATAAAGCCAGTTTCCTTGATTCTTTTTAATTAATTCAATTTCAGGATAATAGGAAACTAAATAAATATTGTTTTTAGCTAAATATTCCTTATAGTTAAAATCATCAAAAACAGTTGGTTCTAATAATTTACCTTTAATTTTTAATTTATCTCCATAATCATATTCTGGGTATAATTCAGTAGTAATTAAAATTTTTCCGGGAATTTTTTCTGTTTTAAATTCAAATTTCTGCTGATCAATTCTTTGCTCCGGATAATTTATAATGATTCCCGTTAAATTAAATTCGTGTTCATTATATTGGCTAACCGATTCTTTTTCAGAATTAATAAAAAAAGAAAAAAGAAAAACTCCTAAAATATATAACAAACAAAGATAAATAAAAATTTTAGATTTATCCATTAAAATTCAATTCCTTTTCTTGATTTAATCTTTTTTTGATAATAATGTTTTTTTTCATTCATTTGAGTAACTAAATCAGCTTGTTGAAGAATCTTTTTATCAGCGTAACGACCAGTTAAAATAACTTCTATTTGTTTAGGAATTTCTTGAATTAACTTTAAAATATCTTTTGTTTCTATTAATTTAAAATAATTAGCCATATTTATTTCATCTAAAATAATTAAGTCATATTTTTTGGATTCAATAGCTTTTTGAACAAAATTAAAACCTTGCTTAGCAAGGTCATAATCTTTTTTAACTAATTTTTTTTTATTAACAAATCCTTTTCTGCCAAAAGCTTTTGCTTCAAAATTTTTTAATCGGGAAATAGTTTTAATTTCAGAACTTTGTCCATCTTTTAAAAATTGAACCAATAAAACTTTTTTGCCAGCTCCAATTGTCCGCAAACCCAAACCAAGCGCGGCAGTAGTTTTTCCTTTGCCATTTCCTGTATAAACCTGAAGCATATTTATTTAAATATTACAAGTCGGACAGCTTCCAGGAGGCAAATCAGGGATATCCGGCGAAGGATCCCTTAATTCCGGAGAAACATTCTTATCTTTTATCTTTTTACCATTTCCCCTATTTTTAACCAATTTGCCTTGCTGACTCCCTTTAATGTTTAGAACTTGTTGTTTTCTGCTTTCATTTCGATACAAAGTCATTCCTTTGCATCCTAAGTTATAAGCCAAGAGATAGGCTTTTTTAACTTGATCCTCAGTAGCAGTATAAGGAAAATTAATTGTTTTGCTAGTTGCATTATCAACATATTTCTGAAAAGCAGCTTGCATTTTAATATGATCTTCCGGTTTAATATCCAAAGCAGTAGCAAAAAGCTTTTTAACATCCGTTGGAATCCCCTTAATTTCTTGAAGGCTGCCTTTAATTGCCACTTCATCAATTAATTTTTTTGAATAAAAGCCTCGCTCTTTGGCTATTTGCTCAAATAGAGGATGGACTTCTGTCATCTCTTGATTCCCTAAAACATATTTTCTAATATAGGCTACGGCAAATAACGGTTCAATTGCGGAAGAAGCTCCGGCAATAATTCCAATTGTTCCAGTTGGCGCAATTGTAGTTACCGTAGCATTTCTTAATCGATCTTTTTTATTCCCCTGGCTATAAATACTTTCCGGAAAATTTGGAAAAACACCTCTTTCTTCAGCTAATTTAATCGAAGCCTTTTTCCCTTCTTGCTGAATAAATTTCATAACCTGCTCAGCTAAATTAATCGCTCTTTTAGTATTATATGGAATCTTTAATTGAAGCAACATATCTGCCCAGCCCATAACCCCAAGACCGATTTTGCGATTCCCTTTAGTTGTCTTTTCGATTTCTAAAAGCGGATAACGATTAACTTCAATCACATCGTCTAAAAACTTAACTGCTGTTTGTACAGTTTGTCTTAATCTATCCCAATCAACAGTTAAAATTTTAGAACGCGGAGTTTTCTTTTTCAGCATTTTGGATAAATTAATACTTCCCAAATTACACGATTCAAACGGAAGCAACGGTTGTTCGCCGCATGGATTGGTACTTTCAATTTCGCCTAACTTAGGAGTTGGATTAGCTCGATTAATATTATCAATAAAAATAACTCCAGGTTCTCCATTTTTCCAAGCATAATGAACAATCAAATCAAAAACTTTATTTGCGTCTAATTTTTTAACTGGTTGACCAGTTCGCGGATTTTTTAAGGCATATTTCTTCTTCTTTTTTACCGCCTCCATAAATTCATCGGTTAAAGCAATAGAAATATTAAAATTATTTAAAATTCCTTCTTGTTCTTTAGAAATAATAAATTCTAAAATATCCGGATGATCAACATTCAAAATCCCCATGTTAGCGCCGCGTCTTTTACCGCCTTGCTTAATCACCTCAGTGGCTGCGTTAAATACGCTCATAAATGAAATTGGGCCGGAAGAATTGCCTTGAGTGGAATTAACTAAATCATTTTTCGGCCTTAATCGGGAAAAATTAAAACCGGTTCCTCCGCCACTTTTATGAATCAAAGCAGTATTTCGAACTGCTTCAAAAATTTCTTCCATTGAATCACCAACCGGTAAAACAAAACAATTATGAACAGCTACTCCATTTGCCACATAAGAATGGTCCTGGTCAATTTCTAGGTTATAAACAAAACCGTCTAAAAATTCTTTTTTAATTTTTCTAATTGGGCGCAAAGTAAAATCTCTAATCTTAATATATTGAGGATATGCTTTTCTTTTTTTAAATTTCTTTTTATTCCAAATAATCTTAACTAAATCTTGACATTCTGAAGGAGCGGCTGAAATCCTATAAGCCTTGCGAGTTCCTCCTTTAGGCATTCTCGCATTAATATTAAAATTGTATCCCAATCTTCCTAAAAGATTCCAAATTTTTAAGGCCAATTCCTTATTAGAAAGACTTAAAAAAACAACATCTTGGCTCTTTCCTTGATAATAGCAACCATCACCCCTAAAAATACCTACCAGCAACTGAAATTGCTTTTCTAAAGGCAAATACATAATCCAAGCAGGAAGATTCTTTTTATCAAATCCTCGCTTAAACAAAGACTCCCAAACGCTAGCCAATAAATTAGAATGAAAACGAAGCTGAATTGTATTTTGTTTATCACTAATTTCTTTCCTGGCTGTTAAATTAAACTTCTGCTTCATTATCCTAAGCACATCTTTCGCGTAATCGTCTTCTTTCTTAGAAAAAGTAAATCGAATTACACTAGGCTTATCTCCATACCGATTACTCAAAGAACCTTCTGCCAACCAATAGCCTAATAACCTCATAAAATCTTTATCTATCTTTATTTTGTTTGGGAGAGAATTGCCCTGATTAGGACGATTTTTATCTTTAATAAAAGAACCTTTTTCTAAACTAAGATATTGATCTTTAGATAAATAATTAGCAAGCTTAATTGATTTTTTATCCTTAATAGTCTTATCAAAAACCGTAACCACAAAATCGCCTTGCTTAAGATTTTTAACTAGTCTCCATTTTGGTTCAACGGGAAAATTATTTAAATACGGACAATCCTCTTTATAGTTATTTTTCCAAGCAAAACAATGTTTTTTTAAAGCAAAACCATTACAAAGCTTATTAGCGTCCCTTAAACATCTTACTTCTTTTCTAGTTAAAGACAAAACAGGATGTTCTTTGGTTACTGAAAGAGTATTTTTTAAAATACCTTGAACATGTATTTTGTAAATATCTTCTTTTATTTTTCTTTTAAATATCTTAGTCACTTTTCTCATCCGGCCGCAATGGGTTAACGCTTTTTCTCCTTGTTTAAAATCTTCAATCTTTTTAATATCCGGATTAGCGTAAATTGCTTGGTCTCCGGTAAAACAAGCGCTTAATTGCTGCAAAGCCCCGCCTGCATTCATTAAAGTTGGCGAGTTTGGCAAAAATTCCAAAGAAGCCATCATTCGATAAAATTCTTTGCCAATTTCAAAAATTTCATCATCTGTTAATGAAGGATTAAAATAACTTTCTGCTGAAGCAATATTTTGAGCCACACGCTGAAATAGCTGTTGCGGCGTTTCTACAATTTTGCCCTGTTCATCTTTTTTAAGATAGCGAGATTCAAGCACACGCAAAGCATTCGGAGTCAATTTAGTTTTAATATTCTGGCTTAATAACCACCATTTAGCATCCCTAATTTCTCTTCTTTTCTGGCGATACATGCTATAAGCTTCAGCTACTTCTTTATATCCTTGTTTAGCAATTGTCTCAATTACCATATCCTGAATCTCTTCTACCTTAGGAATTCGACCGTCTAATTTTTGATAAAGTTTTTCAATTACTTTATTAGAAATTTTCTGAGCCAAAACCCTATCTTCTCTCCCTTGCGCTAAAAAAGCCTTAAAAATAGCTTGCGTAATTTTGTCTTGATCAAAACTTACTATTTTCCCGTTTCGCTTTCTAATTTGTTCAAAAAACTTTTTATTTTGCTTATTTTTCTGAGGCATAGTAAAAATTAAAAACCTCCTTAAAATTAATTATTTAGACACAAAAAAATCCCCTTTATCTCCTCCAGCTATTTTTTAAACATTATTCCTAAGAAGAAAAAGAGGAATAAACTTAAACTCTATTCTATTTTACTCCTAACTATTCTTTAGGTCAAATTGTGGATAATTAAAACTCCGTTTTAATAAAACGGAGCTTTAAAATAGAAATATCTAAATATTTATTTATTCACTTTTCTTCTAATAAAAGCCGGGATATCCCATTCATCTTCTTGATTTTCTTCTTCTTTAGAAGCATTTGCTTGTTTCTCATCTGATCTTTGCTTAAATTCTGAACGCTTTTTTTCTTTTTCTTCATTGCTCTCTTCATGGGGATTAATCGGAGAAATATCTTGAACTCTTTGTTCTCCGCTCTTTTTAAGCATGCCTTCGTCAAAACCGGTTGCAATAACAGTTACCTTTAATTCTCCCTTTCTTAATCCGTCATCTATTACTGCGCCAAAAATAACTTTAGCTTCTGGATCAATTGACTCAGTAATTATTTTAGCAGCATCATTAATTTCAGTCATTGCCATATCAGAACCGCCTGAAATATTAAACAAAACTCCTTTAGCGCCATCAATTGAAATTTCCAATAAAGGAGAATTAATCGCTCCTTTGGCTGCTTCATTAGCCCGATCTTCTCCGGTTGCTCGGCCAATTCCCATTAAAGCAGAACCAGTATTTTGCATAATTGCTTTAACATCGGCAAAATCAACATTTACAATTCCAGGAGTAACAATTAAATCAGAAATTCCCTGAACTGCTTGGCGTAAGACATCATCTACTACTGCAAAAGCATTCAGCAATGAAGTTTTTTTATCAATAATAGAAAGCAATTTATCATTCGGAATAGTAATCAAGGTATCTACCCGATCCTTTAACTGAACAAGTCCTTCATTAGCCAACTGGACTCTTTGCCGCCCTTCAAAAGAAAAAGGTTTAGTAACTACAGCTACGGTCAAAGCGCCAGCGTCTTTAGCTGCTTCAGCAATAATTGGAGCTGCGCCAGTACCGGTTCCTCCGCCCATACCGCAAGTAACAAAAACCATATCTGATCCTTTAACAATTTCGTGGATCTCATCTCGATTTTCCTCAGCTGCTTGCCGTCCAATTTCAGGATTCATTCCAGCGCCTAGTCCCTTAGTTAAGTTTTTACCAATATGAACTTTTTCTGAAGCTTTAGTATGATGCAAGTCTTGCGCGTCAGTATTAATTGCAACAAACTCAACTCCATGAATTTTGCAAGCTAGCATTCGCGAAATAGCGTTACCTCCGCTGCCGCCAACTCCAATAACTTTTATTTTAGCAAATGTTTCTACTTCTGGTTTTATTTGAGCCATAATTTTAAATTACCGCCCTCCTTGGCAAAGTAATCTTATTAAAAATTCAAGCTTAATTAATAATGAGGCCTCCTAAGAGCCCTCCTTATAAAAATTACGAATATTTTTAAAATTAACACAAACCAATAAATAATGCAAGGTTTTTAAGGTAAAAAACCTTTTAACCAAACTTTTATTTTACCAACACTATTTCCAAATCCTTGGCTAATGTCAGTAAAACCCTTATTTCTTTTTCCTTCTCGGTCATCAGCAGCCCAAAGAGCCAATCCCACAGCAGTAGCAAAACAAGGATCCTCTACTTCTTCAGCAACGCTATCTAAATTACTTGGAAATCCAATTTGCACCGGAAGTTTTAATTTTTCCTTAGCTAAATCAACTAATCCAGGAACTTTGGCTCCACCGCCAACTAAAACTACTCCAGCTGGCAACAATCCTTGACGATCAACTTTTTTTAATTCTTTATTGCTTAAATCTAAAATTTCGCTTAAACGAGCTTCCATAATCTCAACTACTGAAGTACGCGGAATAACGCCTTTTTCTTCCATATTTAATTTAGACAAATCAATTACATCTTTTTTATTAATATCAGCTAAGGTTGCTGAACCGTATTCTAGTTTTACTTTTTCCGCTAAATCAATTCCGCTGCGCAAGCCAATCGCAATATCGTTAGTAATATGAGAACAGCCAACTGGCAAAACACAACTATGGATTACATCCCCTTCTTCATGAATACTTAACCCAGCTGTGCCGCCGCCTAAATCTAAAACCAAAACTCCTAATTCTTTTTGCCGCTTATTAAGCGCCGATCGACTAGCAGCCAAAGGAGAAAGAATCATATGTTCAACCTCTAAACCTGCTTCAGAAATAGCTTTATAAAGATTTTTAATAAATGGCTTTGATCCTTCAACAATCAAAGCATCTACTTCTAAACGAACTCCATTCATGCCAACCGGATCCTTAATGCTATTTTGGTTGTCAACTGTAAAGCTTCTCGGCAATACATGAAAAATATCCCGATTAGAAGAAACCGAAATAGCTGAAGCTGCATTAATCGCCCGCTCTACATCTTCTTTAGAGACTTCGCCATCTGCCCGAGAAACCGCAACTACTCCTTTGCTTGATTTTGCTTCAATATGATTTCCGCTAATACTAACTGAAACTTTTTCAATCGGAACTCCGCTGCTTCTTTCCGCTTCTTGGATAGATTGAGAAATAGCTTTGCTAACCTCTTCAATATCAACTACTACTCCCCGACGCAATCCAAAAGAAGGCGTTTGAGATACACCAATAATCTGCGGCCGAGCATCATCTGGTTTAATTTTGGCGACAACGGTACGAATATAGCAAGAGCCTATATCCAAACCAACCACCACTTGATCTCGAGACATAAAATTAATAAATTTAAAAAATACCAGCTAATATTCTTTCTTGTATTTGCTCCATTTCCTGAGCTTGTTTTTCATCTTTTTCATGGTCATAGCCAAGCAAATGAAGTATACCATGAACTAATAAAATAGCCAATTCTTTTTTTAAAGAGTGCCCTAATCTTTTAGCTTGCTTCTTAGCTCTCGGATAACAAATAATTACTTCTCCTAAATAATTAACTCCGTCCGGAGAATTAACAAATTCCATATCCTCTCCTTTTTTCATTCTAGGAAAAGCTTTGGCTAAATAAGGAAGAACTGTTTTATCAGCAAAAGACAAAACATCTGTTACTCGATTCTTGCCTCGATACATCTTATTTAAACGCCGAATCCTTCCATCTCCAACTATGGCTAAACTAATTTCAGCTTTAGGATCTATTTTAGCTTCTTTTAAGGCAACTTTAGCTGCTTTTTGGAAAAGTTCTTCATCTATTTCATTTTGGGTAAAATTATGAATCTCCAGCATTATTTATTTTTCAATTCTTCCTGAACAATTTTACTAACCAAATTTCCATCTGCTTTGCCTTTAACCTGAGGCATTATTACTCCCATAACCTTGCCTGTTTCCTGCGGACCGCTAGCTCCAATTTCTTCTATTTTCTGTTTTGCTATTTTTCTAATTTCCTCTTCAGGCATCTGTTCAGGCAAATACTTATTAAGAATTTCTAACTCTTTTTTTTCTTCTTCAGCTAAATCATCGCGCCCGCCCTGTTTATATTGCTCAATTGAATCTTTGCGCTTTTTTGCTTCTGAAGAAATAACTTCAATAATCTCTTCATCTGAAAGCTGACTCATTTGATCAAGCTTTTCAGCATCTTCTTCTTGCTTGCTTAATTTAGCTCGCTTATCTTTTTCTTTGTTAAAAATAGCTGAAGACAAAAGCCGCAACACAGAAACTTTTTCAGCTTCTTTCTGTTGCATCGCTTCTTTTAAATCCTGTTTTATTTTTTCTTTAATAGACACAAAATTAAGATCAAAATGCAAAAAGTAAAAAGTAAAATAAGATTTTAAATTTTAATCTGCTATTTTGATAATTATTATTTTCTTCTCCATTTAGGTTCTTCATCTAAAAGCCCCATCTTGCGCAATTTTTCTTTTTCTTTGCCAACTTTTTGTTTGCGCAAAGCTTCTTCTCTTTTTTCTCGTCGACTTTTTTCTTTTTCTTGAAATCTATTTTTTCGAGCATTAATTAAAACCCGACTTTGTTGAACTCGGCGGGTAAATCTTCTTAATAAACTTCTGGTTGTTTCTCCCTGTTTCTTTTTAACTTCAATAGCCACATAGGTCACCTCCTTTGTTTGATAACATAAATAATAACATTATTTTATTTTTTCCTTATCAATTAGTTGAATTACTTTTTCAATTAATTTTTTAGGATTTGAATGATAAACTATTTTATTTGAATTACGATGAGATTTTTCAACAATTTCCTTTACCATATCAGCTGTGCCTCCGCTGCCTGTTAAAACCCCAATTGGTTTATTATCTTCAAAAGCAATTGTAAATTCATTTAAAGTTCCCATTCTTCCACAAACAGTAATCACTGCGTCAGAAGAACGAGTTAACATTAAATTTCTGCCTGAATAATTGAATCCAGTATAAACAATTAAATCATGAAAATCAGTCGGCAAACGATATTTTTTAACATGCGATTTGCTGCTTGCTGCCGGTGATAAACCAATTACAATTCCGTTTTCTTCCTTAGCTCCAATAGCTGCCCAATAAGGCGCTCCAGTGGTTGCTCCGGTGACTAAGACTCCGCCCTGTTTAATTATTTCTCTACCTAGTTCTTTAGATAAATCTAAGGCATTCTCAGCGCAATGATCAGTCACTGCTGCGCCAGAAACACAAATTTTGTATTTAAGGTATGATTTCTTTTCCATTTTTTTAATTTACTATTTTTTTATAATTTTGTCAAAGCTACAACTCAATTACTTCGCCTAATTTAGGCATACGCGCGCTTAACCCTAAATTATCCCTAATTTTTTGAGCTAAAACTCCGGCTGCTTCCTTGTCTCCCTGGACTGTAAAAATATTTTTAGGACGCTTAATTGATTTAGAGCTAATAAATCCTTTTAGCCAATCAATCAATTCCGACTGATCAGCATGAGCTGAATATCCGTTAACATGTTTTATTTGAGCATTAATTTTAATATTTTGATCAAGTATTTTAACTTGTTTAGCTCCTTCTAAAATTTTGCGGCCGGTTGTCCCTTTAACCTGATAAGTAACAATCAAAAGAGTATTTTTGGGATCAGATAAATAACGCGTTTCATGATGAATAATTCTGCCGCCAACTGACATGCCAGATCCAGCAATAATAATCTTTGGAGGATGAACTTGATTAATTTGCTTAGATTGAGCAGTTGTTTCAGTTAGTTTTAATCCCGGAAATTTAAAAATATCATCATCTGATTTAAGCAATAAACTAGCTTGCTTGTTATAGTATTGAGGATAACGAGCATAAATCCTAGTTAATTTAATTGCTAACGGGCTATCAAGAAAAATAGGAACTCGAGGAATTCGATTATTCTCAACTAATTCATTAAAATGATAAAGTAGCTGTTGAGTTCGCTCTAAAGCAAAGCTAGGGATCATTAAAACCCCTCCACGGCAAGCTGTCTCTTCAACTACATCTTCAACTTGATCTTTGGTTGCTTGGACTGATTCATGAATTCTATCTCCATAAGCTGATTCTACTAAAACATAATCAGCATCTTGAATTTTAACCGGATTTCGCAAAATTGGCATGCGTCCGCTTCCCAAATCTCCGGAAAAAACAATTTTTTTATCCTGGGCATACATTTCAATTATAGCTGAACCAAGAACATGTCCGGCTTCTTTAAAGCAAATTTTCATTTCTGGATTTATCTGAATCGCTTGATCATATTCCACAATTTTAAAATGTTTCATAATCCTTTCAATCTGATGGTTATCCATTAAAGGAATAACTCCGGCTTTGCTGGCTTTTTCATGTAAAATCTTCTGGCTATCCTCTAACATAACCCGGGCAAAATCAATTGTTGGGCCAGTTGCATAAATATCTCCTTTAAATCCATCTGCAATCAATTTAGGCAAGCGGCCAATATGATCCAAATGCGCATGAGTAATTAGAACTGATTCAATTTCAGCCGGATTATATGGAAAAGACTCATAATTTTTCTTTTCTTCTTTACGAGAGCCTTGAAACAGGCCGCATTCAATTAAAATCTTTCTTTGTTCAGTTTCTAACAAATAATTGGCGCCGGTAACCATGCCGACTCCGCCATAAAAATGTAATTTCATATGCCGTTATTTTACCAAAATATAGCCAAAAAGAAAAGCTGCTCTGGGCAGCTTTATTGAAAAATAAAATAATTGTTTTTTAAGTATATTTGTCTGCTACGCTAGAAGCAGCGTAAGATTCAGGCTTAATTTTGGCATGAAAACCGTTTCCGCGAACCATGCCAACCACTTCTTTAACCATTTCTCTGGTTGGTCCATGCTGGCCTACATCTAAATGAATCTGAAAATCATAATCAGGTCTAGGACCAGGGTTTTTAATTAATTGAAGCTGGCTTAAAATATCCTGTGAAATTTCTAAAGAAAGATTTACTTCTTGATAAATTCGATCGCGCAAAGTATGATAAATCTTTCCCCCATTAGTCTTTTTCCAAAAATAACGTCCGCCGCGACCAATTCGCTGAACAATAATAGCAGTAATAAAATCAGCTTGCTTAATACCGGCTGAGTCAGTTCCTACAATTAATTTGTATTTAGCAGTTTTATCTCGCTCTATATATTTAGAAATTTCTTCAGCTACTTTCTTTATCTTCATCCGGCCTTGACTCGGACTTTTGTATATTTCTTGTTCCATTATTTTCATAATAACCAATTAAATGATTTTTAGCAAGTTCTTAATAAAAATCGCTGGCTATCTAAGTAAAATAAATAATTTCATAAATAACTCCGAGCAAAAAAAGGAAAATAAGAATAGCAGCTAAAACACCGGGTAATTTAATTTGATACGGAGGAATTAAATCTCTTTTTTGTTTAGCTTTACGATGCATTAAAATTACTAAAATAAATCTTAAAGCTAAAGCAATTCCGCCAACCAAACTAATAATTTCAATAAAGTTTTGAAATCCCAAAAAGAAAAGCATTAAAGGAGTAAAACAAGCCAAAGCCCAAGCCACATGCTTAGAAATTCCTCCATCATACCAAAGAGTTTTTTTAAATCCCAGCCCAATAGTTAAAAAAGAGGTAAAGGTAGTTAATAAACCAAATAACAAGGCTAAAAGAATTATTTTTTGACTTAAAGCCCCTTTAAGCCCAATAATCGCTTCTCGAGTAGTGCTTTCTCCGCTGATTCCAAGCACAGTGATAAT
>CAZJBH010000012.1:0-16021 GCA_964544485.1 uncultured Candidatus Saccharibacteria bacterium
AAAGATAAGCAAAACGACTACAGCCGTGAACATAAGTTTTAAATGTTTCATTAGATCATGTCCGTCTATTTTCATCATTTTAGCGGAAATTGGATCTTGAGAAACTTTTTCAATTAAATATTTAAGGTGGCGGAGTTTATAAGGAACTGCTTTAGGGCAACCACTGCCTAATCGATCAGCTACTCTTAATTGAATTAACTCTTTTATATTACTTTTTCCTACTCTGCGCAAGAGTCGTCTGACTCCAGTTTCAGAAACTTCATCTACATTATAGACAAACATATGGTTTCTGACCAGCAAAACTATTTTTTTAATTGTTTTTTTAGGAAATTTTAAGCGGGTTAAAATTCTAAAAGCAATTTTAGCGCCTAAAATATCATGATTGTAAAAAGTTGATTCTGTCCCGTCTCCTTGTTTGGTTTCGGGTTTGGCAATATCATGCAGCAAAGCAGCTAAGCGAACTTCCAGATTGTAATTTCTTTTAGCCGCGAATTTAAGAGAAAGAACAGCATGCTGATAAATTGTGTAAATATGGTGTTTATTTTGATCAATTCCAATCCCTTTTTCTAATTCTGGAATAATATATTTTAAAAGCTGAGTTTGTTTCAATTTATTAATTCCTTGGTCTGGCTGTTCAGACATAATGATTTGAATCAATTCGTCTCTAATTCTTTCTTTAGCGATAGCGCGCAGCCAAGAGCTATTTTTTTTAATTGCTTGTTTGGTTTTTGTTTCAATCTTAAACTTTAATTGACAAGCTAAACGAACCGCTCTCAGCATTCTTAAAGCATCTTCATTAAAGCGTTTATGCGGCTCCCCAACCGCTTTTATTTTTTTGTTAGCCAGATCTTTTTGTCCGTTAAATAAATCAATAATTTCTTTATCTTTGTTTAGGGCTAATGCGTTAATAGTAAAGTCGCGCCGAGCTAAATCCTTATTCAGCTTTTTAGTAAATTTAACTTTATCAGGATGGCGCTTGTCTGAATATTTTTGTTCAGTTCGAAAAGTAGTGATCTCAATTTGTTGTAAATTCGGCTTTTTATTTTTTGTTTTAACTGTAATTGTGCCAAATTGTTTAGAATTAGCGCTAAAACTGTTTGGAAATAGTTTTTGAATTTGTTCAGGTTTGGCGCTAGTAGTAATATCCCAGTCTTTTGGCTCTTTTCCAAGTAAAAGATCGCGTACGCAGCCGCCAACTGCATAAGCTTCAAACTTGTTTTTTTCAAGTTTATTTAAAATATTTAAAATTGTTTTAGGAATTTTTATTTCCATACTTGCTGAATCAATCTTCTTATGTTAAAATCATAGCATACTTGTTAAGGTTAAATCAATTTTTATTTAATGAAAAATTTTACTAAAAATTTTTTAGTTTTTATTATTATCTTAATTATGTTAATCTTGGCTGGGTTTTATTTGGTTTTTAAAGATTCTTTTCAAGCAGCGCCAAATCAAACAGAATCAAATCAAACTGAGGGAAATTGCCAGGATTTATGCGGTAATGGAGAATGTGAAGAAATAGTTTGCCAGGCAATTGGCTGTCCTTGTTCAGAAACTCCAGAAACTTGTCCGCAAGATTGTGAATAATTTTTGCGCCTGTAGCTCAATGGATAGAGCGGCTGGCTTCGGACCAGCAGGTTAGGGGTTCGAGTCCTCTCAGGCGCTCTGAGAAATTTGCCCCCATAACTCAATGGCAGAGTAGCTGGCTCTTAACCAGTTAATTCAGGTTCGAGTCCTGATGGGGGTACATTTAAATAGGTTGTGAATAAATAAAAGAGGCAGGGAGTTGCCTTTTTTATTTTTTTCTGATACAATCTAAACAGTTTTTAATTATTAAATGACTTATGTTAAAACAAACTAAAAAATCAAAAATTATTAAAGATCATAAACTTCATGATTCAGATACTGGTTCTTCTGAAGTCCAAGTCGCGCTTTTTACTAAGCAGATTGAAGAATTGATAAAACATTTGAAAGAGCATCCTAAGGATAATCATTCTCGTCGGGGTCTTTTAAAAATGGTTAGCAAGCGGAGAAAGCTTTTAGATTATTTACACAAAGAAGATGAGAAAAGGTATAAAAAGACAATTAAAAAGCTAGGGCTTAAGAAATAATATGCCTATTATCAAACACAAAGAGCAGCGCGTAGCAGTTCTAATTGACGCGCAAAACATGTATCACTCTGCTAAAAATATCTATAAAGCGCGAGTCAATTTTGCGGAAATTTTAAAAAAAGCGGTTGCCGGAAGAAAATTAATCAGAGCAATTGCTTATGTAATCAGTACTGAATCCGGAGAAGAAAAGAATTTTTTTGAAGCCCTGGTTAAGGCCGGAATTGAAACAAGAACAAAAGATTTGCAGATTTTTTTAGGCGGGCTTAAAAAAGCTGATTGGGATGTTGGATTAACTGTTGACGCGGTTAAACTTAGTCCTCAATTAGATTCTTTAATTTTAGTTACCGGAGATGGAGATTTTGTGCCTTTAGTTGAATACTTGAAGGCTCATGGCAGACAGGTTGAAGTAATTGCTTTTTCTAAAAGCGCTTCCTCGCTCTTAGTTGAAAAAGCAGATGATTTTGTTGATTTAGGAGATGAAATTGATAAATATTTGATTAAAAAATAATTAAGTTAAAGCGTTTGTTGTATTTTGGTTAATTTTAATCTTTGAGCTACAAATGATATACGAATATATCATTGATTGTTTGATGTATTGGTACATCATTTGTAAGGATTGATTTTTAACTGAATATTTTTAACAGATGCTTTCAGTGTTTATGGAATATAGAAAATATGAACATGAATGGGCTGGTCGCCAATTGATTGTTGAAATTGGCAAAATGGCTAATCAAGCTAATGGTTCAGCTTTAATCACTTATGGCCAGACCGTGGTTTTAGCCACTTGCGTTGCATCTAAAGATGTAAAAAAGGTTGATTATCTGCCTTTATCAGTTCAATACGAAGAAAAATTATACGCTGCTGGCAAAATTAAGAGCAGTCGTTTTATGAAACGGGAAGGTATGACTACCGAAGAAGCGGTTTTAACCGGAAGAATGATTGATCGAACGATTCGTCCTTGTCTAAATCAATTAATCAGGAATGATATTCAGGTGGTTTTAACCGTGCTTTCTTTTGACAAAGAGAATGATCCTGATATTCCAGCTATGATTGGCGCTTCTTTAGCTTTGGGATTAGCTGGGTTTGATTGGGCTGGACCAATTGGCGGAGTTAGAATAGCCCGTCGCTTGGTTTCTGAAGGAGAAGAAAAATGGGTGCTTAATCCAACTTATGATATTCGTGAAAAAAGTGATTTTGATTTAGTCATTGCCGGATTAGAAGATAAAGTAAATATGCTTGAAGGGGGAGCTCATGAAATCAAAGAAGAAATTTTGGTTTCTGCTATAGAATATGTTTTGCCTCAAATTAAAAGCATTATTGATTTTCAAAAAAAGATTATTCAAGAAAATCAGTCAAAAACTTTAAAATTAAATCATAAAGAGATTCAGCCTGAATTAAAGAAAAAAGCGATTGAATGGCTTGGAGATAAGCTTGAAAAAGCAATTTACCAGCCAGATAAAGAAACTTATCAAAAAGAAATGGATGGATTAAAAGAAGAGCTGATCTCTGCTCTTTTAGATGAGAAAGATTTATCTTATGAAGATAAAAAAGAGCAGCTTGAATATATTTATGATCAGCAAACAGATGAGATAGTCCATAAAAATATATTAGCTTCAGATAAAAGACCGGATAATAGAAAATTAGATCAAGTTCGGCCAATCAAGGCTGAAGTAGGGATTTTGCCGCGGACGCATGGTTCAGCTCTTTTTCAAAGAGGGGAAACTCAAGCGCTTTCTACTGTTACTTTAGGAGCTCCGGGAGAAAATCAATTATTTGATAATATGGAACTGGAAGAATCTAAGCATTTTATTCATCACTATTATTTCCCTCCTTATTGTACTGGAGAAACCGGCCGCATAGGCGGTCCTGGAAGAAGAGAAATCGGACATGGCGCTTTAGCTGAACGGGCTTTAAGCATGATCGCTCCAAACAAAGAATCTTTCCCTTATACTATTCGCGCAGTTTCAGAAATTTTATCTTCAAACGGTTCTTCTTCAATGGCTTCAATTTGCGGCTCTTCGCTTGCATTGATGGATGCCGGAGCCCCGATAAAAAGGCATCTTAGCGGAGTAGCTATGGGTTTGATTCTTGATCCAGATAGAGAAGGGTATAAGATTTTGACTGATATCCAAGGCCCGGAAGACCATCATGGAGATATGGATTGCAAGGTTGCTGGCACAGAAAAAGGAGTGACAGCGGTTCAAATGGATGTTAAAATAGACGGAGTAACTCTTGATATTTTAAAAAATACTTTTGAGCAAGCCAAGAAAGGCCGTTTAGATATTTTAGCAAAAATGCAGGAAGCTATTTCTGAACCAAGAAAAGAATTATCAATTTGGGCGCCTAGGGTAATGACTCTCAAAATAAATCCTGATAAAATTAAAAATGTTATTGGTCCAGGCGGAAAAATGATTAATGAAATTGTTGATCAAACCGGAGCCAAGATTGATATTGAGGATGATGGCTTGGTAAATATTAGTTCAAATGATGAAGAAGGGGCTGAAAAAGCTTTAGAATGGGTGAAAAATTTAACCCGGGAAGTAAAACCAGGCGAAGTTTTTCAAGGGAAAGTGGTTAAAATAGCTGATTTCGGCGCTTTTGTAGAAATTCTTCCAGGCCAAGAAGGACTGGTTCATATTTCAGAAATGGCTGATCATCATGTTGATAAAGTAGAAGATATTCTTAAAACCGGACAAATGGTTCCGGTTAAAGTTAAGCAAATAGATGAGCAAGGCAGAATTAAATTAACTATGCGTTGCGAAGCTAAAAAAGAAGATAAAAATAAGTAATTTTTAATCTGAAGCTTGAAACTTAAAGCTTGAAACATTTTAGAATCTGATTCTAAAAAAGGAGGTTTCATGTTTTTAAAGTTTTAATTCTTTCAAGTATTATCGTGGATAAAAAAATTGCTGCTAATTCTAATCATAGCGCTAATCCTTATCTTCGGACTATGAACCAAGATTTAGCGCGGGTAAAAGGCGAGTCTTTGCCAAATAAAGTTAAGCCCGAAAATAAAGCTAAGCAAGCAGCTCCTCCTGCCAGTTTGCCTGTGGCAGAGTCAAACGTTTTAAAAGATAAGCCTAAAGATAAGCCTAAGGCTAAACAATTAGCAAGCAAAAAACCGGTTCAAAAAAAGAAATATAATAAAGTTGTATTTATTTTAATTGGCGCAATAGTTTTGGCAATTATTGGTCTAGGTGGATTCTTTTATTGGTATAACTATTTAAAGCCAATTAACACGGAACCTCAGCCTTTAATTACTCATTTTGAATGTTTAGATAACCAATGTTTAGAAATTGAAGGAGAAGGATTAAATGAATGCGTTTCTGATCAAGACTGTTTAGAATTGATAGAACCAGAAGCTTTATTGCCAGTTAGTTTGTCTGAATCAATAGAATCAGAGGGTCTTTTAAATGAAGAGCTTGAATCTTTATTAAATCAAAAACAAGCTGAGGATAGTTTAAAACAAATTTTAATTATTCAAGGAAATAGTTATTTGTCTTTTGATTCTTTATTAAAAGAAATGAATCTTAGTTTTCCTGAAGCAATAATGAGCTTAATCGCTACTTCAACAAATAATTATACTTTGTTTAGCTATGGAGAGGGATTGGAAAATAGGCTAGGCTTGGTTATCCAAATGAAGCAAGCTCAAGGATTAAGAGAGGAATTAAAAAATTGGGAATTGCAAATGCCTCAAGATTTAATGCCTTTGCTATTGCAGCAACGAATACCTTCAAGTTCAAGCGAATCTTTTTTGGATAATACTTACCAAGAAACAGCAATTCGGTATTTAAATTTTCCAACTTCTGATTTAGCTTTAGATTACGCTTTAATTGAAGATAAATTAATTATTACAACTTCTAAGAAGAGCATGTTTAAGGCTATTCAAGAATTAAAATCAGATTAATTTTAGTTTAAAATATGGGAAAAATTAAAATTAAAAAAGATCTGGTTTATCAAGAAACAGATAATAGGCAGCAGCTTGATTTGAAAAATCAGCCTAAAGCAAGCAAATTTAAGAGAAATTCGCGATTTTGGCTGTTTTTAAGCCTTTTCTTATTAATTGTTTTAGTTATTCTTAGCTTAAAATGGTATTTAGATAAGCCAATTCAAGATAATTTTAAAGGTTTAATTTCAGGAAAAAGCGTAATCTATAGTTCAATTGATCAGCAAGCGCTTTATTCTCAAACTTCTCCTTTTTACCAATTTTTACGGGAAAATCATTTTTATGCTCCGGCAATTAGCAAGATTGAAAACTATTTTAATCAAGCTGGCTTAAATTATTCTGAAATAATTTCAAATGGTTTTAAAAGTCAGGCTGGATTTATCTTATTGCCGGCAAATCAAGATTCTCCATTTCCTTTTATTTTAGTCATGGAAAAGAAAAATTCTTTTTGGGATTTAAATCAAGAGCTTGAAAAAATAGAAAAATATTTTAAAAAAGATTTTAATTATCATACTCAGCTTTATCGTCAAATAAAAATTAAGGTATTAAATCCCTTGCAAGAAGTAAAATCTGGATTCCCTGAATATTATGCGTATGCTCAAATAAAGGATTATTTTATTGTTAGCAATTCCTTAGAAACCCTTAAGCAAACAATTGATAATTTAATTAATTAATTTTTTAAACTGTGGAAAACCTGTGGGATAAGCTTGGATTAATTTTAAAATAAATAGTTAGAACCGCTTAATTAAGCGGTTTTTTAATCTTTAAAAGTTATACACAGTTTTGTTAAATTTCTATATTGACAGGTTTTAGGATAGTTAATACAATTAAAGTGTCTTAAGGCTCTGTACTTCTTAAGACATGTTTTGCTGGTTATCGCAATTCTCGCTCTCTTAAAAAATATATAATATTTATTGGATAAGTTCAGTTTGGTTAGTTCTTTAATAAAATAAAAAAGCTCCAGGAGGGGGAGCTAATAACGCAGCAAAACAAAAATGTTTTTCTTAGAAGTCGTAGCGCTTTATCGCGCAGGAGGGGTAATTTATTATTATCGCGCGGAAACGTTCATTTCAAGAAAGACAAAAGGGCTGTAAGCCCGAAAAATAACACACACGGGGTTATTACAGCCCTTCTAATATATCATTTTTTTGTTCTTTTGTCAACTGCTATAGCCAACCATTAAGGTTGGCTTTTTTCTTTGCTTTTACTTGTTGTTAAGAAATATTTGTGCTATGATTAAAGTATGAAAAAGGAAGACTTAAAAAAATATAAAAAACAGTTGGAAAAAGAAAAAAAACGGCTAACCAAAGAGCTAAATTCTTTTGCTAGACGCGACAAAAAGATAAAAGGGAATTGGCTGACTAAGTTTCCTTTATTAGGAAATGATCGCTCTCATAAAGATGAAAACGCTGAAGAAATAGAAACTTATGGAAGCTTGCTTTCTGTAGAATATACTTTAGAAGAACGGTTAAAAAAGATTAATCAAGCTTTAGAGAAAATAAAGAAAAATAAATACGGAATTTGCGATAATTGCAAAAAAGAAATTGAAGCTAAAAGATTAAAGGTAGTTCCTGAAGCAACCCGTTGTATTAAATGCGGGAAAAAGAAATAAATTAGAGAATACAAAAAAGCCCTGGGTAGGGCTTTTTTTAATTGCTAGTATTTTAAATTTTAGTAAATATATCCTTTAATAGTTGAGCTATTGCGATGAATTGCGCGAACGCTTTTAATTGCCCAGCCAACATGGTTCATTTCAGAGATGGTTACCCAGTCTCCGGAAATTGACTCTACATAAGCTACATGCCCATAAACTCGGCCTAACCAATTACCTCCTTGCATAACCATAATTGAGCCTGCTTGAGGAATTGAGCCAGTAGAAAATCCATAAGCTTGAGCATTAGCCAGCCATGATTTAGCATGTCCGGACCAAGGAACATATCTTTTTTGGGCTACATACCAAGTACATTGTCCATAGGGGAAGGCGCGGCTTTTGCCGGTTCCTGCGCCAACTACATAAGATCGGGAAACATAATTTGTTTTTGGTTTAGGAGCAGGTTTTTCTCCGTCTGGAACAATTAGTTTTTGGCCGATTTGAATACTTCCATCAGCTGGCAAATCATTAAAAGCAATTATTTTTTCTGTGTTAGCCTTATATTTAGTTGCGATTTCTCCAACAGTTTCTCCATCTTTTACTCGATGACTGATTCCATCTATTGGCAGAATAGTTAATTCATCTCCTGGCCTAATAATGCTTCCGTCATTAAGGTCATTTGCCCAAAGCAGGGTATTTAAAGAAATTCCGAATGAAGCTGCAATAGTTGAAGGCATATCTCCTGATTGAACTGTATAGGTAATTGTTTCACTTCTTGGCTGCTGGCTAATTAAGGTAATCGGATTATTCTGGTTTAGCAACGTATTATTGTTTAATAAAGCTAAATTGGTTTTGTTTTTTATTTCTGTATTTTGATCTGTTGGATCATTCTTTAGAGAAGCTAAAACATTTGAATCTTTTTGCCCTGAAGCGATTGCTTTTTGGCTGCTTAAAAGATTATGAGTTAAACAAAAGTCATTTTTAATATTTTCAATTAGATTTTTCTCTTCAACAAATTTTTTGCTTTTTATTTGGGTAAATGAAAAAATAGTCCCAATGAGGCAAAATAAAACAACTGTTATGAACAGTAGTTTGCTTTTTCGCTTCCATATTTCGGTTTTAAGCTGTTTAATTTGGCTTGAAAACCGTTGTTTATTTGTACTCATAAGTACATTTGTATCTTATCTGTAAACAGAAAAGCTGTCAATATCAAATATCCACATTTAGATTTGATTGATAGCTTTGCTTAAGCGGGATTTTTTACGGGAAGCGTTGTTTTTCTTAATGATTCCTTTTTTAGCTGCTTTATCAATCGCTTTAAAAGCTTGTGGCAGCATTTTAAGCGCTTCTTCTTTTTTGCCTTCGGTTATTAATTGGCGAGTTTCTTTGATTAAAGAGCGCATTGTTCGGCTGCGGCGTAAATTAAAAATCCGTCTGCGGCGGTTTTGTTCAAGCGCTTTTTTAGCTGATTTAGTTATTGGCATAAGGTTTGTTTAAATAAATAAGATTATCTTGCTTATTTAATATATTATTTATTTTTTGAGTTGTCAAATGTTTTTGCTTGCGGTATGATGAAATTAATATGATTGGTTATTTAGAAGGTAAAATTGAATTAAAACAAGCTAAATTTGTTATTTTGAATGTAAATGGGGTTGGGTATAAGATTTATTCTTCTCCTGGGCTGATTAATAAGCTTGGATCAAAGGGGAAAGCAGCCAGCCTTTTTATTTACCAACATACTCGGGAAAATACTTTAGATTTATACGGGTTTTTAACTTATCAAGAACAGGATTTTTTTGAACAATTAATTTCAGTTTCTGGGATTGGCCCTAAAGCTGCTCTTTCAGTCATGATGTTAGCTCCGGTTGAGACTTTAAAACAGGCGATTGCTTCAGGCCAAAAAAACTTGTTAACTAAAGTTTCTGGGATTGGCCAGCGAACTGCGGAAAGAATTGTTTTAGAGCTTAAAGATAAAATTTTTGCTCCAATAGAAGATATTCAAAGATTAAGTTCTGATTCTGAGGCGGTTGACGCTTTGGTTAGTCTTGGTTATTCTCAAAGCCAGGCCAGAGAAGCTTTAAGAGAGGTTCCTGATAAAGTAACTGATATTCAGGAAAGAATTAAGCAAGCTTTAAAAGAGTTAGCTAAATAAAAGTTATGGGAAACAAGGAAATTTGGAATCAATTTATGAAAGATAATCAGGCTTGTTTTTTGCAGTCTCAAGAATGGGCAAAATTTCAACAAGCTTTAGGGAATAAGGTTTGGCAGCTTTCATTTGATAAAATTAAGGCCTTAGTTATCAAGCAAAATTTTCCTTTAAATAAAAACTTTCTTTATATCCCGCGCGGTCCGGTTATCCAAGGAAAATTAAATCAAGCAGAATCAGAAGTTTTTTTTAATAAAGTTAAACAAATTGCTAAGCAAGAAAAAAGTATCTTCTTAAAGATAGAACCAAAAAAAGATTTTCAATTTTCAAATTTTAAACCAGGGATTAAACAAATTCAGCCAAAACAAACTATCATTTTAGATTTAACTAATTCGGCAGAAGAGTTATTAAATCAGATGCATCAAAAAACTCGGTATAATATTCGTTTAGCTGCTAAAAAAGGAGTTCAAATTGAGTTTAGCCAAAGTCAGGATTATTTGAATAAGTTTATTGATTTACAAGAAAAAACCGCGCAAAGAGATGCTTTTAGTTTGCATCCAAAAGAATATTATCAAAAACTTTTTTCTGTTTTAAAGCCAAAAGAGATGATTGAATTAGCAGTTGCTAAATATCAAGGAGAAATTATAGCGATTAATCTAATTCTTTATTTTAATCAATTCGCTTATTACCTCTACGGAGCTTCAGATTACAATTACCGCCAAGTCATGGCTCCATATTTACTTCAATGGGAAACAATTAAGCGAGCTCAAGAAAAAAAATACCAGATTTATGATTTTTGGGGGATTGATGAAAATAAATGGCCTGGAGTAACTCGGTTTAAACAAGGATTTAAGGGAAAGAAAATTTCTTATCCAGGCAGTTTTGATTTGATTTTTCGCCCAGCTTGGTATATGCTTTATCAAACAGTTCGCAAGTTTTTATAGTTTTTTAACAACTATCTTATTTAGGAGGTCAATTATGGAAATGGAAGGAGTAGAGCTTGGATGTTTTTATAGTAGTGGTTCAGATGTTTTCTTTGACGCGATTTTGGATAAATGGTCTATCCCGATAGCGTTAGTTAAGATTTTGTTAGGAGGGAAGTGGCCTGATGTTGAAGATGTTCAAGGTTTTAATTTTGAAGCTGTTGATAGATATTTGGTTAAAAAAGAAGAAGAGACTGGAGAAGTGATTTTAGTTCCAGATGATGGTTTTGGGACTCCTTGTCCGGGACCAGATTTTAAATTAACCATGATTCCTTTTCTTTAGGTATTGCAACCAAGAAATATTGGGCGGAAATTCTCCGCCCTTTTATTTTTTCAATGAAACTGGTATTTTATATATTAAGACTTAAGTAATAATGATATAAATGATTAAAGTAATAATTTTTGATTTAGACGGCGTTTTAATAAATTCTCGTTTTATGAGCGACAGGTTTAAAGAAAAGTTTGGCGTGCCCAAGAAAGAATTTTTATCTGTTCTTAAAAAGGTGATGTCTAAAGCTAAACTTTCTAGGGCTAGTAATTCTTTTATTTACTGGCAGCCATATTTTAGAGAGTGGAAAATTGATTTAACTAAGGAAGATTTTTTTAATTTTTGGTTTGAAGACGAAAAAATTTGTTTGAAGATGCTTGAGTTAGTGGGAAAAGCTAAAAATAATGGTTTTAAAATATTTATTTTATCAGATAATTTTAAGGAGAGAACGGATTATTTGGAAGGAAAATTTGATTTTTTTAGTCAATTAATTGACAAGAAGTATTATTCTTGGAAGATTGGTTTTTTGAAATCTGACATTAGGGCATTTAAAAAAGTGCTTTTGGATAATAATTTAAAATCAGAAGAGTGTCTTTATTTTGATGACGATCAGGAAAATGTTAATGTGGCCAGTCAGTTAGGCATTAAAGCTTTCTTTTTTTGTGGAGCCGATCAAGTAGAAGAAGAATTAAAAAAGAATAAGGTATTATGAAGAATTTAATTAAAAAATTAATTCCTAGATTTTTATTAAGCTGGTATCATTTTGGTTTAAGTTTTTTAGGCGCTTTAATTTACGGCTTTCCTTCTAAAAAAATTAAAGTAATTGGAATTACCGGCAGCAAGGGTAAATCAACCAGTGTTTATTTAACTGCTAAAGTTTTTCAAGAAGCTGGTTATCAAGTTGGCTGGATAAGTTCTCTTTCAATTAATTCAGGAAATAAGGAAGTTTTAAATCCTTATCATATGACTATGCCTGGTCGAATGTTTATTCATAAGACTTTAGCTGAGATGATAAAGAATAACTGTCAAATAGCAATTATTGAAGTAACTTCTGAAGGAATTAAACAATTTCGGCATAAATTTATTGATTTTAATTTTGGAGTGTTAACTAATTTAGCGCGTGATCATTTAGAAGCGCATGGCGGGTTTAAGAATTATCGAGCAGCTAAAGCTAAATTATTCCAAACTTTATCAAAGCAAGACAAGATGTTGGTTAATCTAGATGATTTAAATACTCCTTATTATCTAAAACAATCTTTAGCTCAAAAGTTTGGTTATTCAATCAAAAACAAAGAATTGCCAGGAGTAAAAAAAATCGTTCAAGCTGAACAAATTCAAATATCAGGCTCTGGGGTTTCTTTTAAAGTTAAAGAAACTGATTTTCAGCTTAATTTATTAGGCGAGTTTAATCTTTATAACGCTTTAACCGCAATTAGCCTTGGTTTGTTATTAAAGATTGATTTAAAAACAGCTAGTCAAGCTTTGCAAAAAATTAATCAAATTCAAGGAAGAATGGAGCAAATAGATCAAGGCCAGGATTTTAAAATTTTTATTGATTTAGCGCATACTCCGGAAAGTTTTGAGCAGGTTTTTAGATTAGCTGAAGAAATTCCCCATCATCGAATGATTGCTTTATTTGGCGCGGCTGGCGGAGGGAGAGACAAATGGAAACGGCCTGAATTAGCTCGAATTGCCGGCCAATACGCGGATCAGATTATTCTTTGCAATGAAGATCCCTATCAAGAAGACGCAGCAGAAATTTTAAATCAAATTGAACAAGGATTAAAGAATTTTAAAAATTATCAAAAGATTCAAGATAGACGGCAAGCGATTAGAAAAGCTTTGTCTTTGGCTAAAAAAGACGATATTCTTTTGTTTTTAGGCAAGGGGACTGAAGCAAGTATGGTTTTAGGAGATAAAAAAATACCTTGGAATGAAAAAGAAGTGATCAAGGAGGAACTGGGTAAAATATTAGATGCTAAATAAATTAGAAAAAAGCTTTTTCTATCTTTTAATTTTCTGTTTACCTTTCCAAACTCGTAAAATTCTTTATCTTTTTACTTGGGATTTTAATGAATGGTCAGCCATCTATCTTTATTTAACTGATTTATTAATTTTGTCTTTATTTGGCTGTTGGATTTGGCGTAAAAGAAAAGATAGATTTTTAAAAGAAAAAACTGAATTAAGTCAAAAAATTAAAACTCCTGGTTTTTGGTTGGGAGTTTTTTTGCTGGTTACTTTATTTTCTTTAATTAACGCGCCTAATTTAAGTTTAGGATTTTATGTTTGGTTAAAATTAGCTGAAATGATTTTCTTGTTTTTCTATTTAAAAAACAATTTAAAGTTATTTAAATTAAAAAAAATAGCTGGGATTTTTATTCTTAGCGGAATTTTTCAAACTTTGATTGCTTGGCTTCAATTTATTAATCAAAAAAGTCTCGGACTTTGGTTTTTCAGAGAAAGCCCTTTGGATTTGAATTTAGCTGGAGTCGCTAAAATATCTGTTCAGGGGTTGGAAATGATTAGGGGATATGGAGCTTTTCCTCATCCAAATCTATTAGCTGTTTTTTTACTGGTTGCTTTGTTTTTTGTTATTTGGCTTTGGAAGAATATAGAATTAACTAAATTCAAGCGCTGTTTATTAATAATTAGTTATTTTATTTTATCTTTTGGATTATTGATTTCTTTTTCTCGCTCAGTTATTTTAATTTATCTTATTTTAAGTTTAATTTATTTTTTAATTTTTTTAAGAAAATCGCAAAAGCAGAAAAATAAAGCTCTAATTAAAAAGGTTTTGGAATTAATTTTTTTATTTATAATTGTAGTTGCTATTTTAGCCTATTCAGCTTGGCCTGAATTAATTTCTCGATTTAATCTATCCGCGCAAGAACAAGCTATTTCATTGCGTCTATTTTATACGCAATTTTCTTGGGATTCAATTAGCCAATTTCCTTTATTAGGGATTGGTTGGGGAAATTTTGTTTGGCAAATGCAAAGCATTTTAACTTTATTTCAAGCCTGGGTTTTTCAGCCAGTTCATAATATTTATTTATTGATTGCGGTTGAATCAGGGTTATTAGGGTTAGTCTGTTTTCTTTTGTTTCTTTTCTATTTATTCAGAAAAATATTCAAAAATTATTTTTGGTTAATTTTAGTGATTGCTTTTTTGATGCTTGGTTTTGCTGACCATTATTTTTTCACTTTGCAGCAGGGGCAGCTTCTTTTTTGGCTGATTCTGGGGATTAGTCTGGGTTTGGAAAATAAAAAGACCCCCTTGGCCAAGTTTAACAAAAGCCAAGGGGGCTAGTTCAGTCGCCTCCGCAACAATGGGCAACGCGGGGGATCATAAAGCGTTTCATATTTTCTCCTCCTTTCCAAAGAACTTTAAATTTATTATATCAGAAAATTTTTTTTAGTCAAATTCTGCCAGAAAAGGACTGTACTTGCCCAACAAAGATAAAAAGAACAGTCTCTTTCCTCTAAATAGTCTAATCTATAAAAAGAGGCTAAAAATGAAGTAAATTAGCGGAAAAAGGTATTTGATGTTTTAGTGTAAATTGCACTTGACACTGAATATATGTTTAGTGTATACTGGGATTGACGCAAATATAAGTATAAAATGACTAAAAATAACGCTAAAATTAAAGAATATATCAATGATCAGATAGCTCAAGCTGATTTTAGAGCTCGAGCTTATGTTTTTGATACTCAAAATAATAAACGGCCAAACCGAAATATATTTATAAGGATTCAATCACATCTTGATCGATTTCTAGCCGGAAATAGATCATATCGTTGGATTACTTTAACCGGTTTGCGCGGAGCTGGAAAAACAACTGTAATGTATCAGCTTTATCATGCTAATAAAAATATCGATGGTTATTTTTTGATTCTTTCAGCGGATGAAATAACTCAAACATTAGGCAGCAACATTAGCGAAGTAATTAGTTCTTTTGAAGAAACTATCGGTCGATCAATAACAAATTTGGATAAACCTCTCTTTTTGTTTTTAGATGAAGTTCAATATGATGAAAAGTGGGGCGCGGCTCTTAAATCTGTTTATGATCGATCTCAGAATGTTTTTATATTCTCTACCGGTTCAGCAGCCGCTCTTATAAATAGTAATTCTGATATCGCGCGTCGCGCAATATATGAAAAAATTTATCCATTGTCATTTACAGAATTCGTAAAAATTAAAAATAATAAATATGAAATAAAAGGATTGTCTTCAGAATTGCGAGAATCAATATTTTTCAGTAAAAATGCTGAGGAAACATATAATAGATTGGTGGTTTTAAAAAATAAGATTAATAATTATTTTTCAGGTATCAGTCATTTAGATTTTGAAAATTATCTGCATTATGGATCATTGCCTTTTATGATAGCTTTAGATAATGAGGCCTTGGTTTACGATCAGATTAGCAAGTCTTTGGATCGGGTAATAAACAGAGATATTCCGCAAATGCGATCTCTAACATCGGAAATCACTAATAAAATTCCAGCGATTCTTTACGCGGTGGCTGATATGAATACATTAAATTTTACTACTTTGGCTGAAAAATTTGGAATATCAAGACCTAAGATAGCGGAAATTTTTTCTGTTTTAGAACAGACTGAAATTTTGCATCGAATTTATCCGCAAGGTTCTCATTTTAAACAAGTAACTCAAAAACCGTCCAAATATCTTTTTGCTTCGCCTGCTTTTAGGGCGATGTATTATAAAACAATTGGTAATACCATTTCTGAGCAAAATACTCGAGGAATATTATTAGAAGATTTAGTCGGTATGTATTTATATCGTTTATGTGATAAAAAGATTCTTTATTCTTTGACTTATGATAGCGCTAAAGGTGGAGCGGATTTTATTTTTACAGCTGGAGAAAATAGAGTGGTTATTGAGGTTGGGGTAAATAAAAAAGAATATCGACAAGTAGTACAAACTATGGCCAAAGCGAAAGCAAATTATGGTATTATTATTT
>CAZJBH010000013.1:0-13691 GCA_964544485.1 uncultured Candidatus Saccharibacteria bacterium
ATCGTTGGGAAAATATTGACCCTCCTTTATTTATTGTTAAAGATCGCCATAAAAAAGAATTTGGCTTAGGCTCTACCCATGAAGAAGTAATTACTGATTTAATTCGTCAACGGATCAATTCATATATTGATTTACCTGTATATGTTTATCAGATTCAGAATAAGTTTCGGAATGAAATGCGGGCAACTGGCGGACTTTTGCGAGTACGCGAATTTATCATGAAGGATTTTTATAGTTTTAATCAAGATGAAAAACAAGCTAAAGATTTTTATGAGCAAGCTAAGCAAAGTTATGCTAATATTTTTCAAACTTGTGGATTAAAAGCGGTTTGTGCAGAAGCTGATTCTGGAACAATTGGTGGAAATTTGTCTCATGAATTTATTTTATTAGCTGAAACCGGAGAAGATAAAGTATTAGTTTGCGATAAATGTGATTATGGAGCTAATGTTGAAAAAGCGGGTGAAATTAAAATTTGTCCTAATTGTGGAAATAGATTAACTCAATCTAACGGAATTGAAGTTGGACATGCTTTTTTTCTAGGGACTAAATATAGTCAAGCAATGAAAGCTGAATTTGTTGATAAAAAAGGAAATAAAAAGCCGATTGTTATGGGCTGTTATGGGATTGGCCTGGGCCGATTAATGGCTTCAATTGTTGAAGCAAGTCATGACAATAAAGGAATTATCTGGCCTGAGTCAGTTGCTCCTTTTCAAATTCATTTAATTAGTTTAGCTGGCAAAGAAAATCAAGAAATAATTAAAAAAACGGAAAAACTTTATCAAGAGTTAATTCAGCAAGGGAAAGAAGTTTTGTTTGATGATCGCGATAAAAGTCCAGGAGAAAAATTTGCTGAAGCTGATTTAATTGGCATTCCTTTGCGGATAGTGGTTAGTCAAAAAACTTTAGCTGAAGATTCAGTTGAAATTAAAGCAAGAGATAGCCAAGAAGCAAGGCTGGTTAAAATCAAGGAGGTTAAAAAGTATGTTAAATAAATTTTTCGGTTTTTTTTCTAAAGATATTGGAATTGATTTAGGAACTGCTAATACTTTAGTTTATGTTCGGGGCCGAGGAATTGTCATTAATGAACCTTCAGTGGTTGCGGTTAATAAAAAAACCGGACAAATTTTATCAATTGGCCAAGATGCTAAAAAAATGGTTGGCCGAACACCAGCCCATATTGTTGCCTCCCGGCCTTTAGTTGCCGGAGTAGTTTCTGATTTTGAAGTGACTGAACAAATGTTGAAATATTTTATTGATAAAGTTCATCAGGAAAAATTTTCAATTATGCCTCGCCCAAGAGTAGTCGTTGGAATTCCTTCCGGAGTAACTGAAGTGGAAAAAAGAGCGGTTGAAGATGCGACTAAAAGCGCTGGAGCAAGAGAAGTTTTTTTGATTGAAGAGCCAATGGCTGCGGCAATTGGAATTCGTTTGCCGGTTCAGGATCCGGCTGGAAATATGATAATTGATATTGGCGGAGGAACCTCAGAAATAGCAGTTATTTCCCTGGGCGGGATTGTAACCAGCCGAAGTTTGCGAGTAGCTGGAGATAAATTAAATGATGATATTATTCAATATGCGCGTGAAGAATTTAATTTAATGCTTGGAGAAAAAACAGCTGAAGATATTAAAATTAGGATTGGTTCAGCCTATGAATTAGGAGAGGAATTAGAAATGACTATGCGCGGAAGAGATGTAGTTAGCGGTTTGCCAAAGCAATTAATTGTTACTGACGCGCATATCCGAAAAGCTATTTCGCGTTCTGTTAAAAGTTTGATTGAGACAGTAAAGAATGTGATTGAAGAAACTCCGCCTGAATTAGTGGCTGATATTATGCAACGAGGAATTTTTCTGGTTGGTGGAGGGGGAATGGTGCGCGGATTAGATACTCTTTTAGCTGAGAAAACAGAAATGCCGGTAAAAGTAGTTGAAGATCCTTTAACTGCGGTAGTTCGCGGCACTGGCATGGTATTAGAAGATATTGATTCTTTAAAAGAGGTTTTAGTAAGCACTGATTATCAAGAACCTCCTAAATAAATATGCCTGAATTGCCTGAAGTGGAAACAATTAAACAGCAGTTAGATAAACAGATAAAAGGGAAGCAAATCCAAAGGATAAAGATAAATTTGCCAAGCTTAGTTAAATTTCCTTTAGATAAATTTAAGAAAATAGTTGTTGGAAGCAAAATTCAAAAAGTTAGCCGCCGGGCCAAGTTATTAATTATTCAATTATCTAATAAATATTATTTATTAATTCATTTAAAAATGACCGGCCAGATAATTTTTAACGGCCAGTTGAACAAGCATACTCATTTGATTTATTATTTCAAAGACGGAAGCTATCTTTTGCATAATGATTTACGCCAATTTGGATTTGTTAAATTAGTTGACGAACCAAAATTAAAAGAATATTTAGCTAATCAAAATTACGGCCCTGAGCCATTAAGTAAGGAATTTATTTTAAAATGGTTTCAGCAAGCCTTAAAAAATCGAAAGCGCTCTAAAATTAAGCCTTTGTTAATGGATCAGCAATTTATTGCCGGAATCGGAAATTTATATGCTGATGAAATATTGTTTTACGCAGGAGTTCGGCCAACTCGCCGGGTTAATAGTTTGACTAATTTAGAAATAAAGAAAATTTATCAGCAAATTAAAAAAGTGTTAAAATTAGGGATAGAAAAGAATGGAAGTTCCGCGGAAAATTATTTAGACGCAAATGGGCAAGAAGGAAATTTTGTTCCTTTGATTAAGGTTTATTTACGCCAAGGCAAGCCGTGTTATAAGTGCGGGGCAAAAATTAAAAAAATTAAAATCGGACAGCGTTCAGCTCATTATTGTCCAAAATGTCAAAAATAGAGTTTCCAAAAAATTTTTATTGGGGCGCGGCTACTTCCGCTCATCAAGTTGAGGGGAATAATTTTAATGATTGGACTGAGTGGGAAAAGAAAAACGCTGATCGATTAGCCAGGGAAGCTAAAGATAATTATCAAAATTGGCAGCAAGAAAAATTCCCAGAAATGTTTGATCCAAAAAACTATATTTCTGGGCAAGCTTGCGATCATTACCATAAGTTTGAGCAGGATTTTAATATTGCTAAAGATCTAAATCAAAACGCGCATCGTTTTTCAATTGAATGGTCTAGGATTGAACCAAAGGAGGGGGAATTTGATGAAAAAGAAATTCAGCATTATCGTAAAGTTTTAAAAGCTTTAAAAGAAAGAAAGATAGAGCCGTTTGTTACTTTATATCATTGGTCTTTGCCAAATTGGTTGGTTAGAAAAAGTGGTTGGTTAAATTTTAAAACTCCTCATTATTTTAATCGATATGTTAGAATATTATCAGAAAAACTTTTTGATTTAGTAGATTATTGGATAACTTTAAATGAGCCGAATGTTTATGCTTCTGCTTCTTTTTTAATCGGGATTTGGCCGCCTCAAGAAAAAAGTTTTTTAAAATATTTTAAGGTTTTAAAAAATTTAGCGCGAGCGCATGAATTAGCTTATCAATCGCTTCATCTGATTGATTTAGATTGCCAGGTTGGAATTGCTAAGAATAATGTTGATTTTAAATTTAATCCGATTGCTAAATATTATTGGAATTTTTATTTTTTAAACAAGATTAAACAAGATTTTATTGGTTTGAATTACTATTTTTACAATCGTTTTCCAAAATACAAAAAATTACCTGTCTCTGATCTTGATTGGCAGATTTATCCTGAAGGAATTTATCATGTTTTAAAAGATCTAAAAAAATATCATCTACCAATCTATATTACAGAAAATGGCTTGGCTGATGCTGATGCTGATGATAGCCAGCGAACTGAATTTATTAAAAATCATCTTAAATATATTTATCAGTCAATTCAAGAAGGTATTAAGGTAAAAGGATATTTTTATTGGTCTTTATTGGATAATTTTGAATGGGATAAAGGTTTTTGGCCGCGTTTTGGATTAGTGGAAATAGATTATGATAGTTTAACGAGAAAAATTCGGCCGAGCGCTTTTGAATACGCTCAAATTTGTAAAAATAATTCATTAGATTTAAAAAAATAAAATTTAAAATATGACTTGGATATATATAGTTATTGGCGCTCATTTCTTAAATGCTTTGGTTTTTATTTTTGACAAATATATTCTTTCTCATACTAAATTAAAACCGAACTTATATGCTTTTTATGTTGGTATTTTTGGATTATTCGCTTTTGTTTTAGCTCCTTTTGGATTTGAATTGATTCCTTTAAAGCAGGTTTTAATATCTTTTTTAGCTGGCGGATTATTTACTTACGCGATTTTGTTTTTTTACAAAGCTGTTCAAATGGATGAAGTTAGCAGAATTACACCGGTAATTGGCGGAGCAATTCCGATTTTTACCTTAATGTTGACTTATTTAATTTTGCCGGAGAGATTAACTCCAGGCCAATTATTAGCTTTTATTCTTTTGGTTTTAGGAAGCGTAATCATTATCTGGCCGCGTAAAAAAGAGTTAAGAGAATATCAGGTTAAAAATTCTTTGTCTAAAAGAGTGCCAATCGCTTTATTCGCTGCTTTGCTATTCGCTGGTTCTTTTGTGCTAACTAAATATCTTTTTAATTTACAGCCTTTTGTAAATGCTTTTCTTTGGACTAGAATCGGGGCTTTTTTGGCTGGGGTAACTCTTTTGCCTTGGGTTGGAGCAACTCTTTTCCGCGGCCAAGGAGTGCCTAAAAAAAGCACTTTAGGAATAGTTGCTATTTCTAAATTATTTTCAGTTTCTAGTTTTTTGCTTTTGAATTACGCTATTTTTCTAGGCAATGTTACTTTAGTTAATGCTATGCAAGGAGTTCAGTATTTCTTTTTATTAATTCTAGCTATTTTTCTTTCAAATAAGTTTCCTAAGATATTAAAAGAACAAATTAGTCGGGAAATTGTTCTAAAAAAAATAATTGCTATTATCTTAATTATGATTGGAATTGGGATATTAGTTTTAAGATAAAATGAAAATATTTAAAATTTTAAATCCATTTAGAATATTTTTTATAACTATTTTGTTTTTGTTCCTAATCTTAGCTGGAATTTTAGCTTATATGTTTTCGGGCGAAGTTGAGCCGGCTGATGAGATTGAATACGGAGTAACTTTTAGCCAATATTTTGCCGAGCAAATGGGTTTTAATTGGCATCAAGGATACGAAGCAATCTTAGATGAGTTAGAGGTTAAAAAATTGCGTTTAGTGGCTTATTGGCCAATGATAGAAAAAGAAAAAAATCGCTATGATTTTACTGATTTAGATTGGCAGATTGAACAAGCTGCCCAGAGAGGAGCAGAAATAACTTTGGTAGTTGGAGAAAAAGTTCCTCGTTGGCCGGAATGTCATATCCCAAAATGGGTTCATGGAATGACTTCAGCTGAAAAAAAAGAAAAATTACTTCAATTTATAGAGCAAGTTATTCTTCATTATCGTGATAATCAAGCGATTAAAATTTGGCAAGTTGAAAATGAACCATTTTTAAAGGATTTTGGGGAATGCGCTGAATTAGATGAATATTTTTTAGAAAAAGAAGTTAAATTAGTTCGAAGTTTAGATACTCATTTTAGACCGATTCAATTGACTGCTTCAGGGGAATTGAGCAGTTGGACTAAACCAGCAGCTTTAGCAGATATTTTAGGAACAACTCTTTATCGAATTGTTTGGAATGACTATATTGGATACTTTAAATATCCAATTCCGCCGGTATTTTATCATAAGCGAGCTGAATTAGTTAAAAAAATTACTGGAGTAGAAAAGGTTTTGATTTGCGAATTGCAATTAGAGCCTTGGGCGCCGCGGCAGATTTATGAAATAGATGAGATTCGCGAATCTCGTTCTATGGATATAGAAAGATTTAGAGAAATTATTGAATATACTAAACAAACCGGATTTGATGAAGTTTATTTATGGGGAGTTGAATGGTGGTATTCCAGGTACATTAATGGAAATGATGTTTTTTGGGAAGAAGCCAAAAAACTTTTTATTGACTAAATTAAATTAATCTGTTATAATACAAAATATATTAGTTCTTTTTATTAATCTTTTCAAGAAAGGGGAGAAAATGAGAATTCATCAGGAATTTAAATCAGCGTTTGTTAAGGCCATGGCTGAAAAGAAAGATGATTCTAATTTCAAAGAAGATGTTCGCAATTACCCTCGAAGCGCGCTTTTAATTTTAATTCAGGAAGTTTGTCGAACTAGTGGCCATGGTATTTTCTCTGGTATCTCTACACACGAGTTTGAGATGTTAGAGGGATGGTTTGTTGAGTTGGCAGATGAACATGGGATTAAACTGGATGAAAATTCTAAATACATAAAGAAGGTAAGAAAAAGAAAAAATCAAAGCTTTCTTAGTTTAAAGTCTATTGAGCGAATGAAAGAAGCCCGTGGAATTGGAGAAAGATCATCCTTAGTAACCAAAAGAATGATGATGGGGGCAATTCATAGAGAAAGGGTCTTTCGCCGACAACTCGGTGATGATTACTAATATATCAGGGCCGGCAGCCAATAAGGTTCCGGCCCATTTTTTTTAAATCTATGGATCAATTTTATCTAATTTGTGATAATTTAAGAAGTTTACAAAACATCGGCTCTATTTTTCGAACCGCTGACGCTTTAGGAGTGAATAAGATATATTTAACCGGAATTTGCGGGTGTCCTCCGCATGATAAAATATCTAAAACTGCTTTATGCGCGGAAAAAAATGTTGATTGGGAACATGCTTGGCAAGTTTGGCGGGTGATTGATAAATTAAAAAAAGAAAAATTCAAAATTATTGCTTTAGAACAAACTAAAAAAAGTATTGATTATCGTAAATTTAAGCCTCAAGGAAAAATTGCTTTGGTGATTGGCAATGAAGTTAAAGGAGTTTCTCAAAGCGTTTTAAAAAAAGCTGATCAAATAATTGAATTGCCAATGCAAGGAATTAAAGAATCTTTAAATGTAGCTGTTTCTTTTGGAATAATTGGCTATTATTTAAAATATGGCAGATAAATTTTTTAAAATAACTAAAAAACATAAGTATTCTCAAGCTCGTTTAGGTTTGATTAAGACTGAGCATGGCCAGATACATACTCCGGCTTTTTATCCGGTGGCTACTCAGGCAAGTATTAAGGGTTTAGCTTCTAATGAGATTAAACAGCTTGGCTTTGAAGCGATTTTAGCAAATACCTATCATTTATATCTACAACCTGGAGATAAAATAATTAAAAAAATTGGCGGTTTGCATAAATTTATGAATTGGCCTTATCCGATTGCGACTGATAGCGGAGGTTATCAGGTTTTTAGCTTGGGAGCAGCGCTTAAAGATCGGGTTGGCAAGGTTTTAAAATCTAATCATCAGGTTTTTGCCAGTAAAAGAGCTAAAATCAAACCAGTTAAAATTAATGAACAAGGAGTTATTTTCTATTCTCATTTAGATGGTTCTAAGCATCAATTAACTCCGGAAAAATCAATCCAGATTCAACAAAATTTAGGAGCTGATATTATTTTCGCTTTTGATGAATGTACTTCTCCTTTAGCCAATCATGAATATACTCAGCAATCTATGGAACGGACTCATCGCTGGGCTAAACGATGCTTAAATGTTAAAAACAGCCAAAAACAATTTTTATTCGGAATTGTTCAAGGCGGTCCTTTTAAGGATCTAAGAGAAATTAGCGCTGAATTTATTGGTAATTTGCCTTTTGACGGATTTGGTATTGGCGGAGCCTTAGGTCAAGGAGAGTTAAAAGGAAAAATGGAAGAAGTATTAGATTGGACGATTTCATATTTGCCGGAAGATAAGCCAAGGCATCTTTTAGGAATTGGTTATTTGAATGATTTAAAACAAGCAGTTAGTCAAGGGATAGATTTATTTGATTGCGTTCAGCCAACTCGTTTGGCCAGGCATGGCATTTTAATTATCAGAGATAAAGAAATTAATATTTTAAAAGATAAATTTAAATTAGATAAAAAGCCAATTCAATCAGATTGTTCTTGTTATGCTTGTCAGAATTATTCTCGAGCTTATTTGCGGCATTTGTTTAAAGCAAAAGAAATGCTTGGTCCGCGTTTAGCTACCATACATAATCTTCATTTTATGTTTAAATATATGCAAGAGATTCGTGATAAAATTAAGCAAGATAAAAGATTATGAAATCAATACTTAAATTTTTAAAAGCATATCGTTATGATATTGTTATTTTAGGATTAATCCTTATATTTACCCTAATTGCTTTTTTAAATCGGGATGCTTTTGATTTTTTTGCTTACCGCGAAGAATTGCGTAATTATTTAATTTCTTTTGGCGTTTTAGCTCCTTTAATTATTGTTTTTATGGTGGTTTTAGAAGTTTTAGTCGCTCCAATTCCGCCATTAGTTCCAATTCTGGCAGCTGGTTTTCTATTCGGGCCGTTAATTGGAGCAATTTATATTTATTTAGGAAATATTTTGGGAACTTTGCTAGTTTTCTTTTTGGCTCGTAAATTCGGCCGTTCCGCTGCTTTTAAAATATTTAAGCGAGATAAAATAAAAAAATATGAAGCAGCGATTAAGCGCAATGAAAATATTTTGCTTGCTTTTTATTTCTTTCCGTTTTTTCCTTTGGATGTGATTAGCGCTGCTTTTGGAGTTTCTGCGATTAGGATAAAAAAATTTATTATTTTAATTGTGATTGGATATGCAATTAACATTAGCTTATTATTTTTACTAGGAGATTATTTAGTAAATTTATTTTTTTAGGCTTGCTAAAGAAACTTTTTTGTGTTATTAATAAAAAAGTTTAAAATTTTAGCACTTTTAATCTAGGAGGGAGATAATGCCGGTTATAGAATTGTTTGATGGTTTTTGTTTGGGGGCGCAAGAAGTTGACGAATACCTTGATTGTCCAATTAAGTTTCGTCCTTGGAAAGGCGAAGAATTAGTAGGTAAAATGAATGAATCAGAAAAACATCTTTGGAGTTTGTATTTGGCTGAAGTAAATAAATTTGTAAGTTTAACTGGATTAGACAGAAATTTAATCTTAAATGATGGGAAAATAGCTGATAGTATTGTAATTGATATAAATCAGGCAGAGTTAGTTCTTGAGCATAAAGAGGTTATTGAACAAGCTAAATTAATTTGGAATCTTTTATATTTTTTATTAGCTCGGCATTTTGGCGATCCTTATTTAGAAATTAGAGAAGGTTTCCAAGTAGTAAAATCAATATGAATAACAAATAAGATCCCTTGGATAAAACCAAGGGATTTTTTTATTGTTTTTTAGTTTAAAATTAGTTAGAATGTGTTTATGAATAAAAAATATATTATTTTAATTTTAATTTTAGCTATTTTGTTTTTGGGGTCTATTCTAGTTAATTTATTAAGTGACTGGTTGTGGTTTAGCGGAGTTGGCTGGCAAAATATTTTTACTACTATTTTAGGCGCTAAAGTGATGGCTTTTTTAGCGGTTGGTTTATTTAGTTTTATTATTCTTTACGTTAATTTGAAATTAGCCGCTAAAATTACTCAGGATAAGCCGATTTTAATTAAAACAGAAAATAGCTTAGCGCCAATAGATGTCAGTAAATATTTAGGGAAAATTATTTTATTCTTTTCTATAATTATTGGTTTTTTTACTGGTTTGGCTGGCAGCGCTAATTGGGATATTTGGTTAAAGTATTTGAATAAAGTTTCTTTTAATCAGCTTGATCCAATTTTTAATTATGATATTTCCTTTTATTTTTTCACACTTCCTTTTTTAGAAGTAGTGATCGGATTTTTATTCTGGATAATTTTTGTCTGTTTAGTTGGAATTATTGCGATTTATTTAAGCCGGGGAATTTTTAGGAATTTTTTTCAGCAGGCTAAGAATAAATTTGATTTTATTCAAGAACAAGTAATTAAAAAAAGCGCTGGGATAAGTCCTAAGGTCCATGTCTCAATTCTTGTTTCAATTTTTTTGCTATTATCAGCAATCAAAACTTATTTTATTAAAATTCCTAATTTAGTTTATTCAACAACCGGTCCTTTTGCCGGAGCTAGTTATACTGATTTACACGCTAGCTTGCCGATTTTAAAAATATTAAGTTTGCTCTTAGTAGTTTTAGCCGGAGCAGTTTTATTTAATATTTTTCAGAAAAAAACCAAAATTTTATTTAGCTTAGCCGGCTTATATCTTTTAATTGCTATTTTAGGCGGTTGGCTTTATCCGGTGATTTTGCAAAAGTTTGTGGTTGCGCCGAATGAATTAGTTAAAGAAACTCCATATATTATTCATAATATTAAGGCTACTCAGCAAGCTTTTAAATTGGACCAGGTTCAGGAAAATAATCTGACTGAGACAACTTCTTTAACCATGGAAGATATTCAGAATAATCAGGGAACGATTAAAAATATTCGTTTATGGGATAGAGAACCCTTGTTAGATACTTTTGGCCAGGTCCAGGAAATACGGACTTATTACGATTTTATTTCCATAGACAATGATCGTTACCAGATTAATGGAGATTATCGGCAGATTTTGCTTTCTCCGCGCGAATTAAATTCAGCTAGTTTGCCTCAACGAAATTTTATTAACGAACATTTAACCTTTACTCATGGATTTGGACTGACTCTGGGCCCGGTTAATGAGGTAACCGAGGAGGGTCTGCCTCTTCTGTTTATTAAGGATTTGCCGCCTACTTCTACAATTCCTTCCTTGCAAGTAACCCGGCCAGGAATTTATTACGGAGAATTAACTGATAATTACGCAGTTGTTAATACCCGGGCTAAGGAATTTGATTATCCTGCCGGAGAGAAAAATGTTTTTACTGATTATCAAGGTTCAGGCGGAGTTTTATTGGATTCTTTTTGGAAAAAAGCTTTAATGGCGTTTAATTTCAAAGAATTAAAATTAATTTTGTCTGAGGATATTAATTCTCAAAGCAGGATTATGTATTTTCGGAATATTCAAAAAAGAGTTAGCAAGGTAATGCCATTTTTAAAATTAGATCAGGATCCTTATCTGGTAGTTGCTTCAGCTGGTCAATTAAAATGGATTTATGACGCTTATACAATTAGCGATTCATATCCTTACGCGGAAAAAGTTATTGCTCCGGAAAAGATTAATTATATTCGGAATTCGGTTAAAATAGTGATTGATGCTTATGATGGAGATATGCGATTCTATATTTCAGAACCAGATGATCCTTTAATTCAAACTTATGCTAAAATTTTTCCAGAAACTTTTTTGCCTTTATCTGAAATGCCTGGAGATTTAAAAGCTCATTTGCGCTATCCAGAGGATATTTTCCGTATTCAAACTTCTCTTTATTCAGTTTATCATATGGAAGAGCCGCAGATTTTTTACAATAAAGAAGACAAATGGCAGATTCCTAGAATTTCTGAGGGCAGACTAGATCCAATGATGCGCCATATTATTATGAAATTGCCGGATGAAGATAAAGAGGAATTTATTTTAATGATTCCTTTTACTCCGCAAGGCAAGGATAATTTAGCTGCCTGGATGGTAGCTCGGTCAGACGGAGAAAATTACGGAAAACTAGCGGTTTACCGTTTTTCAAAACAAAACTTGGTTTTTGGGCCAAGCCAGATTATTAACCGGATTAACCAAAACCCGGAAATTTCACAGCAAATTTCTCTTTGGGATCAGCGCGGTTCTAATGTAAATCAAGGTCCTTTGTTGGTTATTCCGATTGAAGAATCTTTATTATATGTCCGGCCTTTGTATTTAAGAGCTGAAGGAGGAAGAATTCCGGAATTAAAACGGGTGATTGTGGCTTATCAGAATCAAATAGTCATGGAAGAGACTTTAGAAGAGGGGTTAAACAGGATTTTTGGCCAAGGAGCAAGTAAAAAGCCAGAGGCAGGAAAAGAGACTTCTCAAACTGAACAGGAATTGATTCAACAAGCTAAGCAATATTATCAAAATGCTTTGCAAGCTCAGCGAAATGGAGATTGGACTCGCTATGGAGAAGAAATTGAAAAACTTGGAAGTATTTTAGAAAAATTAAAATAGCTGGGGTATTGACATAAATATATTTATCTTGTATGATTTAGAGAGTTCTTATGAATGAAAATAAGGAGGATAAAGATGAAATTTTTAATTGCTGGAGAAAATAGAGATTATTTAGTACAAATTTACAAAGAAGTAATTGATATCCTAGAAGAACGTTGTTTAACTCCCAAGAATAATGGAGTGATTCTTTTAGAAACTGAACCAGGATTAGTCCAGGGAGCAAAGATACTAATCCAGCCGGATAAACAGGAGAAAGCTTTTTCAGATTCAGTTAGCAATCTATTGGTTAAAGAGCTTGGCCAAAGATGTTATTTGGCCTCTTGTTCAGTCGTTAATTAAATATCCAAGTCGGTATCAATAGATACCGGCTTTTTCAATTTCTTAGGCGCTTTAGCGGCTTTATTGTTTATTAAGATATTTAAATACAAAAGATTGGATTAATTAAAAAAGACCTGCTGAATGCAGGTCTTTATTTGATTAAGAACAAATTCGGTATCTTATACCAAACTTTACTTATTTTAATAATTCTTAAGGCTACGTTTCTGCTTAGTTCTTTTTTTCTGAAGCTGTCTATGGTTTGAATGATTAAATAATCAATGCTTATATTTTCTTTCTTAATCTGAAATTTGTAATCTTCAAATTCTTTTTCTTCTAAGATATAGTTTGGAATTTCTTCTGGTTTGATTTTAAAGAAAATTATTAAAAAACTAATTAATTTAGCGAGTTTTTGAGAAGGAATAAATTTCTGCTTAATTACAGTGATTAAATTCGTGTATAAAAACCAAGCTTTGTCATTTGATTTAGGTATTTTGGCTAAAGCAGTAGTAATTGGGTATTTTTTCTTTCTAATTTCATCTAAACAAGTTATTTTCTCCATAATTCCTCCTTATTCTATTGTTTAAGTGCTGTTAATTTGCTGATTTAAGTTTAAGATAGTTTTAGGGTTAAGGTCAAGAAATTGTAGACAAATCATAATTAACTTGTTAGATTATGATAAAGAATAAATAGTACTTTAAAATTTAAGGAGGGAATTATGGCTAAGCAAGATTTACAGAGAATAAGGCAATTGCTTGAAGAGCTTGGAGAAATTCAAAACCAGAAAACTAGAATTGAAATTGATTTAAATGAACAAGTTCGTCCGATTATAGCTGAGGCAGAAAAGCAAAAAAAGCCGCTTGAGGCTAAATTAAACAGAAGATTTGATGAATTAAAAAGGATAGCTCAAGCGCAGCGAGCTAAATTGACTGATCAAGATAAGAAAAAAACCGTTAAATTACCGGTTGGTGAATTTGGCTGGAGAAAGACTAATTTAAGTATTGAAGTTTTAGATGAAGATGAGGCAGTGAATTGGCTAAAAGATAATAGGCTCTCTAAATTGATTCGAACTAAAGAAGTTGTTGATAAACAGTCTGCTAAAAAAGAGTTAAAAAAAGCTCCGCAAATGTTTAAATACGCTTTAGCTATTTCTGTAATTTCACCAAAAGAGATTTTTTGGGTTAAGCCGGCAAAAATCAATTTAAAATTTGAAAAAGATCAGAATGGCAGGTTGAAAGCTAAAAAAGTGAAAAAAAGAAAATAAGTCAGCAGGACGCGTTTTTTTAAAACGCGTCTTTTATTTTTTAAATATTTGTTTTTTGGCTTATTTCGGGTTAAAATATATTTAATGAAAAAACAAGTAGTGATTATTCATGGAGGGGAAACATTTAAAAATTAT
>CAZJBH010000013.1:13701-14724 GCA_964544485.1 uncultured Candidatus Saccharibacteria bacterium
AAGGAATTGAATTTAGGGAAGTATAAGAAGAAGGGATGGAAAAGTAATCTACAAGAGGACTTAGGTGATAAATTTGAAGTAATTAATTTAAAAATGCCTAATCCTAACAATGCTCGTTATCAGGAATGGAAGATTATTTTTGAAAAAGCAGCTAACTTATTGAATAATAAAGTGATTTTAATCGGACATTCTTTAGGTGGAGCCTTTTTAGCTAGATATCTTTCAGAGAATAAGTTTCTTAAAAAAATTCTAGCTTGTTTTTTAATTGCGCCGCCTTATAGCAAAGAGCTAGGCGATGAATATTTAGGTGATTTTGCGATTCAAACAAATTTAAAGAAATTTGCTGAACAAACTCAAATCTTTATTTACCAGAGTCAAGATGATCCAGTTGTGCCTTTTTCTGAAATGGAGCGGTATAGAAAGGCTTTGCCAGAAGCTATTTTCAAAGTTTTTAAAAAAAGACAGCATTTTAATCAAAATAAATTCCCGGAACTAGTCCGGGAAATTAAGAAAATAGAGTTTTAAAATATGGAATATTTTATTGGTTGTTTAATATTTTTTTCTGTTTGGATTATTTTCTTTATCTTAAGAAAAGATTTAAGAAAAGAAATGATTTTTGGCAGTTTATTGGCTATGCCTTTTGGCTTAAGCGAATCTTTATGGGTGCCTGAATATTGGAATCCTCCTTCTTTGTTTAATTTAATGTCTAATTACGGATTTGGCATAGAAAGCTTTTTCTTTTTCTTTATTTGCGGAGGAATTTCTGCTGTTATCTACGAGATTTTTTTTGGTAAAAAACTTGTTAAAATAAGGAGAAAAAGGAAATTTTTATTTTATCCATATATTTTAACTGTTTGTTTTTTCTTTATTCTAAACTTTATTTTCCCTGAAAATACAATTCATGTTATTTTTATTACTTTGTTATTTGGCTCTGCGTTAGTTGTTTTCAGAAGAAAGGATTTAATTTCTCAGATGATTTTTGGAGGAATTTTCTTTGCTATTCTTTATTTTTTATTTTTCTTT
>CAZJBH010000014.1:0-14080 GCA_964544485.1 uncultured Candidatus Saccharibacteria bacterium
CCTTTTAAAGAAACTTGTATTTTTTTAGGAGACGGGCTATCTAAAAATAGATAAGCTCTATCAAGAAAGACATAAGCTGCACCATAAATCGCTTCTCTGGGATAATCATTAAGATCAAAATTAAATTTTATCATAATTGCCTATTATACCTCCCTTATTCGTCAAGCACAATAATGCGAAGTAATTTTACTACAACTGCTTCTCCTGAACTATCATAACCGATAAAAACCGTAACATCATCGCCAGCTGAAAGACTGCTTGCATTAATTGATTCTTCAGACAAAACTTCAAAACTTGCCGACATAGTCAATTCAGCAAAAGTTGTTTGATCATTAATCTTAGCTGATTCTAAATTTCCGCTTTTTTCTGATTGAAAATAAATTAGATCATTTTCAATTCTATTAAAAGAACCGTCAATCGCTTCACTGCTATTAATAACTCCGGCTTGTTCTTCTATTATTACTCGATTAATTTTTGAAGCCAATCCTAAATTATCACTTTCAGAATCATCATTCAAATAAGCTGCAAAAACAGAAATATTATTACCTCTAACCAAATCGCTTAAATTGATACTCTCCTCTGAAACAACCTCATACTCTTCTGAACCTTCGCTTAAAGTTAATTCAGAAAATATAGTCTGGTCATTAATTGCTATTGCTTTTAACTGTTCGCTTCCTTCTGGCTTAAAATAAACCATGTTCCCTTCTGCTCTATCAAAAACTCCATCAAAAAAATCAACAGAATTTTCAACATCACACTCATCTCCTTGGCACCCTTGATTATTTTGCTGATTATTTGCTGAATTATTATTTATTGGCAAATTCTCATTTTCTACAGAAGTATTATAAATATAATATCCTCCGATAAAGACGATGAGAATAAGTACTAAAACTAAAATTATTGGTAATGTTTTTTTATTCATATTTTTTATTATTTTAATTATTTTATTACTTATAATTTTATCATAATTAAATTATTAAAACAAATACTCAATAAATCTTTATCCACAAGTCAATCCAGTTAATTAGATCCTGATTAATTAACAAAACAATAAAGGTTGCTCCAGCCAAAAAGGGGCCAAAAGGAATTTCCGAGCTCATTTTTTTTCTGCCAAGAATCAATAGGATAACGCCGATTAAAGCTCCGCTAAAAAAAGCCAGCATCAAGGCAAGCATAATCTTAGGCCAGCCCAAAACCAACCCCATAAAAAAAGCCAGTTTAATATCTCCGATTCCCATACCTTTGCCTTTAGTAATTAAAACAATTAAAAAGAAAAATAGGCTTGCTCCTAAAGCGCTGAAAAAATAATTTAAAAAATTATTCTGGAAAAATAAATAAATAAAAGCCAATCCAATTGCTGGATAAATTATTTTATCCAAAATAAGACAATATTTTAAATCATAAACAAAGATAATTATTAGACAGGATACAATAAAAAAATAATAAAATAAGTTTAAAAATTGAAAAATTGAAAATTCATTTAAAATTGAAAATTGAAAATTTAGAATTAATAGAAATAGACACCCAGTGAATATTTCTATTACTGGATACTGCCAAGATATTTTTTTATTACAATAGCGGCATTTTGCTTTTTGCAAAACAAAACTTAAAACAGGGATTAAATCATACCAATGCAAAATATGCCCGCATTTGGGACAATGTGAACGGCTATTACTAATTTTTTCTTCAGTTTCCAAGCGGCAAATAATTACATTTAAAAAACTGCCAATACAAAGGCCGAAAATGAAAATTAAAAAATAAATCATGATTCAATAAAATAAATCAGCTTAACAGCCTAAAGCCCAGCAGAAAATCTCTGCCGAGCTCTCTGGCTATCAAGCTGATAAATTAGATTATGGCTGAATACAATATTCCGAACCATCGCATCTTCCTGCTGGTACTGTGACATTATTTATATCAGCATTATCCACATCACTATCCAATTGAGAGTTATTACTATCCTCTAAAGTAGCTACCAAAACATAAGTTGAGTTGCTATTACCTGGATAATACATATAAGTGTTAGATCCCGGATCAGATGGCACTGAAGTCATATAATCTGGCTCCAAAGCTGTTTCCATAGCAGCCCAGCTTTCTGTATCATCTGTTCCTGGATACTGCCCTTCATCATCATAATACATTTCCAAGGCCAAAACCACCTGTCTCATATCACTGACTCTGCGAGTATCACGCGCTTTTTGCCGAGCTGTATTCAAAGAAACCAAAACAATCGTTGCCAAAATACCAATAATCGCAATAACGACTAACAATTCAATTAAGGTAAAACCTTTTTGACCTCGTTTCTTAGTAAAGAATTTCATTAATTTCACCCCCTTTCATTTATTGTTATATTTATTAAATACACAATTTTCGACCTTTATTATTTTTCAAAATTTATTTTAAAATGCTCCGGCCAAGTTATAAATCGGCACAAATACTGAAAAAATCAATACACCCACTCCAAGACCAAGCGCAACAATTAAAACCGGTTCAATCAATTGAGTTAAATTATCTACCACATTATCAACTTCTTTATTATAAAAACTGCTTAATTTAACTAAAATATCAGATAATTTACCGGTTTGTTCTCCGGTTTTAACCATTTGCACAAATAAAGGAGTAAATTCGGAATGCCTTTCTAAAACCGAACTAATATTTCTTCCTGCTTTTACTTCATCTCTAGCTTGAAAAATTATTTTCCGATAAACAGAATTGCCGATTGAATCAGCCGCGGTATTCAAGCTTTTAATAATCGAGACCCCTCCTTTCATTAAAGCGGTTAGATTATCAGCTAAGCGGGCTAAATAAGTTTTTTGCAAAATCTTGCCAAAAATTGGCAAACGCAAAATCATTCGATCAAAAAACTCTCTAACTACCGGCCGCTTCCTATAACGCCATAAAACTATTCCGCCAATAATTAAAATTAACAATAAAATCCATCCCCAGCTGCGCATAAAACCGCTCGCAGCAATAACCATTCTTGTAGATAAAGGCAAAGTTTGCCCTGATTCAAGCAAAATAGAAGTCAAACTCGGAATAACCATGACCAAGACTAAAATTCCAACGCCGAGAAAAGCAAACAGAATAAAAGCCGGGTAAATCATAGCTCCGCGAACTTTAGAAATTAAATAATATTCTTTTTCTAAATAATCAGCTAAATAGCCAACACTTTCCTGTAAACGGCCGGAAACTTCTCCTGTTTTAATTAAATTAATCGCAAAATCAGAAAAAACTTTAGGATATTTGGCCAAAGCATCGGAAAAAGCAGTTCCTCCATCTACATCTCTGGCTAAATTTGAAAATACTTCTTTTAATCTTTTATTATCAGTCTGCTTTGAAAGAGCTTCCAAGGAACGAACCAAAGAAACATCTGCTTCAATTAAAATAGAAAGCTGCCTAAAGATTATAAAAATATCTTTTTTCTTAACTCTTTCAAATATTTTTATTCTCTTGGTAAAAATAGAGACTTTATCTGATTGCTCTAGTTTAACAATAAATAAATTATGCTCTTGAAGAGTTTTAATCGCGATTGAACGATCAGGCGCCTCTATAGAACCTGCCTGAACTTCTCCTTGTTTGTCTTTAGCTAAATAATTATATTTCATAATTTAAATTTTTATATTTTTAATAAACTCCTAAAATCAGATAAATTAGTTGTATAAAGTTCAGCATCTTCTTGAGTAATTAAACCTTGATTCACTAAATCAACTAAAGAACGATTCAAAGAAATCATGCCTTCGCCGGAACTAGTATCAATCACCATATCAATCTGATGAGTTTTGCCTTCCCTGATTAAATTGCGAATAGCTGAGTTAGAAATCATTAATTCAACCGCGTTAATTAAACCATGTTTCTTACTTGGAATTAAGCGCCTTGATAAAATCCCAATTAAAGTAGCGGATAACTGCATTTTAATCTGTGATTGCTGATGTGGCGGAAAGGTATCAATAATTCTGTCAATTGTTTGAGCCGCGCTATTGGTATGTAAAGTAGTTAAAACCAAATGTCCGGTTTCAGCTGCGGTAACCGCACTAGAAATTGTTTCTGGATCGCGCATCTCGCCAATTAAAATCACGTCTGGATCCTGGCGAAAAACCTCGCGCAATCCGCGATGAAAACTTTGTACATCTTGCCCGACTTCTCTTTGACCGATTAAACATTTATCCTGTTTAAACAAATATTCAATCGGATCTTCAATCGTAATAATATGATCTTGCCGAGTATGGTTTATTTCATTAATAATAGACGCTAAAGCAGTTGATTTTCCGTGTCCGGTTGGCCCAACTACTAAGAAAAACCCTTGCTGGTATCTGGCAAACTGATGGCATATCTCAGGCAAATGCAATTCTTCAATTGTTCTAATCTTAGTTGGAATCAAACGCATGGCCACGCTTATCTTTCCTAATTGGCGATAAACATTTACCCTAAAACGGCCTTTACCTTTATAATCAAATGACAAATCCACATCGCGCTGGCAAATAAACTGTTCTTTGCGCTCCTCGCTCATCATAGAAAAAGCCATTTCTTCAACATCCTTTTCACTTAATTCTTCAAACCCGTCTAAATACACGAGACTGCCATTGATTCTAAAATATGGCGGCTTGCCTAAATTAAGATGGATATCACTAACCTCTTTTTTAATTGCATGCTCTAATATTTTTTCGAGTTTTTGATTAAACATTAATTAATAATTTATTTATCAAAAAGTATTTCTTTAACTTTAGCAACAACCGCTGTTGGAGTAAAATGAGCTTTAATAATATATTCATTTGCTCCTAATGATAATCCTTTTTCAACTTCATTTTTTTGCCCTAAATTAGTTAACAGAACAATTGGAATATTTTTGAGCTTTTCATTTTCCTTAACTTTGCGCAAAACCTCAAAACCATCCATTTTAGGAAGGACTATATCTAAAAGCACTAAATCCGGTTTTTCTTTTTCTATGATTGAAAATCCCTTTTTGCCATCTCCAGCTACTTCTGTCTCAAAACCAGCTTCGGTTAATTTAGCCACATACATTTCGCTTAAAAAGGGATCATCCTCCACAATTAATATCTTTTTCATAATTTTATTACGGACTGACTGAATTAAGCCCTTGAGACCTCCCGCTAATTGAATCAGTCTCTAAGTTAAATTGAATTAAATAACTAACTCCATCTTCAGAAAGATAATGATATTTATAAATTACCCCATTTTCAGAATCATTAATCGGATCAATTGGAACTGCCTGGATATAGTCTTCTGCTTCTAAGGCTAATGACATAGTGTCAGTCCCGGTAATATATCCATCGTAAACCGGAAATTGCGCATAATTATTTTGATACATTGATAAAGCCTCTTGGATTGCTTTAACATCAGATATTCTTTTAGTATCTCTGCTTTTTGATTTAATATGAGAAATACTTACTAAAGTAAGTATAGCTAAAAGCCCAATAATCGCGACTACCACTAAAAGCTCTATTAAAGTAAATCCCCTTTCGCTATTTTTTAAACCTAAAATCATATTTATTATTTATTAATTATATCACTCTCCAGGAATTACTATTTCTTTACTCTCAACCACCCGAATCATTTCTTCAAAAGAAACAATTCCTTGTAATACCTTTAAAACTCCATCTTGTCTCATAGTAATCATGCCTTGACGCTGAGCTTCTTGTTGAATACTTGATTCAGTCATGTTTGTATTAATAACTTCTTCTAATTGAGGTGTCATTTTAAGCATTTCATAAAGAGCAATTCTTCCTTTAGTTCCCTTATTCCCGCAATGCTTACATCCTTTTGGCCGATAAATTTTATATGGTTTTTGCCAAGAATTTTCTATTCTTCCTTGTTCTTTTAAAGCTGCCAACTCCATATCAATTGTCTCTTCTATTTCCTTAGAAGCAGTTATTTCCTGCTTGCACTTAGGGCATAAACGCCTTAATAAACGCTGTCCAATCGCAACATTTATAGAAGGAGGCAAAAGAAATTTGCCTAATCCCATATCAACTAAACGAGGAATTACTCCAACCGCATTATTGGTATGCAAAGTAGAAAGAACAATATGGCCGGTTAAAGCCGCGTGAACGGTTAAAGTAGCTGTTTCTTCATCCCGTATTTCTCCAACCATAATTACATCCGGATCCTGCCTTAAAATATGCCTTAATCCAGAAGCAAAAGTATACTCTATTTCCGGCCTAATCTGAGACTGATTAACCCCTTCTACATTATACTCAATCGGATCTTCCAAACTAACAATATTAACTGATTCTTTATTTAACTCTTGCAAAATTGCGTATAAAGTGGTTGTTTTTCCCGAACCAGTTGGACCAGTAATTAGAATCATGCCAAAAGGAGATTGAATTGATTCTTGCAATGTTTTTAAATTATAACCTGATAATCCTAATTCTTCAAAACTCCTTAAGCCAGTCGAAGAATCCAAAACTCTTAAAACTACTTTTTCTCCTTGTCCGGTAGGAAAAGTAGAAACTCTGAAATCAATTTTTTTATCTAAAATCGCGGTTCTGAATCTGCCATCTTGAGGAACTCGAGTTTCATCTATTTTTAGATTGGAAAGAATCTTTATTCTTGAGACAACTGAAGCCAGCACATTTTTTGGCAAAACCAGGCTTGTATAAAGTATTCCGTCAACTCGAAAACGCACTTTAACCTCTTCTTCTAATGGTTCAATATGAACATCTGAAGCTCTGCCTTCTACCGCATGTTTTAAAATTACTGCGACTATTTTAGTAATCGGCGCTTCAGAAACAACTTGCTTAGCTTTTTCTGAAGTTTCTTTTTCATCTCTCTCTAAACCTTCACTAGCTAATTCATCTTTTAGCTCTTTAAGAGCTTTTTTAACTTCTCCTCTTAAAGTACGATATTGTTTAAGAACATTTTCTAAGCCAGCTTTATCAATTGAATAAATTTTTGTTTTTAATCCTTTTCGTCTGGCAATAAATCTAAGCGCTTCTTTAGCTCTTAAATCTTGCGGATCAAGCATACCTACTTCTAAAACATTTTCATTTTTTTTAATCGGGATAAACTGATAAAAAGCTGCTGCTTCTTCAGGAATTTCTTTTAAAGCCTCAACCGGAATATCTTGATGCTGGATATCAATATGAGGAGCTTTTAATGATTTAGAATTATTCTTTCCTGTAATTTTATCTTGTTCATTTTTTAACATAATAACAAAATCTAATAACTTCCAAAAGGATTTTCTTTGCCTGTATCCTCTATTTTAATCGGCCATTCGCCATAGGTCTTTAATTCTTTAAATTCAGAGTTATTAAAAAAACTGGTATCAAAATCAATCATTTCTTGAGTTTGTTCAAAAGCATTTTTATTAAATGAGCCATCTTCTTCAGGAAGCTCTCCAGAAGAAGGCTTTTCGCGTAAAAAACCAAAATAAAATACTCCGGCTATACAGATTAAAACTATTCCCAAAATCAAAATTAAAAATCTTTGTTTTTTTTCTTGAGGGGAAACAATTGCTGATTTAGATAAATTAAATGGATTTTTAAAAGACATAATAGATTAATTCGCGTAATAAACATCTAAGGCTAATTCATATTTAAATATTTCTAAATTTAAACTTTCATTCGCCTCTCCTTCTTGTCCAAAATTTATTGATTTAACATCCATAACTCGAATATTTTTTTCTAAATCCGATAAATAGCCTTTAAAAGCTTGATATGACCCGCTAACAGTTAAATTAACTGATGAGCTATTAAACGCTTTTGTTTTTAAATCTTGATTTTCTTGAGATCCGGTTAAGCCAAATCCTAAATCTTTTTCTTGCTCAGAAACAAATTGAATTGCCTCAAATAAAAGACCGTTATTAACAGCTAAATTCTCAAACTGAATTAATAACTGAGGAATTTCTTTTTTATCAGGCAAAGCCAGGAAAAACTTATTAATCTCTGAGTTCATAAGCTGATAATCTTCACTTAATTCCTGAGTTTTAGCAATTAGTTTTTCCAAATCGCTTAATTCTTTTTGGCGTTCTTTAACTTCTTTATTTAACTCAAGAACAGAAGAAAATAGTGGCCAAATTACAAATATAGCTAATAAAACAATAGCTAAAAAACTCCCTAAACTGATAAAAAATTTCTTGTTCATTGCTTAAGTAAAGAAGGATTAAAATTAATTATTATATTAGAAGAAACTTGTCCGTTTTGGCCTATCCCGGCAGAAGAAACCTCTACACTGTTAATTCTTTTATCTTGCTCAAAAACTAAAATCTGTTTTGCTAAAACCGTATAATTTTGAGCTTGCGCGTCTAAAGAAATTTTTCCTTCATTTAAATCCGCTCCAAAATTTAGAAAATAGATATTAGGCAAAGTTAAATCCTCCAGCATTTCAAATATTTTGGTTGAATAAATCCGATTATTCAATAATTCGCTAAAATTGCTAATTCCTTTTTTAATCTTTTTAAAATCCTCTTCTAATGACAAATGACGCTGGCTTTGCAAAGATTCTATTTTTTGAGTTAATTGCTCTTTTTTTTCATTCAAAGACAAACGATACCCCCATAAGCCCAAAGTCAATAAAACCAATAAAATAAAAACAATAAATAAGAATTTTGACCAATTCGCAATCAAAAATACAAAGCTATTTCCAATCTTTCCTAGCTTTTTTTTAGAAAAATCAATCGGATTATTTTTATCTTTTTTGTCTTGATTGTATTTTTCCGGCATTAACTTTATATCATCCATAAACTAAAAACTAATTAAATTTAACGCATGGCCAGTCCAACAGCTACAGCCATTGAGGGGCCAATATTTTTAATAACAGGATTGAGTTTTTCAGGATAAGCCACTCGCGCAAAAGGATTTCCAGCAACAACCTCCAATCCTATTTTCTCAGACAAATAATTGCTGAATCCGGTTATTTCCGAACCTCCGCCAGCTAAAATGCATTTTTCAACATTCTTGCCATATTTCTTTTGATAATCATCAACGATTCTTTTTACTTCTATCATAGCTGGGCCTAAAACTTCATTAATTATTCCTTTTACCTTAACATTTTCATTTTGGGAAAAATCTTTTTTTAAATTCTCAGCTTGGTTTAATTCCATCTCTAATTTATCAGCTATCTTTTTAGTTAAATTAACTCCGCCTATTTCTAAATTATGAGAAAGCCAAACATATCCTTCATTAATAATACTTAAATTAATTGAACGAGCGCCTAAGTCAATTAGAAGACTAGTACTTTTATCATTACCGATTAATGACCTAACTAAACTAAAAGTTTCTTCTTCAATTGAATTAATTTTCAAACCAGTTAATTGAGATATTTTTTTGTAATCAGCCAAAACCTTTTTAGGAGCAGCGACTAATAAGACTTTGATTTGATCGTCGCTACCTTCTTTTTCTTGCGGACGGCTAACTACGCTCCAATCTAGAACCACCTCTGAAATAGGAATTGGGACATACTTTTGAGCTTCATAAGGAACTGCTGAAGCTAATTCTTTATCAGACATATTCGGGAAAGCAGCCAAAGTAGAAAAATTAAAAGCCACGGGTATGGAAAAATAAGCCTGCTGCGTTTTTATTTCTGCCTGCTTTAAAATTTGCTTAATTAGCTGAGCTACTTCCTCTACCGGAATTAAAAAAGATTTCAGCCCAACTTGATATTTATTCTCTTCCAGGTATTTTTCTAAAGAATAAACAGCATAATTATTCAACTTATATCGCTCATCTTCTTTTGCTAATTCAACTAATTTAATAGCTGATGCGCCAATATCAATACCTAAAAAAGTTTTTGGCTTATTTCTAAACAAAAACATTTTAATTATTTTAAGTATAGCATACAAAAACCTTCTGCCACAAAAAAAGATATCCACAACAGAATGATTATGATAAAATTAATTACATGATAAATAAATTAATTAATTTACTTTTCCCCAAGGCCTGCTTAGGCTGCAATCAGCCAGGAAGTTTTTTATGTTCAAACTGTTTTAAACAAATTCCAATCAATCAAAAATCAATTTTGAAAACAAGCCATCTTGATCCTTTAACCAAAATTATTATCACCAGCGAATACAATCATTTTTTAACTAAAAAACTTATCCACACCTGCAAATACAAGTTTATTCAGGAATTAATCGAACCGCTCGCCTGGCTAATGATAAAAAAATTAAAACAAATTAATTTGCCTAGAAAAACTATTTTAATTCCGATTCCGCTCCATCAGCGCCGCTTAAAATGGAGAGGGTTTAATCAATCTCAGCTTATTGCTAAAAAAATAAGCCAAGAATTAAATTTTGATTTAGCAGATCAAATAATTCTCAAACAAAAAAATACTCTCCCTCAAGTTAAGCTCAATCAACCAGAACAAAGGCAAAAAAATTTAAAACAAGCTTTTAAATTGAATTTTAAATTAATTGATTCAAAATATTTTCAAAATAAAACTTTTCTTTTGATTGATGATGTTGTCACTACCGGAACTACTTTACAAGAATGCGCCAAAACTTTAAAAATACTAAAACCGAAACAAATTCAAGCCGCAGTCATCGCCCATGCTGAATAACAAAACACTTGAAGAAAGAGATAAAATAAGGTATATTTAATTTATTGACAGGAGAGGTGCCGGAGCGGACGAACGGGGCACCCTGCTAAGGTGTTGTGCTTTTATTAGCACCGAGGGTTCGAATCCCTCCCTCTCCGCCAATTTAATTAGGTGGGATGCCGGAGCGGACGAACGGGGCGGTCTTGAAAACCGCTGTCGTCTTTTGATGACCGGGGGTTCGAATCCCTCTCCCACCGCCAATTTATGACCGAATCAAAAAAAACTAAAATTTCCTGGCAAGCCCCGGAATATGAATATTATCCAAAAAACAAAAATTGGCTTGTCATTGCTTGTATAATCGCCGGACTTTTATTTGCCTTTGGAATCTATTTTAAAAACTATTTATTTTCCTTACTTGTCGGCTTAAGTTTTTTTGCTGTAACAGTTTATGCTTTTCGCAAGCCGGAAGAAATTAATATTTCAATCACTTCTCAAGGGATAAAAATCAAAAACACCTTATACAAATACGAAAATCTAAGTTCTTTTTGGATTTTTTATGATCCGCCAGTTAAAGAATTAAGCCTTAGAAGCAAGAAATTAGCCATGCCATATATTAAAATACAATTAGCTAATGAAGATCCGAATAAAATCAGAAAAACTTTAATTAATTATCTTCCGGAAAAAAAACACAAAGAATCAAATATAGAGAATATTGCCCGCCAGTTAAAATTCTAATAATTTTTGTCCTCGTAGCTCAGCTGGATAGAGCGTCCCGTTGCGGACGGGGAGGCCGCAGGTTCGAGTCCTGCCGAGGATGCTAATGTTAACACTTGACTCTAAAATTGAACAGCTTAATAAGATTGGTCCCGTTTACCAAAAAAGGCTAACTAAACTTGGTATTAAAACTATACGGGATCTTTTTTTTCATTTTCCGCATCGCTATGAAGATTTCAGCCAAATTAAGCCAATCAGCCAAATTAAGTTAGGAGAAAAAACAGTTATTCAAGGCATTATCAAACAAATTCAAAATACTCGTACCTGGCAGAAAAGGATAACTCTTACCGAAGCTTTAATTCAAGACAAATCAGGAACAATTAAAGCAATTTGGTTTAATCAGCCTTTTTTAATTAATAGTTTAAAAACCGGGAAAAAGGTTAATCTAGCAGGTAAAATTATCTTTAAAGACAAAACCCTGCTCATTTCCAATCCGATTCATGAAATCATTACTCCTTACAAACATCCAACTCATACTCAAAGACTAGTTCCGATTTACCATGAAACGAGCGGACTTTCTTCCCGCTATCTCCGTTTTATCATCCGGTCAGTTTTAAGCTTAGCCAATCGATTTACTGAATTTCTGCCCGGATTAGTCCTAAAAGAATACCAATTAATCAATTTATCTCAAGCAATTAGACAAATTCATTTTCCTGATAATTTAAAATCAGCTGAACAAGCTCGACAAAGACTGGCTTTTAATGAACTTTTTTTAACCCAACTAACAACTCTTTCTCAAAAACAAAAAATTAAACAAAAGTCAGCTTTAAAAATTAATTTTAATCAAAAATTGATTAAATCTTTTGTTGATCAGCTTCCTTTTAAATTAACCGATAGCCAAAGAATTGCTGCCTGGGAAATTTTTCAGGATTTGCAAAAACCGCAACCAATGAACCGCTTAATTAATGGAGATGTCGGCTCTGGCAAAACTGTTTTAGCTATCATGGCTGCTTTGCAAACCAGCCAAGCCGGATATCAAACAGCAATTATGGCGCCGACCGAAATACTTGCTTGCCAGCACTTCAAGGCTTTTCAAAAATTGCTAAAACAAAACAAATTAAAAATCGGGCTTTTAACCGGATCAGATATTCAAACAGATGGAATTTCAATTCCTAAATTAAGCAAAAACAAACAACGTCTTTGGCTTAAGCAACAAATCAAACAAGGTAAAATTAATATTTTAATCGGCACTCACGCTTTAATCCAGGAAAGCGTTTCTTTCAAGAATTTGGCTTTAGCGATTATTGATGAACAGCATCGTTTTGGAGTAGCTCAGCGAGCCGCGCTGCAGAATAAGATTTATCAGCTTAAAGATAATTTGCCTGCAATTCCCCATCTTTTATCAATGACCGCTACGCCAATCCCCAGAACCTTAACTTTAACTATTTACGGCGACTTAGATATTTCCTTAATCAAAGAATTGCCTAAAGGAAGAAAAAAAATCATTACTCAAATAATTAATCCTGAAGAACGCCAGCAAACCTATAATTTCATCAAACAAAAAATCAAGCAAAAAAATCAGGTTTTTGTAATTTGCCCATTGATTGATTCTTCAGATAAATTAGGCGTTAAATCAGTTACTCAAGAATATGAAAATTTAACTAGCCAAATTTTTCCAGAATTTAAAATAGAAATGTTACACGGCAAATTAAAACCAAAAGAAAAAGAAAAAATCATGAATGATTTTCAAAAAGGGAAAACAGATATTCTAATCTCTACTTCAGTTGTAGAAGTTGGCGTAGATGTGCCTCAGGCAAATTTAATGATTATTGAAGGAGCCGATCGTTTTGGCTTGGCCCAACTTCATCAATTTAGAGGAAGAATCGGAAGGGGTAAAAAACAAGCTTTTTGTTTTCTTTTTTCTGAATCGCCCAATCAAAAAACAAATCAGCGCCTGAAAGCAATTTTAAAAGCCAAAGATGGTTTTGAATTAGCGGAAAAAGATTTAAAACTGCGCGGCCCCGGAGAATTCATTGGCGCCCGGCAATCAGGCCTGCCTAATCTAACTATGGCTTCTTTAGACGATCTAGAATTAATTAAACAATCTCGTCAAGCCGCTAAAACAACCCTAGAACAAAATTTATTTAATCCAGCTCTGCAAAAACAACTTAAACAATTTGAAGAATTAATTCATTTAGAATGAATTGACAGAATAAAAAAATAAGATATACTAAAATTAAGACAGGGGAAAATATTAACCTTATAGTTCTTTTGAAAGGAGAAATTATGATTCAATGGCAACATCCAGAGATAGGCAGAAACCAAGCTGAAAGACTGCTCATAGCAAGAGAAAAACATATGACTAAAGACTACTGGAAAGGAGCTCGAGCAGATTTCTTGGGAGATCTCAGAAGCGAATATCAAAACCATGGATTTAATTGTTACAGGGATCAGCCTAGCATTCATGAAAAACGGGAAAACGGACTTAGTAAAGTGATTCAAAATACTGACTTGGCTTGGCGGAAAATACAAAATGGAACATGGGGTATTTGCGAAGAATGCAAAGAGCCAATCTCTAAAAAAAGGCTGGAAATCATGCCAGAAGCGCGTGAATGCATTTTTTGTAAAACTCTTTCAAAGATCCCTGAACCAGCAAGGGGTATTGCCGAACAAGCAATTTTTGAAAAAAATTGGGATAAAATACTTTTTATTAAAAAATCCTTCAACATAAATCTTGCCCCTCTTATTTCTGCCTGATGGTCGGGTGGGTGATCATAAAATCCTAGGACCACCCGCCCATTAGACAGGGCAACTAAAAATCCCTCTGTCGATATAGCCGGGAACGAAAATCGTTTCCGGCTTTTTCTTTTTAAAT
>CAZJBH010000015.1:0-13997 GCA_964544485.1 uncultured Candidatus Saccharibacteria bacterium
AAAGTTACTTCTCCGGTTACATCAGAAGTTCGAATAAAGAATTGCGGCTTATATCCATTAAAGAATGGTGTGTGTCGTCCGCCTTCCTCTTTAGACAAAACATATACTTCTGCTTCAAATTCTGAATGAGGGGTAACTGTTCCAGGAGCAGCTAAAACCTGTCCTCGGTCAATATCTTCGCGCTTAACTCCGCGCAAAAGAATTCCTGCGTTATCTCCTGCTTCGCCTTCTTCTAATGATTTATTAAACATTTCAATCCCAGTCACAACTGTTTTCTTGGTATCTTGCAAACCAATAATTTCTACTTCATCATTTAATTTAATTTTTCCTCTTTCAATTCTTCCAGTAGCCACGGTTCCGCGTCCTTCAATTGAGAAAATATCTTCAATTGGCATTAAGAAAGGATCATCTACTGCTCGATTAGGAGCTGGGATATATTCATCAACTGCTTTAATCAATTCATAGATTGGACCGCATTTTTCGCAATCTTGTTTTCCGCATCCGCATTCTAGGGCCTGCAAAGCAGATCCGCGGACAACCGGAGCTTTTTCTCCGTCAAATTCATATTTGGTTAACAATTCTCTAATTTCTTGTTCAACTAAATCAATCATTTCCGGATCATCAACTTGATCAGTTTTATTTAAAAAGACAGCTAAAGCTGGCAAACCAACCTGACGAGCTAATAATAAATGCTCTCTAGTTTGCGGCATTGCTCCATCTGCGGCAGAAACTACTAAGATAGCTCCATCCATCTGCGCAGCGCCAGTAATCATGTTCTTAATATAGTCAGCATGGCCTGGACAATCAATGTGAGCATAGTGCCGATTCTCTGTTTCATATTCCACATGAGAAACTGCAATTGTTAATCCGCGCGCTTTTTCTTCAGGAGCATTATCAATTTGATCAACCCCTTTTGTCTGAGCAGTCATTCCAGCTGCGGTCAAACATTTAAGAATAGCCGCGGTTAAAGTAGTTTTACCGTGGTCAACATGGCCAATTGTGCCAATATTTAAATGAGGCTTGCTTCTTTCGTATTTTTCACTCATATTTTATAAATCAAGCGAATGGCGAATAAAGATCAGCGAATGTAAATTCACTCCCACATCCCCCTATCCACTTAAATTAATTATTCTTTAATTAGAATCTTACAAAAAAAATGCTTGTTCGTCAATACCTAAAAAGGCAAATCTTCTATTTCAACATCTTGATGACTTTCTTCCGGCTCAACTAAATCAGAATTTTTCTCTGCTTCAGCTGCTTTCCATTCAGCAATATCCTTATTTACCTTATCAAATTCACTTTCAGTCTCCTTTTGAACAGGATCGCTTACAAATTTTTTTTTCTCGTATTCATCAAAACTCATAACAATGTAAGCTGGCTGATCATTCTCTATTATGATACACTTTCCGCCTTCTTTTTGCAATATTTTTTTTATTCTTTCCCACATAATATTAATTATTTTTCTCCAATAATTTCTTGAGCCACATTTTTTGGAGTTTCCGCGTAATGATCAAACTGCATTGAAAAATTAGCCCGGCCCTGGCTCATTGAACGCAATTGGGTAGCATAACCAAACATAGAAGCCAAAGGAACCAAAACATTAATCACCTTAACCGCGCCAGCACCTTGGCCTCGATCTTCCATTTCTTCTATCTTGCCCCGCTTAGAGTTAAGATCTCCAATCACATCGCCCATAGATTCTTCCGGAGTAATTACTTGCAAGCGCATAATCGGCTCAAGCAAAACCAAATCCGCTTGCTTAGCTGCTGCCTGCAAAGCCATAGATCCGGCAATTTTAAAAGCAGATTCTGAAGAATCAACATCATGATAAGATCCATCATAAAGCGTTACTTTAGCGTCAACTAAAGGATAACCAGCCAGCACGCCTCTTTCCATTGCTTCAATAATTCCTTTTTCTACTGCTGGAATAAACTCCTGAGGAATAATTCCGCCTTTAATCTCATTCGCAAATTCAAATCCTTTGCCGCGCTCTAATGGCTCAATTTTAATCCAAACATGCCCGTATTGTCCGCGCCCTCCGGTTTGTTTAATATATTTCCCTTCAGCTTTAGCTTCTTGCTTGATTGTTTCCTTGTAAGCAACTTGCGGCTTGCCTACATTTGCTTCTACTTTGAATTCGCGCAGCATTCGATCAACAATTACTTCTAAGTGCAATTCTCCCATGCCGGAAATTACAGTTTGTCCGGTTTCTGAATCGCCTTCAATCTTAAAAGTAGGATCTTCTTCAGAGAGTTTTTTCAAAGCTAATCCCATTTTTTCTTGATCAGCCTTTGATTTTGGCTCAATAGCAATAGAAATAACTGGTTCTGGAAATTCTATCTTTTCCAATAAAATTCGGTTTTCAGGATCACATAAAGTATCACCAGTAGTAGTTCCTTTTAAGCCAACAATCGCAGCAATCCCGCCTGCGTAAACAGAATCAACTTCTTCTCTTTTATTTGAATGCATTCTAACAATCCGGCCAATTCTTTCTTTTTGCCCGGTAGAACTATTAAAAACATAAGAGCTTTTATCAAGAGTGCCTGAATAAACACGCAAATAAGCAAGCTGGCCAACATAAGGATCAGTCGCCACCTTAAAAACTAAAGCTGATAATGGCAAATCATCTTTTGGCTCGCGAGTTAATTTTTCTTCTTCATTTTTAGGATTAAATCCTTCAACTGGAGGCATATCAATCGGAGATGGAAGATACTCAATAACTGCATCCAATAAAGGCTGAACCCCCTTATTTTTCAAAGCAGATCCGCAGAAAACAGGAATTAATTGATAGCCTAAAACAGCTTGCCGCAATACTCTTTTTATCTCTTCCTCGCTAATTTCCTGGCTTTCTAAATATTTTTCAGTTAATTTATCATCCTGCTCCACAATCTTTTCTATCATTTTTTCACGATACTCTTTAGCTTGTTCTTTCAGATCATCAGGAATCTCAGTTTCTTTAGCTTGCTCTCCATAATCACCTTCAAAATAACAAGCTTTCATTTTAATTAAATCAATTATTCCTTTGTGATTTTCTTCTAAACCGATTGGAAGCTGCATTGCAACCGCATTTGGAGTTAAACGATCCCAAATAGATTTTAAACTAGCTTCAAAATCAGCTCCTACTCGATCAAGCTTGTTAATAAAACAAATTCGCGGCACTTGATATCTATCTGCTTGGCGCCAAACTGTTTCTGATTGCGGCTCTACTCCGGCAACTCCGTCAAAAACAACAACCGCTCCATCCAGCACCCGCAAAGAACGCTGCACTTCTACGGTAAAATCAATATGTCCGGGAGTATCAATAATATTTATTTGATATTTATCGCCTGCTTCTCCTAAATGAACTCCTGGATTCCAAAAACAAGTAGTTGCAGCTGAAGTAATTGTAATTCCGCGCTCGCGCTCCTGCTCCATCCAATCCATAACTGCTTCACCTTCATGAACTTCGCCGATTTTATGCGAAATTCCAGTATAAAAAAGAACCCGCTCGCTAACAGTGGTTTTTCCAGCATCAATATGGGCAATAATGCCAATGTTTCTTACTTTTTCAATTGGATATTCTCGAGCCATAAATTTTTACCAGGCAAAATGAGCAAAAGCCTTATTTGCTTCAGCAATCTTATGAGTTTCTTCTTTTTTCCTGACTGCTTCGCCTTCGTTCCTAGCAGCAGCCATAATTTCTTCAGCTAATTTTTCTCTAATTGGTTTTCCTTTTTTAGATTTAGCTGCCTTGATCAACCAGCGCATTGCCAAAGTTGTTTTTCTATCTCCTTTTACTTCTCGAGGAACTTGATAATGAGCTCCGCCAATTCGGCGCGACTTTACTTCTACTATTGGAGAAGTATTTTTAATTGCTAAATCAAAAATTTCCAAAGCATCTTTATCTTTGGATTGTTTTTCAATAATTTCAAAAGCATCATAAACCGCTTTTTGAGCGATTGATTTTTTCCCTTGCTTCATTAAATGGACAATTAGCTTGCTAACCAAGCTATTGTTATACTTAGCGTCCGGAATAATTGTTTTATCAAATTTCTTTTTTTTACGCATATTTTAAAATTAAGCTTCAGCTGGCTGTTCTGCGGGAGCTTCTTTATTTTCTCCCTTACCTGATCCTTCAGCCTTAGTACCATATTTGCTGCGCGATTGCTTGCGACCTTCAACTCCAGAAGCGTCTAATACTCCGCGGACTACATGATAACGCACTCCTGGCAAATCCTTAACTCGTCCGCCGCGAATCAAAACAACTGAATGTTCTTGCAGGTTATGTCCAACTCCAGGAATATATGCAGTTACTTCCATGCCATTCGTTAATCTGACTCGAGCAACTTTACGCAAAGCTGAGTTTGGTTTTTTAGGAGTGACTGTATAAACTTTAACACAGACTCCACGTTTAAAAGGAGAATAATAGTATTCTGGTTTGTTTTTCTGTAAATTAAAACCTCTCCGCAGAGCCGGAGCTTTTAATTTCTTTTTTACCGCTTTGCGCGGTTTCTTAACTAATTGATTAATTGTTGGCATAGAGTTAAATAAAAAAAGCTACAAAATTAAAATAGCAGACAAGCTGATTGCTGTCAAATATTTATTTATTAAATTCTTACTTTTTATCCTGATGTACCACCATTTGCGGAAAAGGTATTTCAATTCCATTTTCTTCAAAAGCCGTTTTCAAGCGCCGCCTTAATTCTCCGGCAACTGACCATTGCTTAAGCGGTTTAGTTTCTCCATAAATCTTAATTACAATCGCTGAATCAGCAAAATCTTCTACCCGCAAAAAATACGGAGCTTCATTAATTTGATCTCTCCAGGCCGCATCTTGAGATAATTCTTGGCCAACTTGATTGATTACTTCTTTAACTTTGTCTAAATCAGAATCATAAGCTACTCCGATTTTAAAATTAACCATTCCTTTTTCTTTGGAATAGTTTGAAGCAATTCCAATAATTCCGTTTGAAACATAATGAACTGTCCCATCTAAATCGCGCAAAACTACTTTTCTTAAATTAATATCTTCTACCTCTCCACAAGTCTTATCAGCACAGACCCAATCGCCAACCCGATATTGATTTTCAAAAATAATGAATAAGCCGGCTAAAAAATCGCGAATTACATACTGAGCGCCAAAACCAATTGCTAATCCAAAAACACCGACTCCAGCTAATAAAGGAGCAATATTTATTCCAAATTCCTGAATAACCATTAATAAGGCAGCTACCCAAACTAAAACCCGAAAACTAGTGTCAAATACCTTAATTAAGGTATCTTCCCTCTTTTTCTCCGCTTCTGGAGAAATATATTTATCCGGAACAATTGTTTTGCGAATTATCTTTTCAATAAATACTTTGGCAAATTTACGAACAAGATACGCGCCAACAAGAATTCCGATAATTTTGATCCCATGATTAAAAAACCAAGGCCCAAAACTTTCCCAAAATTGATTAAATAAATCAGACATAAATAGATTCCAAATATAAATCAGCTGCTTCTTGAATATTTTTTAAAGCTTTTTCAAAAGTATCTCCCTCTGAAATACAGCCAGGCAAAGCAGGAATAGTAACCGTAAAACCGCCCGCTTCTTGGTCAGGCTCAAAAACAGCAGTATAATGATAAACTTTTTTATTTAATCTTTTTTGCTTCATATCTATATTTTAAATTATACTAAATAAAAGTCAAGAATAAATGGTAATGAGCACAAACTTATGGCGGTTTTTTAGATTTTAACCTTATAATTATTATTCTGCAACTATTTTCAGTTTATAAAATATATTCAAATTTGCCAATACCTTAAATTTCAAATTCGCTTAAAATAATTTCCATTGCTTCTTGAGAAACACCAAATTCTTTAGCCAAAGGAATCGCTAAATAAGATTTTAATAATGTTTTATCTATATTATCCAGTTCTTTATTCTTGCGAATTATAATTAATTCTTTATCTAATTTTTCTTTTAATCTTTCTCGCGCAACCAATAAATATCCAGCGAATTTATTGGCTTGAGTCTCTAAATAACCATATTCGTTTGTTGGAATTAAATCCAAAAATTTATAAAAATCTTCAAATGACTTAATTTTCAAACTAGTATAAAAATCCTTATGCAAAACATAATGACCGATTTCATGGGCCAAAGAAAAACGCAAACGATTTTCTCTTCTTTCATCGTCAAATAAATTTTTATCAATATATAAAGACTTCCAATTCGAAGTAATCAAAGCATCAGTATTGCATATTTTTTCCAATCTATGGATAGGGATAATATCAATTTGCAATTGAACATCAATTATTTTTTCAATATTTATCGGCAAAGAATTATCCCAATATTTCTGACGAAATTTATTAGCCTTGTTTAAAATAATTAAATTTGAAATATAAGGAACTTTGATTTTAGAATAATCCATACAAAAATCATTAGGGCTTTCTAATTAATTCAATCAACCGATCAATTTCCTCTTTGGTCGGTTTTTCATTGCGCAAAGTTCGAAAAACCGCGGGCAAATGTTTAACCGCGTCTTTGTTTTTTAAAATATCACTAGGAATAATTCCTTGAGCTATTTGAGCCATATCTATAAAATCTTGATAATCTTGACTGTCTTTTTTTAAATTAAGAGCTTTAGCCCATTTAACTAAAATATTTTTATCAGCCGGCGGAGCAATAACTCCTCTCTCAATCTTGCTCCAATTACTCGCATCATAGCCAACCTTTTTACAAACCTCCCTTAAACTTAAGTTTTGTTCAATCCTTATTTTTTTTAAAAACTTGCCAAATTTTTTTAAATTTTTAATCATAATAATTTGTTAATGTTTATGTGGTAAAATTTTACCACACTCACCCATGCTAAGTCAATAGAATTAACTGTGGATTATTTTAAAAATAAAAAACTTCTTTTATCCAAAGAAGCTTTATGGGGGTGCCAGGAGGGATTTGAACCCTCGATCTTCAGAGCCACAATCTGACGCTTTAAACCAACTAAGCTACTGGCACCATCTTAGTACGCCTGGTAGGATTCGAACCCACGACCTACGGGGTAGAAACCCGTTGCTCTATCCACTGAGCTACAGGCGCCTTTAAATCCCTATTATACCAAAAAGAAGCGCAAAGTCAATTAGAAAACGGGTTAGTATAAGAGTTTATTCGAACCTCTTTTAAAAGTTCTTTTCTTTGCTGAATATTTTCTGAAACTTGATTAAAAACCTGCTCATCCAAAATTAATTCGGTCTGCGTTAATTCAATTGAATCGTTCAGCAAAGAATAGACTGAAATATAATAAAGATAAGCGCTATAAATAAATAAAAGCAAAAAGATTCCTCCAATTATCCAGAGAAAATATCTGTTTAAAAAGCTCAAAATCCTATCAATTGAAATTTTAAGTTTAGCCATTTTAATATTCTTAAATTATTCCATATATACTTTAATTCCTAAAACGGTTTCCAAATCATTTGAACTAAGATTGATTTCCTGATCAGTTAAGGCTTGATCACCTATCCTTTGAATAGAAATCCTGTCTATTTCAGTTAAGCGATAAGGCGGATAAGGACTATCTTCTAAATTAGCTAGAAATTCCAATAAGCTATTAAAATCACCCCATAAAGAAATCTGCAATGACAAAAAAGGCGCTTCTTCTTCGCTAAAAGAACTAGCTGTTTTAATCTCAAAAAGATTTCCGGTCTGGCGAGCTATTTCTTCCAGAGTGGTAATAAAGCCAACTGTTTCTGAATCAGGCAGATAGATTTTTTCAACATTCGATAAATCGCCTTGTTTTTGCAAATAGTCTTTTCTTAATTTATGGAACAAAAAAACTTGTTCATCTAAAATTTTAATAGTTTTTTGATTTTCCAAATATTCTTCTGAAGCTTGATAAATCTTATCAATTAATGGCAGAATAAACAACCAAGTAAAAAAGCTAACCGTTAAACAAGCGATTATCAAGCCTGCAAGAATTTTTTTGACTGAATAATTCATTTATTTAAACCGCTTTGAGGAATTGGCTTTAAGCTAAAATTAAAATTAATATCTCTTTGTTTAATAATATTGGTTAAAGGAGATTCTAAATCAGTAAAAAAGTTGCTAGTTTTAAGCTTTTCTTCAAAAATTAAAAGATCTTCTCTGGTTTGCGCGTATCCAGAAAGACGCAACCTCTCATTCGCTTCTTGATAACTTAAATTAGTTAAATGGACTTGATTTGGAACAAGATCGCTGAATTCTAATAAAATCGGCGTCCAAACAACAAAAGTTTGCTGTTTTTTATTAACCAATTTTAATCTTTGATTGGCTTGATTAATCCGTTCTTGCATTAAAGCAATCTCTTTATTTTTCTGACTGGCTTTTCTTTGATCAATTAAATTTTCCTGTCCCTGAAGCATGACTTGGATAATAAAATAAGTACTTAATAGTAAGCCAACAAAAATCAACAAAACCCCAGCCAGCCATAAAAAACAAAAGTATATTTTCTTTTGCAATTTTTCTAATTTTAATTTATTCTTCTCTGCTGGAGGCAATAAATTTACTTTAATCATAAATATCTCTTAAGGCTAAGCCCAAAGCAGTTGTATAAGTAATTTTCTCTTTTTTATTCATTTTAATTTGCTCTCCAAGAACATGCTTAAAGGGATTGCCTAATTTTACTGGCAAGCCAATCTCTTGACTTAAAAACTCAGGCAAATTAATTAATAATGAATCTCCGCCGCATAAAATTACCTGTCCAATAGATCCATTCGGACCATGCACATGAGTAGCATGCTCTTGGTAAAAAACAGCGTAATCCTTAATTTGCTGGGCTAAATCTTTAATAATTGGCAAAAGCGCTTGATAAACTTTTCCCTCTTCCTTATTTTCATCCAAACCTACTTGTATTTTTAATTGCTTAGCTTTTTCCTCATCTACTCCTAATTCTTTCATAATCGCTTGTTCAAACATTTGTCCGGAAACATGAATATGGGAAGTAAATCTAATTGCTAAAGCTGAAAAAATAACAAAATTACTTCCTGAGGCGCCTAAATCCACAACCATGGTTGGCGTTAAATCTTTTTCATCGGTTAAACTTCTAACCATAGCAACTGATTCCGGCTCTAAAGCAATTGGCTCTAATCCGCTTTGTTTTAAAAAATTAAGATAATTATCCACTAGCTTGCGCGGAGTAGCAGCAATTAGAACATCTAAATGATCAATATTTTTAAAAATTGGCTGAATAATTTGCCAACCTAGATAAACATCTTCAATATCAAGCGGAATATGCGCTTCTGCCTCCCAATAAACTGCTTTATCTAATTCTTCTCGCTTCATTTTAGGCAATTGAATTATTCTTAAAAAAACTTTTTCTTCAGGCAAATTACAAACCACTCTCCTTCCAAAAAAAGGCTCTCCTTTATTTTTTTTAAAAGAATCTTTCAAAACTTTGATTAATTCTTTTTGTTTTTTTACTTCTCCTCCTTGAATCAGTCCCTTGGGAATATCATATTTAACATAGCTAGCTAAATTTAATTTGCCTTTACGATTATTTAACTGAATCATCTTAAAAGACAAGTCGCTAACATCCATGCCAAAAGCAGGTTTTTGTTTAAAATTTAAATTCATAAGCTAATTAAATTACAAAACTTTAGATCAACTTCTTTATCTTCTCAACTACCTCTCCCGGAGTTATCTGGGTTTTAACAATATATTCCAAGGCTCCTAATTTACGAGCCTGTTCTTTTGAATCTGGAGTATCAAAATTAGTAAAGACAATCACTGGAATTTCTTGAGTAGCTGGATTTTCTTTTAACTCTTTTAAAACATCCATTCCATTTTCATTCCGAAGCAATAAATCCAACAAGATTAAATCCGGCTTTTCCTGGCAAGCTAAATTAATCCCATCTTCTTTGTTATCAGCTGAAATCATTGAAAAACCCTCCAGATCAAACTTGCTTTGATAAATCATTAATTGATCCGGATCATCTTCAATAAAAAGAATCTTTTTTTGTTCCATATTCACTCCTCCAAAATATGTTTCCTTACATCGACCTGGCCGAAGAATTTAATCGGCAGTTTAATAAAAAATTGAGATCCCTTGCCTAATTCGCTTTCTGCCCAAACTTGGCCATGATGGCCTTGAATAATTTCTTTGACAATAAATAGGCCTAAGCCAGAACCATCAGTATACATATCCCGGGCATTGCTGGCTCGTTCAAACTTGTTAAACAGTTTAGGAATTTCTTTCTCAGGAATACCGATTCCATTATCTTTGATTTTAATCATAACATAATCTTTTTCTTTTGTCAGGAAGATTTTAACGATTCCTTGCTTCTTTCCTTTGGTTGAAGGAGTATACTTAATCGCATTATCAATTAAGTTGCTAATCGCTTCTCTTAAATATTCTTTTTGCCCATGAATCTGAGGAAGCTTTTTCTTTGGTTTAACAAATTTAAGCTGAATCTTTCTTTCTTTAGCAATTTCTTTGAAATCTGAAACAATTTCTTGGATTAATTCATTTAAATCTACTGATTTAGCTTGTTCCTTTCTAACTTGGTATTTAGAACTAGTCATTTCAGTCGCATTCAGAATATCAGAGATAATGCTTTCTAGTTTTAAGCTTTTTTGCCAAAGACCTTCTAAGAAACGCTCTTGTTTTTCTTGAGGCAGCTTAGCAATATCCCCTTCTTTCATCATTGAACAAATTCCTTTGATGACTGAAACCGGAGTTCTTAATTGGTGCGAAGCCATGGAAATGAATTCAGACTTGGCTTGATCAAGCTTTTTTAATTCTTGGTTAGCCTGTTTTAACTCTTTGGTCTGGCGATCTACTTCTTGCTGCAGAGTTTTAGAAAAATCTTTGATTTTCTGGTAAGAATGAGCGTTTTCTATGGCTATGGCTGCTTGAGAAGCAATTGTTTCCAAAGTTTGAACATCTTCTTGAGTAAACATATCCCCGGATTTCTTAGAGGATAAAGTTAACAAACCGATTAGTTTTTGTTGAATTAATAGAGGAAGAACCAAAGCTAAATCATTTTTTTCTAAAACCTGAATAGCTTGTTGAGTTTGCTTGTCTGAATCTTTTTCTGCTTGTTTTCTTTTTAATTCTTCTAGAATTAAAGGTTCTTTGTTTTTAAATTCAAAAAACCGAACTAAACAATATTCTTGGTCAGCTAAAGCTTTTTTGCCTAACAAAAGAACTTTAACTTTATCTACTCGCAAAGCTTGTTGAATTCTTTGAATTAAAAAGTTAATTAATTTGTCTAATTCTAGAGTCTGGGATAAAAAAGTAGAAATATCAGCGATTAGTTTCTGAGGATGATACTCTCCTTTGAATAGAAAAGTATCAGTGATTTGCTTTAACCAGTCATAGAAGGGACGAAAGCCAATCGCTACTAAGAGAGCGACAATCAAGCCGATATATATTTGAGATTGGAGAGTGTAAGTGCCGCCAAAGACAAACCAGGATAAAAGAAAAGCAGCCAAAACATAGGCTGCGCTAATGACAATGACTAACAGAGTAAAGACAGTGCTTCGCTTAACTGCTACTCGGATATCCATGAGGCGGTATTTGAGAATGGCGTAGGCAAGGATAATAGTAAAAACCAAACCAGAAATATAGGCAAAAGGATAAATACCAATCCCATAAGCAGGAAGATAAGCCATCGGCCCAATAGTAAATAATAAAAGAAAGGCAATAAAAATATATTTTGTTTGCTGCTTAATAAGAGGACTAGTTATTCTCTGATAATACTTATAGATATTATAAAACCAGAGGAAAACATAAAAAACAAAATAAACAAGAAATACATGGTGAAAAAATTTAGCCTTAGTATGAACCCCCCACTTATATTCAAACAAATCAGAAACAAAATAGTCAGTCCGGCTTAAAATTAAAAAAACAAAAGATAAAATATACCCTAAGACAAGTAATTTTTTCTGATTTTTAATTTTACAAAAAGCAATACTAAAATGATATAAAATTACCGGGATAAAAACTACGCCTATATAAATAAATCTATCCCAAAAAATAACAGCCTCTCTATTTTCTCTGCTTAAAAACATCATAAAAGTTCCAAACAGCCAAATAGTAATTACCAAAGAATGCAAAGCAAAAATTTTATTAACAGTCAATTTCTTGTTTTTAAAAAAAACAAATAATCCCAAGGAAAAAACCAAAAGAGCGCTAATTAATGGAAAAATTGTAGGAATATTTATATTCATCTTTCTATTTAATATTTTACCACCATAAAAAAATCCCTGCAAACGCTTTTGCGATTGCAGGGAGGTTTTAAAAAGCATCCCTAAAGAGCAATTGAAGCCGGGACTTCTCCAAGCTTTGCCCAAAAAGATGCTTTCCGTTCTTGCAGTTTAAACTCAGGAAGTTCCGGCAAAAAGAAACCGATTCTTTCCGCCGCCTGCCAAACAAATTTTAACTGACTTGTATCAACTTTAGTGACTTCATGATGACGCCACCCCTCATAAGCATGAACCATAGTAGCGGCATGACATGCATAAGTCAGACCTGGCCGCAATCTCATGGTAAAATTAAGATTGGTAACTGAAGAATCATAAGCCAATAAACCGCCTTCAATTACTATTAAATCTGACCGAGGTCGTTCCTTATTTTCTCCTAACGGATTAGGAACCGAAAAATTTACCGCTACCGCTCCTTTAGGAATAGCACGGAGTAATCTCGATCCAGCCGGTTTTGATTTACCCAATAACCACAAATAGCAATCCGAACCATCTTTAAGCGAAGAAGCCAGCTCAATATATTGGGCATAAACTCCCGCTTCTTTCTGAATCGCTCTAACTCGAGCCTGTCCTTTCTTGCCCTGGGTAAACATCTTAACCAAGACTTTATTTCTAGCCAAAGTTAAAGCATTTGCCCGGCCAATTTTGGAAGTTGCCCCAGTCATAAATACCGGAGAATCAATCCCATACTTTTTTCTAATAGCATCAAGCTGTTTTAAGCAAGTTGCAGCTGTTAGGGTATCTCCATGAACTAAAACAGCGTTAAGCTGATCGCCCAATTTATCAACAATCCACTTGCCGCCTTGGGTAAGCCATTCTGCTTTAGTAAGCGCGCCAAGGCCAATTACTTGATTCCTTTCTTGGGCTGACAAAACGGCTGCTAAAATTCTTTTTTTGATTATCCTTCTGGCTTTGCCGAACAAAAAATGCCATGCGTAATTACGCAACAAAATAGTTTCGCCCGACATTCCAGCCATTTCAAACTTATCAACTGTCTCATATCCTCTTTTGGTAAAAAGAGAAATTACTGAAACAATCCAATACAAAGGCGCCAACCAAATCCAACACCAATGTAATTGGGGATATTTATGTAAATAGCTAAAAAGTCTGGAATCTAAAAGCGCATTCCAAGACTCTACCCTGTGCGCCAAAAAAGCAAAACTCTTATTATCCATATCTACCACCTCCTTATCTTTTGTGTATATATTGTCAAAGAACCTTTTGGCTCTTTGTTAATCAGCCAAGCCAAAAAGATACTAGACCTCCTTGGCTTGATTGATTAATTTATATGGCTTGCTATTTTCTCTTGTAATATCTGCCTAATAGCCAAATCAATAAGGTTAGTAAAACAGGAATAGCAATCACAATTAGAATAAGAATAGTTTTGCTTTCCATAAGAATTACTTAACTAATTAGGCTTACTCTACCAAGAAACATATACTTTTGTCAAGAGTTTTCTGACAAAAAGTTATCCACACAAGAAAATATTAAAAAATCCCCTTTATTCAAGCGGATTTTGAGAAGTTATAGATGTAAAATATATACTGACAGAAAATAGTTGTTTTTACTCTTGCCAAATAGATTAAGTTGAGCTATGCTTAGGTTATGGATACTTTACCGCTAGAATTAAGAAAATTAGGCTTAACTGAAAAACAAGTCCAGGTTTATCTGGCAGCTTTGAAATTAGGCCAAGCCTCGGTTCAACAAATCTCCCAGCAAGCTAAAATTAGCCGGCCAACTGCTTACCAAATCATTGACCAACTTAAACAACAAGACCTTATCTCTGAATCAAGGCAAGCTGGA
>CAZJBH010000016.1:0-12552 GCA_964544485.1 uncultured Candidatus Saccharibacteria bacterium
GATTTTCTTTGTTTTCCAAAGTTTCTTGTTTTGGCAAAGATTCAGATTTCATAAAAATTTATGATTAAATTAATAGAGTGGGCGTATCCCGACTCGAACGGGAGACCTCATCGATGTCAACGATGCGCTCTAACCAACTGAGCTATACGCCCCTGTGGAAATATATATGTGGGCGCACCTGGATTCGAACCAGGAACCTTGGCCTTATAAGAGCCCTGCTCCGCCATTGAGCTATGCGCCCATATTTATATTCTACTTATTTCTCTCTTTTTGGTCAATCTTTTGAATAAAAAAATGCTTAATTTTTAAAACTAAGCATTTCTTGTATCTTTAATAAAATTAAGATTAGATTTTCTTTTTCATCAACTTTTCAAATTCTTTCCGTTCAATAGTTTCTTTTTTAAGTAATTGCTTAGCAATTAATTCCAATCGATCTTTATTCTCCGTAACTATTTTCTTAGCCGCTTTAAAAGCCTGTTCAGTTAAACGAGTGATTTCTTTATCAATTTGAGCAGCTACTTCTTCGCTATAATCTCTTTCTGAACTGATTTCTCTGCCTAGAAACACAGCTTCGTCTTTACTGCCAAAGGTGCGCGGTCCTAGTTTTTCGCTCATTCCATATTGAGTAATTAATTGTTTAGCTAATTGAGTCGCTTTTTTAAGATCACTTGAAGCTCCGGTGGTTAATTCATTAAAGATTACTTTTTCAGTTACATATCCGCCTAATAAGGTGGCTAATTCATCAATATATTCTGATTTGGTATGGAAATGCTTGTCTTCAGTAGGAAGCTTTAGAGTATAGCCAGCAGCTGATCCGCGGGAAATGATTGAGACTTTTTGAATTGGATCGCTGTGTTTTGACAAAGCAGCTACTAAAGCATGGCCAGCTTCATGATAAGCAGCGATTTCTTTTTCTTTTTTAGATAAAACGTGGCTTGTTCTTTCTGGACCTAACAAAACCTTTTCAATACATTCGCGCAATTCATCTTGGCTAATTTGTTTTTTATTCCTCCGCGCGGTTAAAATAGCAGCTTCATTAACCAGATTAGCCAAATCAGCCCCGGAAAATCCAGGAGTTCTTTCAGCAATTTCTCTAAGATTGACACTAGTAGTTAATGGTTTGTTTTTTGAATGGATAGCCAGAATTTGTTTTCGGCTTTTAAGGTCAGGTAAGTCTAAGGTAACTCTTCGATCAAATCTGCCTGGCCTGAGCAAAGCTGGATCTAAAACATCTGGCCGGTTAGTCGCGCTGATCAGAATAATTCCGGTATTTGGATCAAATCCATCCATTTCTACCAGGATTTGATTAAGAGTTTGTTCGCGTTCATCATGTCCGCCGCCTAACCCGGCTCCGCGCTGTCGGCCAATCGCATCAAGCTCGTCAATAAAGATTAAAGCTGGCGCGTTCTTTTTAGCAGTTTGAAAAAGATCGCGTACTCTCGAACTTCCGACACCGACAAACATCTCAACAAATTCTGATCCAGAAACTGAAAAGAAAGGCACGCTCGCTTCGCTGGCAACTGCCCGGGCTAAAAGAGTTTTTCCGGTTCCTGGGGGACCGACTAATAAGACGCCTTTAGGAATTTTAGCTCCTAGATTAATAAATTTTTTAGGATTTTTTAAAAAATCAACAATTTCAGAAAGTTCTTGTTTGGCTTCTTTGAGATTAGCTACGTCCTTAAAGGTAACTCGGTTTTTTTTATCTTTAGGATCAATTAATCTAGCTTTGGAGCGGCCAAAAGTAAAAGCTTTCATTTGGCCTCGCTGAGCGCCGCGGAACATAAACCAAAGGAAAAATCCAATAATTAATAAAGGAAGTAAAAATGGGAGAATATTTCTAAGGAAAAATACGCCTCCGCTTTCTCCTTTAATTTCTAGATTAACTTGTTTAAGCTGTTCAGTATTAACATCGAAATTTTTTAATGATTCGGTTAAAGAAGATTCAGTTTCTTTGGTTGCTTCTTGCTTGGCTCCGTCTTTAAGTTGAATTGTTAGTTTTTCTCCTTGGACGCTGATTTTTTCAACTTTGCCTTGATTGATTTCAGCAGCTAATTGATTTAAATTGATTTGTTCAGCTTCTTGTTCTTGGTTGTTTAATAAAGCAAAAAATCCTGCGATAGTCAGGAATACTAAAAAAGCGATTAAAATATTTTTAAATAAATATTTCATAATTTATTTTTTCAAGTTCAAGGTCATTTTATGGTACTGAGGAGAAAAGGTGTGAATTTCAAAGTTATAGGTTTTGTTTATTTCTAAATCTTTTTCAGAATTGCTAAATTCAGCATTATGGACTAAACCGTGAATTCCCGGTTCAATTTCAACAAAAGCGCCATTAGAATTTATTTTCACTACTTTGCCTTCTATCATTTGCCCGCTTTGATATTTATCTCCGATTGCTTCCCAAGGATCTTTTTTAAGCGCTCGCAAAGATAAAGAAACTTGATTATTGGAAATATCAATAATTTGTGCTTTGACTTGATCGTTTTCTTTAAGAATTTGTTTAGGGTGATCAATAATTTGCCAATCTAATTCTGAAATATGCGCTAAACCTTCTAAATCTTGATCAAATTTAATAAAGGCGCCAAAATCAGCTAAAGCGGTTACTGTGCCTTCAACTATATCGCCGCTATTGTATTGTTTGAGATTCTCAGTAATTTCTCCTTTTTTAACCGCTTTTTCAGAAACAACCAATTTATCTTGTTTTTTATCTAAGCTTAAAATTTTTACTTCTATTTCTTGGCCGATAAATTGATTAAGATGGTTTAAAATTTTGTTTTTATCGCCTCCCTCAACTCGAGGATAATTTTGTGGAGAAAGTTGGGAAACTGGCAAAAATCCAATGATTCCGTAAAGTCTAATTACTAAGCCGCCGCGATTAGCTTCTATAACTTTAACAGTAACTGTTTGGTCTTCATCTTTGGCTTGTTTTAAATCAGTCCAGGCTTGTTCTAGATTAGCTTCTTTTAAGGAAAGTTCTATATGTCCTTCATCATTTTCTAAATCTACTACTAAAGCAGTTATTTTATCTCCTTGTTTTAGCCCCTTAACCATATCTCGATTTTCTCTTAATTCTCCGCCATAAATTATCCCGGTTCCTAAAGGACCGAGATCAAGAATCATTTCATGCTTGCTAATTTTTAAAATGGTTCCTTGAATTAACTCTCCTGTTTGCGGAAATTCAGGAGATTCATTATTTTCATTCAGCAATTCTTTCATTGCTTTTAATTTTGGTTTTTCTTTTTTTATTGCCATAGAAAACAGTATAACCAAAGATTTTATTCTTGGCAAGAGCTATTGAATGTGATAAGATATAGGAGACTAATAAATAATTTAGAGATATTAGATTATGAATATTAAATGGTATGGACATTCATGTTTTAAATTAGAGAATCAAGGCGGGCATTTAACTTTAATGATTGATCCTTTTGATAAAAAAATAGGTTTAATTCCGCCGCGCGGAAATGCAAATATTCTTTTAGTGACTCATGATCATTATGATCATAATAATGTTCAAGCGATTTCAGGCGATCCCTTTATTATCAATACTCCGGGAGAATATGAAGTTAGCGGAGTCAGAATAAACGGAGTTTTGAGCTATCATGATAATAACCAGGGCAAGGATAAGGGAGAGAATACGATTTATTTAATTGAACTTGATGGAATTAGAGTTTGCCATTTAGGAGATTTAGGGCAAGAGCGATTAAGCAATACTCAATTAGAAGCTTTAGGCATGGTTGATGTTTTAATGATTCCGGTTGGCGGCAATTTTACTTTAAACGGAAAACAAGCGGCTAAGATTGTTGAACAGCTAGAGCCAAAGATAATAATTCCAATGCATTACAAAATTCCCAAGTTATCTATTCAGCTTGATTCAGCTGATGATTTTTTAAAGCGAATGGGAGGAAACGGACAAAAACCAATTGATAAGTTAAATTTAAAAGCAAAGGATTTGACTGAAAAAGTTATGGAAGTTATCTTAATGAAACCATAATCATGTCTTTTTTTGATTTTTTGGAAAAAATTAGGAATAAACCAAGACATATTCGAACCCAAATTATGTGGGGATGCGTAGTTATTTCTATGTTATTAGTAGTTGGTTTTTGGAGTCTTTCTTTTAAGGCTTCAATTAATAATTTAACTAATGAATCAATTCCAGAGAAAGAAATAACTGATTCTTTTCAAAGAATAAAAGAAAATACTCCTACTTTGCTTGGTTCAATTAAGTCAAGCTTTAGCGCTTTTTGGAAAGATTTAAAAGAAAAAGACAATCAAGTAGATCAACTTGATCAAGAATGGGAAGAGTTAAAGAATACTCAAACAATTCAAGAAGAAGAAAAAAATTATCAGTTGAATAGATTGCCTTCTCGGCCTTAATTTTATGACAAAACAAAAAACAAATACTCAATCTCAAACTAAAGAATCAGTGACTGATAAAAAAGAAATTGGATATATTAGGAAATATCCAATTACCAGAGAGATGAAAGAATCGTATTTAGATTATGCTATGAGCGTAATAATTTCTCGTGCCTTGCCTGATGTGCGGGATGGATTAAAACCGGTTCATCGAAGAATTCTTTATTCAATGCATCGAATGGGTTTGAATAATTCAGCTAGGTTCAGGAAATCAGCTGCTATTACCGGAGAGTGCCTCGGGAAATATCATCCGCATGGGGATATGGCGGTTTATGACGCTATGGTTAGATTAGCTCAAGATTTTTCCATGCGTTATCCCTTGGTTCAAGGCCAAGGAAATTTTGGCAGCATCGATGGAGATAATCCAGCTGCTGCTAGATACACAGAAGCAAAAATGGCTAAAATTACTGAAGAGATGTTGCTTGATATTGATAAAGAAACAATTGCTTGGATGGATAATTATGATGGAACGAAAAAAGAGCCAACTGTTTTGCCGGCTAAACTTCCACAATTACTATTAAATGGAGTCATGGGTATTGCAGTAGGTATGGCAACCAATATTCCGCCTCATAATTTAGGCGAGCTTATAGACGCGATTACTTATTTGATTGATCATCCCAAAGCTACGGTTAAAGATTTATTTAAATTTGTTAAAGGGCCTGATTTTCCAACCGGCGGTGAAATTTATGATAGAAAAGAGATGATTAAGGCCTATAGCATTGGCAAAGGCGGGATTGTTAATCGGGGAAAAGCAGAGATTATTGAAACAAAAAAAGGTAAATTTCAAATCATTATTTCAGAAATTCCTTATGCGGTGAATAAATCAACTTTGATTGAAAGAATGGCTGGTTTAGTTAAAGATAAGAAAATTCAAGGAATTAAAGATATCCGCGATGAATCTGATCGAGATGGAATTAGAGTAGTCATTGAATTAAAAAATGAAGCCTATCCTAAGAAAATTATTAATCAGTTATACAAACAGACTGATCTGCAAAAAACTTTTCATATGAATTTATTGGCTTTGGTGAATGGAATTCAACCGCAGGTTTTATCTTTAGCCGGAATTTTAGAAGAATACATTAAACATCGCCGAGAAGTAGTTACTAAAAGAGTAAAGCATGATTTAAAACAAGCCAAAGAAAAAGCGCATATTTTAGAAGGATTAGTTAAGGCGCTGGATCATATTGACGAAGTTATTGAGACAATTAAAAAATCTCCTACTAAAGAAAAAGCGCATGCTAGTTTAATGAAAAAATTTAAGCTTTCTGATCGTCAGGCAACTGCGATTTTAGAAATGAAATTACAAGCTTTAGCTGGCTTAGAACAGAAAAAAGTCAAAGATGAATTAAAAAAATTAAAAGAATTAATCAAGCAATTACAGGAATTACTTAAGAGTCCGAAAAAGATTTTAGGAGTAGTCAAAAAAGAATTGCGTGAATTAAAGACTAAATACGCGGATGAAAGGAAAACCAGAGTCTATGTTGGGCCAGTTGATAAATTTAATGAGGAAGAATTAGTTCCAGAAGAAGAATGTATTGTTATTTTAACTCAAGGCGGATATATTAAGCGGGTTAATCCTAAAAATTACAAGGCGCAGAAAAGAGGAGGCAAGGGAATTGTTGGAATTAAGCCGCGCGAAGAAGATGCAGTCAATCACTTTTTGTCAGCTTCAACCCGTGATAATATTTTGTTTTTTACTGATCAGGGACGGGTTTTCCAAGCTAAGGCTTATGAAATTCCAGAAGCTTCCCGGGTTGCCCGCGGACAAGCAATTGTTAATATTTTACAGCTTGGGCCTAAAGAATATATTACTGCGGTCTTAAATATTAGTAAGGATGTGGATATCCAATATTTAACCATGGCGACTGAAAATGGTATAATCAAAAGAGTAAAAATTGATGATTTTAAGAATGTTCGAAGAAACGGTTTGATTGCTATGAAGCTTAAAAAAGACGATAAATTAAAATGGGCTGATACTTCTACTGGCAAGGATGAATTAATGCTGATAACTAAGAAAGGCCAAAGCATTCGATTCAAAGAATCAGATATTCGTCCAATGAGCCGGTCTGCTGCCGGAGTCAGAGGAATTCATCTAAGAGATGATGATAATCTTGTTCGAATGGATGTAATTGATTATCGCTATCTAAAAAAAGATTTAGCTTTGTTAATCATTACTGAAAATGGATATGGAAAAAGAACTAAGCTGGAGAGTTACAAAATACAAAAAAGAGGTGGTTATGGGATTAAAACTGCTAAGCTTAATCAGCGAACCGGAGATATCTCAGTTAGCAAGATAATTGGCAATACGCAGCAGGATTTAATCGTTATTTCCCAAAAAGGGCAAGTTATTAAGACCGCTTTAAAGGATATTTCTCTTTTAAGCAGAGCTACTCAAGGAGTTCGCATTATGAGCTTGGCCAAAGAAGATAAAGTTGCTTCTGCAGCTTGTATTTAACATTATTATTATTATGTCTGAAGAACACGGAGGGTTAATGCTTCCGGAAAAAATATTAGAACAGATAGAAATAAGTGAAGAAGCAATCATCGCTGATTTTGGCTGTGGAGGAGGATATTTTACTATTCCTTTAGCTAAGGCTGCGGGACAAGGAAAAGTTTATGCCTTAGATGTAATTCGGGATAATTTAGAAGCGGTTAAGAGTAAAGCTGAATTAGCAGAAGTTGGAAATATAGTTACGGTTCATTGCAATTTAGAAACTCTTGGAGGATCTAAAATTGAAGATGGGTCAGTAGATTTAGTTATGATGCGGAATATTCTTTTTCAATCTCAGAAAAAAGAAGCGATTCTTGAAGAAGCTAAAAGAATTTTAAAGCCAAATGGACAAATAGTTTTGATTGAATGGAGCTCTGGATCAGCTTTAGCGCCTAAAGAAGGATGGTTATTGAATAAAGACCAAGCCAGCCAATTAATAGATTCTATTGGTTTTACTTTGATTAAGGAATTATCTTTAGATGAACATCATTTTGGTTCGGTTTATAAAAAATAGTTTATTATGCAATTAGACAAAAGAGCGGTTATTATTTTAGTTTCAGCAGGCGTAATTATAATTGGCGCTTTTCTTGTCTTAGTGCTTTGGCAAAAACAACCGACTAATATAGAGAAGGTGGAATTAGAATTTTGGGGTGTTTTTGATGATTCTGATATTTACAAAAATTTAATCAAGAATTTTAATACAGAGTATCCTCATATAAAAATTAATTATTACAAAAAAAATATTGTTAATTATGAGGATGATTTCTTAGGAGCAGTAGCGAGTGGCCGCGGTCCAGATATATTTATGTTGCATAATACATGGATTCCGCGTTATGAGAATAAGATAATTGGAGCTCCGCAGACATTAGTTACCGCTAAACAAGTACAGACTGAATTTGTAGATGTGGTTTATGATGATTTTGTAGTTAGCGGCGTGGTTGGAGCTTTGCCTTTGTCAGTTGATACATTAGCTCTTTTTTATAATAAAAATATTTTTAATAATGTTGCTATTCCTCGGCCGCCGGAAACTTGGCAGAATTTTTTAACTGATGTGGAAAAGATTACTGTTCGCGATCAGGAGAATAATATTACTCGAGCCGGCGCAGCTATTGGCACAGCTCGTTCAATTAATCGTTCAACCGATATTTTAAGTTTATTAATGTTTCAGTCAGGGACTCCAATTGTTGACAGAAAAGAAAAAGAAGTTGTTTTTGACGACGAGATAAAAACAGAAGAAGGAACCTTTTATCCTGGACAGGAAGCATTAAGTTTCTACACTGATTTTGCTAATCCCTTAAAATCAGTTTATACTTGGAATAACAGAATGCATTATTCTATAGACGCGTTTAAAGAAGGAATAGTTGGCATGATGTTGAATTATTCTTATCAAATAGAAGAAATTCGCCAGGATGCGCCTTATCTTGAATTCGGTGTTTCTTACGCGCCTCAAATTAAAGAAGCAAAAAACAAAGTTAATTATGCTAATTATTGGGGGCTGGCAGTTTCTAAAAATAGCAAACATTCCAAAGCTGCTTGGCAATTTATTAATTGGCTGACTCGAACCGATAATTATAGGGATTATTTAAAAGTAAGCAATAAACCGACTGCTCGTAGAGATTTAATTAATTGGCAGAAGCAAGATGAGGATTTAGGTATTTTTGCCGAACAAACTTTAAGCGCTCATTCTTGGTATCAGGTAAATAATATTGCTATTGAGCAATATTTAGCTGATATGATAGAATCAGTAGTAACTAGGGAAGCAAAAGTAGAAGAAGCAATTAAAAAAGCAGCTGAACGAATAAGAGCGCTTGGATATGATTAATATGTTGTTTTCTAAAAGATTCAAAATAATATTTGTTTTTTTGTTATTTGTTAATTTTTTATTTGTTTTTATAGCGCAAGCAGGCGGCTTGGTTCCTTGCGGAGGAAGCGGAGAGCCAGAATGTAAGCTTTGTCATCTTTGGCAGTTGTTTAGCAATATTATAAATTTTGTTTTAATTAAATTAGCTGTGCCAGTAGCTGTGTTTATGATTGTAATAGCTGGATTTATTTATATTACTTCTGCAGGCAAGGATAAACAATTACAATTAGCTAAAAATATTATTTTTAATGTAGTTATTGGGATAGCGATTATGTTGAGCGCTTGGCTAATAGTTGATACAATGATTAAGACTATAGCTAATAGCTCAAGCGAATCAGGACAAGTTATTTGGGCTTGGAATGAATTTCCAGCTTGTTCAACAGAATAAATATGATTAGATATGTTTATAAAATTAGTTTGATCGGAATAATTTCTTCTTTTATTTTTATAATTTCTTTTTTAAGTTTGCAGGCAGCAGGGGGAACTTACGCTACCAGTATTGATAATCCGATTACCGCGACTAGCTTTGTTGGTTTGTTTGTCAGTATTACGAATTGGCTTGCCGGAATTGTTGCTTCTCTAGCTATGTTAATGGTGGTGATTGGCGGAATGCAGTATATTTTTTCCGGAGGGAATGAAGAAAAAGTTAAGGCAGCGAATAAAACTATTATTTACGCTTTAATTGGTTTAATAGTAGTTGGTGGATCATACGGTTTATTGCGAGTTGTTTTAGAAATATTAGGAGCGAAATAAATAAATTAAACAAGGAAGGGGGTGAAATGAAGTGAAAAAAATGAGTAAAAAAATGTTTAAGATTGGCCTGCCAATGCTACTCTTTGCTTTGATGTTTAATGTGGCTTTTGCTGATATTACTATGGGTGACGCAACAACAGCTTTGGGAACTGCTGGCCCGGCAACAATTATTAATAATGTTTTAAGTTGGTTAGCTGGCATTTTAGCTTTGATTTCAGTATTGATTATTGTAATCGCTGGTATTATGTGGGTAACTGCCGGAGGGAATGAAGAAACAGTTAAGAAGGCTAGAACTATGATTATGTATGCTATTATTGGATTAGTAATTGCTGGCGCAGCTTATGGATTGGTAAGTGTGGTAGTTGATAATTTCTTTAGTTAAAAGATTGGTTTTTATTTCCGGAAATAAAAAAGCCGAACTTTTTGGTTCGGCTTTTGTGTTTGGTTAAGAAATTTTTATTTTTAATTTTATTTCTTCTTTACCAGTATTTTGTAAAACAAGTTGATCGCTTGTTGCAATACTGGTAATCTTTATTTTCGCCTTTTGTTTAGGCATTGGTTTAAGTTTTAATTTTGGCCCTGAATCGTCAACAAAGGCCATTTTCCAATATTTTCCTTTTACTATTTCCAGATGGACATAATTTCCTTTTTTAAGATGAAGAATTTGTCCATTGGAATTTCTAACAATTATTCTTTGGCCAGCTGGTATGGTTATAATCCCTGAATTTGACATATTAACAAAAAAAGTTGGTTTAGTTTTCGGTTTGGTTGTTTCTATTTGTTGTTCGGTTTTTGCTTGATTTTGTTTTTCTGTTGTATCAGAATATATTTTGATTAACTGTTTTTGAATCTCTTTGGCGCGCATTATTTCTTGTTGGGTTAATTGTTCTTTTTCGGATTTTTCTTTAAGTTCAAACAATTCTTGTTTAAGATTTTTTGTTTTGTGTTCTGTATTTGCTTTTTTGATATCATGCATTGCTTGGGTGACTGTAGATGCTTGGAATTGGAAATAATTCTTATAGTCTTGAAATGGCCACCAAAAAATTCTTCCAATAATCATAATAGCTACGCAGATTATTAATATAGTATTTAGGGCAACCATAATTTTACGCGCGGGATTGTTTATAAAATCAACTTTTTTCCCTAGAAACGCGTTTAAATTAATTAATAATAATTGCAATCCAATTATATACCCTAAATAATTATTTAATATCCATTTAGCTTGCATCGGAAAGGCTATTATTAGAATTACTTGGAAAAGAATCCATGATAAAGGAATGGCGAAATATGGTTTGAAGTAATCCCACCAAAGATCTTTATCTGATTTTTCTTTATCTTGGTTTTTGTTTTTTTCTTTTCTAGCCTTAAAAGCAAGCCAAGAAAGAAATATTATTAGTCCAATTGTAGGGATAGTTATTATCCCTAAGAAGATCAATATAAAATTCATTTTATCCTCCTTGACTACTTTGTTTTCCCATCCAGGCGCGAATTAAATCAGGCACAGACCCAATTGGAAAGACCAGATTGCTTTGACCTTGTCCTACTTTTTCTAAGGCCTCTAGCGTTCGTAAATACATTCCTTGGTCTCCTTGGTCTTTGATCGTCTGAATGATTTTATTCAATCGATCAGCTTCTTTCTCTGCTTCCCATTTTTTAGAAGCAGCTTCAATATATTCTGAAGCTCTGGGACCGGCTGGATCTACATGAACAATTCCGCATTTTTTTATTTTAACTCCGTAATCGTCTATTAGTTTTTGGCGCAGGGGATTATTAGTTGGATAATTTCTAATAAATTGATCTATCTCTTCAGTTTTAGGAAGTCCGCCATTTTCGGTTTCTTCCAGAGAAGCCATGATTTCTTCAGGGGTTAAGGTTTTGATATAATCCCGAAGAACTGGTTTAACTTGATTAAGAGTCGCTTCTAGCCAATCCTGGACTCGGTTCAAAGCTTTATGCGGGTTAATAATCCGAATTGTTAAAAGCAGATCAACGTTTACTTGGACAACGCCTTTTGTTTCAGCCTCTCTTAGAGAGGTATAATAGACATCGTCTTTAAGCATAATATAATCAATGACTTCTTCATGGGGTACAACCTTGTTAACAATAAATCCCTGGGCATCTGCTGTCTCTTCAAAAGAAAGCCACTTAAATTTATATTTATAGACTTTATGAACACCTGGAATGCCTACAATATATAAACCGCCCAAAATCCTTTTTTTGTCTTTATCTGGATGTTCATTTTGCAGTTCAACAACATTTCCTATGCCATAATTTTCAGAAGTAGTATGGCCGGTATAGGAGATAATAATTTTATGCATTCTGTCAAATTTAGTAATTTGTTTAGCGCTTCCTTCGGCTACCATAGTAAGGATTATGTTATTTTTTGCCAAGAAGATAATAAGACCGATTGCCCCGGCAAAAAATGCGGCAAAACCGGTAAATCCAAGACCGATATAAACTCCTAGTAAAAATTCTGCCATTTCTGTCTCCTTTCGTTGTATATATTCTTATTTATATTTTAAAGATCAATTTACTTAATACTATAAATTATTTTATTCTAAAAGTCAATAGTTGACCTAAATTAGGCTTTGGCTTAAGATAATAAGTAAGGCGGACGTGGCGGAATTGGCAGACGCGCCAGGTTTAGGACCTGGTGAGAGCAATCTCATGTGGGTTCAACTCCCACCGTCCGCACAACAATTAAATTTTAACAAAGCGAGTTTAACTACCCGACGGTCCGCACAAAGCGAATTCAACTACCTATAAATTTTTACTATGAATAGATTTAAAAAAATTCTTCAGTCCATTCGGATTGAAGAATATATTTTATTTTCTTTTATTATTGTTTTATATATTGTTTTATATATTTTTTTAAAAAATTATTATTCAACAATAACATCTTTAGAAGGTAATCTTAGTGTAGTTGATTTTTTTTATACTGGATTTAAAGTTGTAGCTGCAGGAACCAAGTTTTTTTTAGGAGTTTTAATGATTTTTATTTTCTACTTTTTTTTTCGTCTTTATTTAAAGTTAG
>CAZJBH010000017.1:0-8111 GCA_964544485.1 uncultured Candidatus Saccharibacteria bacterium
ACCAGGCTAATAATCAAAACTCCCCAGAAATACGACCATAATCCAGCAATGCTTAATTCTGGCATTAAATAATCTAATAGCCAAAGCAAAATTATATTAATAATGATTATAAAAAAACCAAGACTAAAAATAATTAGGGGAGCAGAGATAAGTTTTAAAACCGGCTTAATAAAGAAATTAATTAAGCCTAATAAAAGTCCGGCAATAAATAAATCTAAAATATCTCCTTTAAAAATAATTCCCGGAATTAAATAATCAGCTAAAAAAATAGCTAAAGCGTTAATTAAAATTTGAATTATAAATTTCATTTCTTAAGCTATTTTAGCATAACATACTTTATTTTTTGCGGTCAAGCTTTTTATTTGATTTCTGTTGAATATTTTTTTTCAATTCAAAAACACTTTTGCCGGAAACTTTCATTTTCGGCTTTTTCTTTGCTTCTCGTTTTTTTGCCTTATTTTCTATCTCTTGTTGAGTTTTTTCCAAATCATTTTGCATAATTTAATTATATCATGGCTTGAGTGAAAATAAAAAGAGCCTTTTAATTTAAAAGGCTCTGATTGTTTTATCAACTTCGCTTTGCGCAACAAGGGAAAAAAGTTGACTCGCCTCCAACGATGTTTTCAGGCCGATTTACTAAAGAGGTGCGGAAATATCCATTTTTAGTTATTCGAAATTTAACAATTTGTTTTTTACTCAAAGAATAACTATTCAAGCATAAAATATTTTCAAACCGCCAATCATGAACATCAGCAAAAAAACAAAAAGCTACTCCTTCTTCAAAATTTAACCAAGAATAGCCTTTTTTCATAAGTTCTTCTTCTAGTTTTTCTAAAGAAATTACTTGATGATCAGCTACATTCGCATAGTCGGAAAAAGCGCCTCTAATTACATCGTGGATAAAATATGCTCTTTTTTTAGGAAAAAGCGATTTTACAAAATCAGGCTCAGTTAAATCAAAAGGATCAATATGATAGGCATTACCGGAAATTATCTCCATTAAGCCATCTATCCCAAGACAAGCTCGATGAATTACCGGGATTCCCAAAGAACAGCCTGATTCAATTATTTGAGGAATGCTTTTATCTGGATATTTTTCTTTCCAAATATTTACCATTAATTCAATATTCGTTGAGTAATAGCTTTTCCTTATTGTTTCAGTTGAAGTAACATTTATCTCTTGAAGTCGTCTAATCAAGTACTCTATTTGTTGGTTATTGTAATCTCTTAAAGATTCTAATCTTTCTTGCAAATTTTTCTTAATGGCTATTTGTTTAGCTTCTGTAATCGCAGCTTCAGAAATCAAACTTGTATTAACCCCTTTTGATTCTAAGAATTTTAAAAAATTGGCTAATTCTTCAATAATGAATTCGCGATCTCTATCAATTTCTTTCATAATTTCCTCCTATTTTAAATGTTAAAGTTCAATTTTTATATATTTAATTCCTTAATTAATCTTTTGTCAAGAACAAACCTATTGACACAGTCTTAAAAATATTTTAATTTATAAACAAATAAAAAAGAAAGGAGGTTTTTTATTTGTCCCTAACAGTTCTTTAATCTTTAACCTATTCAAAAGGAGGTAACTGATGAAAAAGTTGCTTGTATTAAGCGGAGTCGTCTGTCTGGTTCTGATGTTTGCCCTGAGTCCGGTTCAAGCCAAAAGACAAAAATGCGCCACCATCCAATCCGGCCAAATCTATGCCTCAGACGGAAACGTGATTCAGACCGGCTATGATAGCTGGGGGTACAATTACCAAGCCCGTCTCTTCAATGGGTATTACTGCGATGCCTACCGAAACGCAGACTGGTGCCAGCCGTATATAGACGTCAAATTGATGATGAAATGGAATGACGCCTGGCTGAGCAATCAAGACTGCGACGATGACGGCCTTCTGGACCGGCACTATGGATACGATTCATACATTGGTTCCGGCGCCTGGCTGACCAACCATCAATCCGGCGAATACATCAATGAAAACGGCCAAGTCTGTGAATGGAATTATTTTGTCAAGATCGTGGCCGTACCCGCAGACGCTGAATTGATTGAAGGAACCTGGTTTTCCGGAAACGGGGATGTGATTGGCCCGGTTATCTGGGGGGAATTTGCCATCATTCAACAAGTCAGTAATGACCCCTGCGCCGGAGAACACGGAGTTCAATTCTTGAGTCCGATGGGGCCAGGACTGGGTAGGTTCAAATAGGTTATCAAATCAAAGAGGCTGTCAAAAAGACAGCCTCTTTTTAATTGATTGATTAATTAAATAATTTGAGATATAATAAAAATATTATGAATGATAAAAAATATTTCCTTTCTTTAAAGCCATTGATTCTTTTTTCCTTGTTTATCTTTCTATTCTCAATTGCTTATGGATATATCGGAGCAGTTCAAGAGCCAAAACAAGCGCTTCAAGCATTGGAACAATTTGAAGAAATCTTTGGTTCAATCTTATCTTATTCGCCATTAATTCAATTCATTTTAGTTTTTTTGAATAATCTTATCTCTTTACTATTAACCGTTCTTTTAGGAATCATATTTGGAATTTATCCTGTTTTAAGCCTGTTTTCAAACGGCTCCCTGCTAGGAATTTTTACTTATTTATGGATTCAAAAAATGCCTTTAAGCGGTTTTTTTGCCGGAATCATTCCGCATGGAATTATTGAAATCCCAATTTTGCTAATCGGCGCGGCAATTGGCTTGCGAATAGGCCGGATGGCGACTGAAAAAGTTTTATTAAAAATATTTCCTAATTGGGCTTCTAAAAATATAAAATCGTTTAAAGACAGCCAAGGGAATAAGATTCGTAATAAAAAATTCAAGCAAGAGCTTAATTTAGGAATTAAATTTTCTTTAAAATATTTAGCTCCTTTTTTAGCTCTAGCTGCTGCTATTGAAATTTTTATCACTCCTATTTTTCTTTAATCATTAAATATATTAAAAACTATGTTTGACCAATTAAAACAACTTAAACAATTAAAAAGTCTGCAAAATAAGTTAGAGCAAGAAGAAGCAGAAGAAGAAAAAAACGGAATTAATGTTAAAGTTAACGGAAAAATGCAAATTTTAGCAGTTAAGCTTAATCCTGATTTAAGCCAAGCTGAACAAGAAAAATTAATAGTTGAATGCGCTAATCAAGCTTTTAAAAAAGTTCAGTCTAAAGCTGCCCAACTAATGTATCAATCAAAAGAATAATATGCAAAACAGGAAAATAAAACCTAAATTATTAAGCGGTTTCCAAGATTTTTTGCCGGAAACTATGATTCCAAAACAAAAAATAATCAATCAACTGATTGAGGTTTTTGAATATTTCGGTTTTTTACCCTTAGAGACTCCCTGTTTAGAACGCTCATCTGTTTTAGGAACTGACCAAAATGAATTCAAAATGGAAGTTTACCGATTTAATGACAATCCCAAAGGCAAAGGCAGGGATGTTAGCTTAAGATTTGATTTGACTCTTCCTTTATCCAGAGTAATTGCTGCTAATCCTGATTTAATTAAGCCATTTAAGCGTTATCAAATTGGCAAAGTTTTTCGCAAAGAAAAAGCTCAGGCCGGACGCTATCGAGAATTTAGCCAATTAGATATAGATATTGTTGGAAGCAATTCTATTTTAGCGGATATAGAGATTCTGCAAATTATTTACCAATCTTTAAAAGCTTTAGATTTAGATAAATTTTTAATTAAATTCAGCAATCGCAAACTTTTAAACGGATTAGCTGAAATTTGTGAATTAAAATCTAAAAAAGCTAAACAAGTTTTTAGAATTTTAGATAAACTTGAAAAAATCGGCTTTAATGCAACTCTTAAAGATTTAAAAAAAGAAGCTGAATTGACTGATAGTCAAATTTCAAAAATTAAACAATTTTTAGAAATTTCAAAAGAAAAAGAAATTATTTCTAAATTAAAAAAGTTTTTTCAAAAAACAGAAATTGGTAAAGAAGGAATTAAAGAAATTCAAGAAATAATTGATCAATTAAAAGAATTAAAAATTCCTGAAAAAAATTGGCGATTTGATTTATCAATTGCCAGGGGATTAGAATATTATACCGGCTTGGTTTTTGAAACTGAATTAACTGAAATTCCGGAAATAGGCGCTGTTTTTTCAGGAGGAAGATATGATCAATTGATTAAAAGATTTACCGGAGAAAAAATGCCTGCTATTGGCGCTTCAGTTGGAATTGATCGATTAATTGCCGCTTTGGAAAAAATAAATAAATTTGAAAAAACTAAAGCGACTGCCCAGGTTCTAATTGCTCGTTTAGAAAAAGAATTAGATTCTGAAATTATGCTTTTAGCCAAAGAATTAAGAAAAAATAAAATTAAAACAGAAATTTATTTAGGCGAAAGCAATATGCTTAAAGAGCAAATTATTTACGCGGCTAAAAGAGAAATCCCATATTTAATCATCCTCGGCCAAGAAGAAAAACAACAGGGAAAAATTAAATTAAAAAATATGAACCAACGAACTGAAGAATTATTAACTCAACAAGAATTAATTCAAAAATTTGCTATTTAAAAATATTTAAAATATAGTTAGATAAAATCGCCTTTAAGGCGATTTTTTGTTAAAGTTAACTATATGATCCACAAAGGAATTGCTACATTTGGATTGGATTCTGGCAAATGCCCGCCTTGGCTATTTGAGCGGATGGTTAAGCTTGGCCGAGAAATGATTGAAATCATTATTCAAGAGTATGGACCGGATGAATTTATTAAACGAATCGGAGATCCAGTTTGGTTCCAATCATTAGGAACGGTTTTAGCGTTTGATTGGAATGCTTCCGGATTAACTACTGTTTTAACCGGCGCGCTTAAAGAATCAATTAGAGGAAGAGAAAAAGAATTAGGAATATATATTTGCGGAGGCAAGGGAAAAACCTCTTTAAAAGCTCCTGATCAAATTCAAGAACATAGTTTAAAAATCGGCTTTAATCAGGATCAAAGCGATAATTTAATCTATAATTCTAAAATGAGCGCTAAAGTAGACAGCTCTTTGGTTCAAGATAATTTTCAACTTTATCATCATAGTTTTTTCTTTTCTAAAAATGGCGCCTGGACTGTAGTTCAACAAGGAATGAATCAACAGCATCGAACTGCCCGACGCTATCATTGGCATTCAGCTAAAGTAAATGATTTAGTTTGCGAGCCGCATTCTGGGATTAGCAGCCAAAAACAAGTCTTTACCTTAGATCTGACTGCCAAACAAAGCGCGGATAATAGAAAAATTAGTTCAGAATTAGTTCAAGGCGGATATTTAGGATTGATTAAAGATATCCGCTTAATTAGAAAACATTCTTCAAATTTATCTCAAATGACTTCCTTTAAAGACAAGCAAGGGAGACAAGGAACTTTATTAAATCTAGAAAATAGAGAATTTAAATATCATCCAGTAATTAATGAGGATTTTTCTAAGAGTAAATATTTAGATAAAATACTTTGCCAGGTTTGTGAAAAAAAACCGAATAATTACGAAAAATTATTATCCTTGCCCGGAGTTGGCCCAAAGACAATTCGCGCTTTAAGCTTAGTTTCAGAAATGATTTACGGAGCCAAGCCTTCTTATCAAGATCCGGCACGCTATTCATTCGCTCATGGGGGCAAAGACGCAACTCCTTATCCAGTTGATAAAAATACTTATGATCAAAGCATTCAATTTTTTGGACAAATTATCAGAAACATGAAAGCGCCTCCTTCAGAAAAGAAAAAAATGCTAACTCGTTTATTAGGAATTTGACAGAAAAGAATAAAATTGATATTTTTAAATTATTAGTTCTTATTAAACTTAATTAAGGAGGTAGCAAATGGAAGCAATTCGAAAAAAGGCAGCGCAAATGATTAATCAAGATGTAATTGTTTTCCCTTGGGAAAAAGAAGATGAATCAAGTTTTGGAACTTTAAAAGAAACTCAAGAAGACGGTATTTTATTGTCTTTGATCGGATTTCATTCAGGAGACGCAATAGACGGCCAAGAGATTTTCATGCCTTGGGAAGAAATTGAAGATCTCAGTTATTTAGACTTTAAAGAGGAGTAATTATGAAAGATCAAGAAGTAATTTACCAATTAATTGAAGCAATCAATCATGATGAAAAAGGAATTTTGACCTATCAATCTCAAAATGGGAACACAGAAAAAACAATTAGAGGATCTCCCAAAGCTTCAACTACAAGCCATATTTATTTCCTGCCTGAATCCAGCAACCAATGCAAAAAAATCAAAAAAGAAAATGTTCTTTATTTTTCAATTTTTTAAAAGGCGCTCTCACAGCGTCTTTTTTTTATTTTAAAAATATGTTATTATATCCATGTTTAGAAAAATTAATAATCTTAAAACCTATGACTAAAAAACTATATCGAAGTAATAAGAATAAAATTTTATCAGGAGTTTTAGGCGGATTAGGCGAATACGCGGAAATAGATCCAGCGATTATTAGAATAATCTTTATTCTAATTCTTATCTTTACCGGGTTTATCCCTGGCTTAATCGCTTATTTCTTATTCATTATTGTAATCCCTAAAAAAGCTGAAAAAACAAAATAGCTTATGTCTGAATATTACAATCCTAGAAGAACCAAAGGTCTTTATCAACCAGAAGATAAAAATCCGTTTAAATTAAGCCGGTCTAAAATAGATTTATTTTTAAATTGTCCGCGCTGCTTTTATTTAGACCGCAAGTTAGGAATAGGACGACCGCCTGGATATCCGTTTACTTTAAATTCAGCAGTCGACGCTTTATTGAAAAAAGAGTTTGATATTCATCGGGCTGAAAATAAAGCTCATCCAATGATGGAAGAATACGGAATCAAAGCAATTCCTTTTCAACATGAGAAAATAGATGTTTGGCGGAATGTTTTTCACGGAATCCAATACTTGCATCCAACAACTAATTTTCTAATCTTTGGAGCAGTTGATGATCTCTGGATAAATCCAGAACAAGAATTAATTATTGTTGATTACAAAGCAACTGCTAAGAATAGTGAAATTAATATTGACGCAGATTGGCAAATTGCCTTTAAGCGGCAAATGGAAATTTATCAATGGCTTTTTCGGAAAAACGATTTTAAAGTTTCTCCAACCGGATATTTTGTCTATGTTAACGGACAAACAGATAGAAAAGCTTTTGACGGAAAATTAGAATTTGATGTTAAAGTAATTCCGTATCAAGGAAATGATTCTTGGGTAGAGGAATCAATTCTTCAAGCGCATGAGTGTTTAAATCAAGATAAAATCCCAGATTCAGGTCAAGATTGCGACTTTTGCGCCTATAGCCAAGAAGTTAGCAAGGTTTTGAAATAAAGTTGACAAAATTTTCTAATTAGCTATTCTTTAAAAAAGCTCTTTAATCTTAGCTCGGGAGGAAATTATGAAAATAATAGAAGAATATCAAAAAATCAGAAATCTTTCTTTAAAGCTAAATATTTTGAAACAAAACATTGGAAAATTTGTCTACATATATCTAAATGGGGGATATAGATATATTGTTCGGGTATTAGCAGTTGTAGACACTCATTGTTTAATGGAGGCAATTGACCAAGGAATTGAAGGCCATCCAGTAATTTCTTATCCGATTGAAAAAATTAAAAAAATAACCTTATCTTAAAATCCAGGGGAAGCAAATGCTTCCTCTTTTTATTTTTTTTGATATAATAGAATCAATGAAAATTAAAAATCCGGAAAAAGTTAAACAAGCTGAAATAATTATCGGCATTCCCTCGTATAATGAAGAAAAAACAATTGGCTTTGTAGCTGAACAAGCTAGCTTAGGTTTAAAAAAATATTTTCCTAAAAAAACTAAAGCGATTGTTAATTTAGATAATAATTCTCAGGATCAAACCGAACAATCATTTTTTTCAGCTAACGGAGAAACTCCTAAAATTTATGTAACCACCCAGCCAGGCAAACAAGGCAAAGGTTATAATTTCTACAATCTATTTTTATTGGCTAAAAAATTAAAAGCCAAGAAAATAGTTGTTTTAGACGCTGATTTACGAAGCGTGCGGGCAAATTGGATTAAAAAAATGATTCAGCCGCTTGAACAAGGATATGATTATGTAACTCCTTACTATATCCGCTGCAAAACTGATGCCACAATTACCAATCATTTAATTTATCC
>CAZJBH010000017.1:8121-12135 GCA_964544485.1 uncultured Candidatus Saccharibacteria bacterium
ACGGAATTTGGGGGCATGATTTAAGACAGCCAATTGGCGGAGATTTTGCTTTTAAAGCCAAGCTGGCTGATTATTGGTTAAAACAAAAATGGGATAAAGAAATATTTCAATATGGGATTGATATCTTTATGACTCTACATGCCATACTAGGCAATTTTAAAATCACACAAGTTAACTTAGGAGCTAAGCTGCATAATTTATCCACTCCTAAATTAGGTCCGATGTTTTATCAAGTGGCTGATACTTTTTTCAATTTAACATGGAAGTATAAAGATAGAATAAAAAAAGATTGCCAAATTAAAAAATTAGATTTAATTGGCGGAACTGGTTTGCCAATTTTAGCCAATGCCGATCCGGATAAACAAACTTTTCAAAAATTTTTTGATCAAGGATTAGAAAAATATTGGAATCAAATAAAAAAATTAGCTAGTCCAGACGCAATTCAAGAATTAGACTTGATTAAACAAAAAGAAAAAACTAGAATTAGTTTAGAGCTTTGGATTAAATTAGTTTATGATTTTTTATTAGCCTATCCAAATTCTAAAAATAAACAAGAATTGATTAACATTTTAGGGTGTTTGTATTTTGGCCGAGCTGCTTCTTTTTTTGACCAGAACGATCAATTAACTCCGGAACAATCAGAAAGAAAAGTTAGGCGGAGGGCTAAAGTTTTCTTTAAATTAAGAAAATATTTTATTAATCAAATTCAATGAAAAATTACGCTAAAACAGGAGGCAAAAAAGGCAAACCGGGTTATCGAACTCCTTCTAATTTTATCTCTCGCCAAAAAGAAAATTTTAAAAAAATTAAAATAAAACAAAAACATGCTCATCAAAGTAAGGGCTCATCCAGAGTCAAAAACTCAAGAAGTAAGTAAAAATTCAGAAGACAGTTATGAGGTTTGGGTTAAAGCGCCGGCTCGACAAGGACAAGCCAATCGAGAAATCAGCCAAGTTTTGGCAAAATATTTTAATCTTTCTCCCAGCCAAGTTAGATTAGTGCGCGGATTTAATCAGCCAAACAAACTTTTTGAAATAAAGGAAGAAACTTTCTAATATGTTATTAATTATTGATTTATCAGAACAAAATCCTTGTTTAATTTTAAAAGAAAAAAATAAGGAAATAGATAAATATTCTTGGGATGGCTTGTATCAATTAAGCGAAACTTTAATTTTAAAGATTGATAAGTTTTTAAAGAAAAATAAGTTTGATTTAAAGCAAATAGATAAAATTCAAGTTATTCCCAGTCAAAAATCAATTGTCAGCACTCGAATCGCTAAGGCAACTGCTTTAGGATTAAAGGCTAGATTGGATTGACTTTTTAGCTAAAAAAAGATATTTTGAATTAGGAGGGCCAAGTTAAAAAACTTGGCTTTAATTGTACTTTAACCTTTGAATAGAGAAAGGAGGAAAAAATGCAACGATATCAATTTGAGTTATCCAAAAAAGAAAATAAGGTATTAAAAGATTTAATGCAAAAAGCCGGAATCAAAACCAAAAGAGACTTATTTAATAATGCATTAACTTTATTTGAATGGGCAATTCAAGAAATTGAAAATGGTCAAATTATTGTTTCTATGGATGAAGATACAAGAGAATATAAACAGTTAATAATGCCTGTTTTTAGAAACGTATTTTCTAACAAAAAAGAGGGAAACTCATGATAGGCGTTGGAGAGCTTTTAGTTGAAGAAATTAAATTGGGTAGCAAAACAATGATTCAAGCGATAAAAGATGGGGATACACACACTTCTTCTTTGCATTTAGAAAGAATAAGGTGGGTTTCTTGCTTCGGTGATAAACTTATTGAACATGGCTATCTTGAAGAAGATTTTTTAGAAGATGATTTGTTATGGAATAAACTAGAAAAAATAGCTGATTCTGTTTATCAAATAGGCAAAAGCGATTATGCTGATAAAGCTATTGCTGAAGCAGCTTTTATTGATATCCAGGCCTTAATCGGATCAATTGAACTTAATATTTTAGCAAGCGCGTAAGTAAGGATATAAAATTAACTTTAAAGAATGAAAAAGGAGAAGAAAATGGAAGAAAAAGACAGAATTATTAAAACAGGAAGAAGAAGCGTAATTGTCGCAGCTGATGTTTCTGATTTAAAAATTTTAGCAAACTTAGTCCAACAAGTAGCAGAAATACCAAAAATCAGTGGTTTTAAAATTGGATTTCGGCTAGCTTTTAAAGAACTGAATTCTGCAATTCGAGTTATTCGAGCTTATAGTCGTCCTGATCAAATAATTATTTACGACCATCAAAAAGCTGGGAATGACATTCCTGATATGGGGCTGGGATTTGCCAAAGATTTAGCAGAAGCCGGAGTAGATGCAGCTATTCTCTTTCCTTTTGCTGGACCAAGCACTCAAGAAGTTTGGACCCGAGCTTGTTTTGACGCTGGGTTGCAAGTTTTAACCGGCGGAATTATGACTCATCCTCAATTTTTGGTTAAGGAAGGAGGCTATATCGCGGATGACGCTCCGGAAAAAATATTTCGCTATGCCTGTCGCTTAGGCGTTCGGCATTTTGTGGTTCCGGGTAATAAATTAGACTGGATTCGTTTTTTAAAGGACTTTTTGACTAATGAGTTGGGACCGGCAAATTTTACTTTAAGCGCGCCCGGCTTTATCACTCAAAAAGGGGATATTTCTGAATGCGCTCAAGCAGTTGGATCAGTTGAATGGCATGCGATTGTTGGATCAGCAATTTATAAAGCAGAAAACATCAAAGAAGCGGCTAAACAAATAACTCGGCAAATTACAGCATAGGAGGTATCATGTAAAATCTATTAGACAAATTTATTACCAAGAGCGATAATCATTATCGCTCTTTTTAAATTTGATTAAACTAGAGAACGCTCCTTATACTAGAAAAGAACAGTCCTTTTCTGGTATCATAAAGATATGACTGATTTAGAAAAATCGATTCTAGCTACTTTAGCCTATTATCATGTCCTTGGTCGCCCTTTAACCAACTGGGAAATTTGGCGCTATTTAATTAAACAATCAGAATTAAAAATTAGTCCAATTAATTTTTATCAAATTATAGAATTATTAGAAAAAAGTGAAAATTTAAAAAAAAGAATTGATTTTAAAAATGGATTTTACTTTTTTCAAGGAAATAAACACTTAATTAAGCAAAGAATTGAAAGGCAAAAAATAGCTGATCAAAAGTATAAACAAGCGCGAAAAATTATTAAATTGATTCAAATACTTCCATACCTTCGATCAATTCAAATAAGCGGTTCTTTAGCTATGAATAATCCTAAAAAAGATTCTGACATTGATTTATTAATTGTAGCTCAATCAGGCCGCATTTGGACTGCTCGAGCTTGTTTAACCTTATTCGCTTATTTATCCAAACAATACCGGCATAAAAATTTAACCAAAGATCGCTTATGTTTAAACCACTATTTAACCGAAAAAAGCCTGCATATTCCATATCATAGCCTGTATAATGCTCAAACATATTTTAATCTTGTCCCTTTAACCGGCCAACAAAAATTAATTAATAAATTTAATCAAGAAAACAAATGGTTAAAAAAATATTTGCTTAATTATTCTTTTTCTCAAAAAAAATATTCTCGTAAAATTAAAAAAAATTACTTAGCTTATTTAGCCAAACTAATTGAATTAATCTTGAATAATAAAATAGGGGATATCTTAGAATCTAAATTAAAATCTTTTCAAACTAAAAGAATTAAAAAAGATCCCTTGACTTATCAAGCTGGCGGACGAATAATTTTTACTAATCAGCAATTAGAATTTCATCCTAATTCTCCGGAAAAAAAGATTTTAGAAAATTTTAATTGGGAAATTAAAAAAAGAAAATTAGACTGGCCTAAAGCAATTGACTCTGGCTTGACATAGCTAAAATTTAAGATTAGAATAAGAAAAAATAATTTAAATTAAGTCTAAATAGCAGATTATAAAGATTAGCTGTTTTTAATTATCTTAGCTAAATTTGTAATTTGGCTATTAGACTGAATTAAAATATGAATATAAAA
>CAZJBH010000018.1:0-11633 GCA_964544485.1 uncultured Candidatus Saccharibacteria bacterium
GCTAATTTAATTATTCCTTGCTGATCAACCGGCAAAAAATCAACTTCTGCCAATCCCTTTTTCAAACAATATTTAGCCGGTTCTAAAATTGCTTTATGCTCTATTGCGGAAACAATCAAATGCGGCTTTTTATTTTCTTTTTTCCAAAAAGCGTCAACTATCCCATAAATTGCCCAATTATCGCTTTCTGTAGCAGAGCTGGTAAAATATATTTCTTCAAAAGAAGAGTTAAAAAAATCAGCAATTTGCTGACGAGCTTTATCAATTGCTTTTTTTGCCTGCTCACCTAAATTATGAAGACTAGATGGATTCCCATATTTCTGATTAAAATATGGAAGCATTTTTTTTAATACTCCTGGATCAACCAATGTAGTCGCAGCATTGTCTAAATAGATATTTTTTAATTTAACCATTTAAATATTATAGCTAATATATTAAATAAACGCAAGCCAAACTAAGTTTTAATCCTAAATTTAAAAATTGTCCAAAAACCTTTAATCCCATCTTTAAAACGAATTTTCTTGCCCTGTTTAAATTTGCGCGGATGATAATTAATTGGAACTTCAGCTATGCAATACTTATTTTTTAATAGCTTAGCAGTTATTTCCGCCTCAATTTCAAAACCAGGACTTTGCAAATTCAAAGATTTAAGAATTTCTCCTGGTATCAGTTTATAGCAAGTATAGGTATCGGTTAACCTGGAATTAAATAATAGATTATTAATTTTAGTTAACAGCCAGACTCCGAAAACATAATGCGGATAACCTCTTTCTTTAGCATTAAGATTGCGCGAGCCATAAACTGCATGGCAATCTGAATTTTCAAACTTGTCTATTAAAACCAGCCAATCATTCGGATCATATTCTAAATCAGCATCTTGAAAAAGAATTAAATCTCCGCTAGCTTTAGCTAAACCGGTTTGAATAGCTGTTCCTTTGCCTCGGGATTTAGGATGGCGAAAAACTATATATTTATCCGCCTGTTTTTTTAGAATCTCATCAGTTTGATCAATTGAACCATCATCAATAAGGATAATTTCTTTTTGGTAATTCGGCAAAGAAATTTTCTCAACTTGTTCTAAGACCTGAAGCAAAGTTTTTTCTTCGTTTAAAACCGGAATAATGATAGAAAGCTTTTTTAACATAAGCTATTTTATTTCCAATAACTCTATTTCAAAAATCAAATTGGCGTTTGGCGGAATTGCTTCGCCTGCTCCTCTTTCTCCATAACCATACTCAGATGGAATATACAAACGCCTGATTTCTCCCAATTTCATACCAACTACTCCCAACTCCCATCCTTGAATAACTTGCCCGGCTCCGACTTGAAAACTAAACGGCTGGCCTCGATCACGACTAGAATCAAATTTAGTTCCGTCTGCTAAAGTTCCGACATAATGCACGCTGATTGTATCGCCCTTTTTAACTGCTTGCCCGCTACCTTGCTTAAGAATATCAGCTTTTAATTCATCAAAATTAATTTCTTGCTGAGGTTGTTTTGATTGCGACTGCTGAGATGATTGATCTTTGGCTCCTTGTTGCCCCGGAAAAACTAATTCATCAGAAGAGTCTTGCTCAAAGTTAACTCCTTCAACTGCCTTATCATTATCATCAGAAAGATGAGATAGAAAATAGAATCCGCCGGCAATAATGATTAGAATAATAAAGGCTGAAATAAAATTACTCATAAATCTTATACTAATTATGATTTTGGTATTTCTTAAAATAATTATCAATCTCTTTTCTTAATTCTATACCAACTTCTTCAAAACAATTTAATAAATCTTTATATACTCTCTTCCCGCCTAAAAAATCCCAAAATTCATTAGCAACTTTTAATTCTTCCTCTAAGTCAAGCATTCCAGCCATTGTCCAACGACTATATGGTTTTGGGTCATAAGGATTATATGGAATAGCAATAAGAGTATTTATTTTAGCTTTTGGATTTTTTGATAAAATTACAGCTGACCATTCTAATAAAGTTCTTTTAAACTCTTTAAACCCTCCTTTATTAGGCTTAGCTGTTTTTATGTCAAATAAAAATAATTCTCCGGTTTTACTTTCTAAAAAAACATCCACTTTTGTTAATTTAACTTTTTTCATTTTTCCTTTTTTGCAACTTTTCCTAAGCGCGTCTAATTCTTTTATTTTATCAGGTTTTACATTTGCAGATGCAAGGTTATCCATTATTTTTTGAATTTCAATTTGAGCAAATTCACTTATTTCATCTCCTGCAATAATTTGAGACGCGGCAACCTTAAATTTATCTTTCGCGAGAGCAATAGCTACTGGTTCAAAAATACTTGTTCCAAAATTTGTATTCAAAGAATGGATAAAAGAAAACAATGCTAACCTATCTTTTCCTAATAATCTTGTATGAAATGGCATTGAAGCAGGTTCAGGATTATAATTATTAAACTTTTTTCTTAAAGCATTTTTTAAAACTTTTTTAACATCACTAATTTGTTGTTTTGATAAAGACATAATTTTAATTTTTAATAAAATAATAAATACTTTCAGAAAACTTAGCGCTATCTCGTTCAGTTCTCATCAAAACAGGTCTATGAAAAATTTCTTTTATTTTGTAACCGCAAGCATTTGCCACCTCTGGATAAATTTTATCTCTATCATTAACTACTATAAAAATTTTTGCCTTTGGTTTTAAAAATTTATTCATATTATTAAAAACAGATATTATATCTTTCTTATATTCTTCTTTAGCCTTTTTGCTTTTTCCTTTAAAAGCAGGTCCAATTTCTTTAAATCCATTATCATTAAATCCAAACAATTCATAGGCATAACGATGCTGATCATGATAATCAATTAAACCAACATAAGGCGGAGAAGTAAAAATACCATCAAATTTACCGCCTTTGTAATCTTTTACTTTATTAAAATTAATATTCCTTGAATCGCCTTGAATAATCTTGATCTTAGCATTGCTTCTTAAATTATCAAACTCCTTTATTCTTCTAATTGTATCCCAGCTATAACGATTAATAAACTTCATTGCTTCATCAATCGGCTGACAGATTCGCCTATGTTTTATACAATAATACTTTTCTCTAACTGGTTTTTTAGGCCTAGCTAAATCATAATGAGTAATTAAGCGCGCGCTTCGAGTGGCCCGACTTAAAATAATCTTTAGAATATCTTGATTTTGATATTTTTTAATCTGATCGTTATAAAATAAAACCTCCTGTAAAGCCCTATCAGACAACCACTTATTAAGATATTCACTACTTGTAGTATATTTCTTAAAAGAATTTTCTAAAAAAGTAAGTTGTGTTTTTCCATTGATCAACCAATTACTATAATCCTTTGTTTTAAAAAGAATATCTTTAATTTCTTTTTCTAATAAAGGAATATCATATTTTTTAGTCTTTATAGCGGAAATTAAACAATTAAAATGAGATATTTCTACTCCGGCTGAATTGATTCCTAAAATATTACTCTCAATTAAAGTTGTCCCGGACCCCATAAAAGGATCTAAGATATAATCTCCTTTTTTGAAATAATCTTTAAGAAAGACCTCTGCTAATTGAGGTATAAATTTACCTAAATAAGGATGCAAACGATGAACATGTTTTGTCCGCTCATATTCACGAATATTAATAAAAGACAAATCAGTTCCATTAATGGAAGTTTTTAAATTAGCGGGAAAATTAAATTGCTTTAATCCCTCAGCGGTCAACATATTCATATTATAGCATAAAAAAAATAACTCCTGAAGAAGTTAATATTAAAAATTACACTAAATATACTCTATCAAAATTAAGCCACCTCGGTCGATACCTTAATGCTGGGGAGGTAGGATTCGAACCTACGCATCCATGGACCAGAACCATGTGCCTTACCGCTTGGCTACTCCCCAATATTACTACTCCCCAAAATATAAAAAATAGCGGCTTTTTTATCCTACCGCTATTTTACAACAAAATCAATATACTCTATTTCTTAAACATCTAGATAACGTTTAATAGCGACTAAACTGCTAACTGTGCCCAGGATAACCCCAGCTCCTAATTGAATCAAGAAAATAGCGATTAAATTGCTTTGGAAAAAATACAATAAATCAGTTCCCGGCAAATAAAGAGTAATCTTAGGAGAAAAATACCAAAGTAAAGGATATAAGACTAAAAATGAGATTATTGCCGCAGCAACTCCATACATAGCTCCTTCAATAATAAATGGACCGCGGGCAAACCAATTGCTTGCCCCAACTAATTTCATAACTTTAATTTCCTTGCGAACACTGTAAATAGTTAATCGGATTGTATTAAAAGTCACCAGAACAGCTAAAATGACTAAAATTAAAAGTCCGATAAAAGCAACTTGCCTGATTGCCGCAGTAATTGAAGCTAAGCGATCAATAACTGTTTTATTCTCTAAATAATTAATTTTATCAACAATTGGCTGATACTCTTCCTGGTTAAAAAAATCAACAATGGCTTGATATTGAGAAGTTTCCTGCGCCTTAATATTCAAGCTTGCTTCCAAAGGATTATTCCCTAGTTCATCTAAGCTCTGCATTAAAACTTCGTTATCTTGATGCTTTTCCTTAAAACGGCTTAATGCTTCTTCGCGCGAAACATATTCTACGCTTTTAACTTCGCTTAATTTAACTAGTTCTCCGCGCGCTTCAAGAATTTTTTTCTCAACTGCATCTAAATTAAAATATACGCTGATATCAACTTTTTCTTCTAAGGCATTGGTAAAAGAGTTGATTAAGACATTAATCATTAATAAGCTGCTAATTCCTAAAATAGCCAAGCTCATCATAAAAACAGCGGCTGAAGAAAGCCATTTATTCCTCCAAAAACTAGACCAACCTGCTTTTAAAACCCGAACCAAAGTTGCTAACATAAAATTAAAAAAGTATATACTTTCCCTTAGGATCGTCCTTGATAACTTTACCCTTTTCCAAGGTAATCACTCTTCGATCAATCCCATTAATAATATCGCGATCATGAGTAGACAAAATTACAATTGTGCCTAATTCATTAATTTTTAATAATAAGCGAATAATTTCCCAAGTATGCAATAAATCAAGGTTTCCGGTTGGCTCATCAGCAACTAAAACCTTGGGTCGATGCGCTAAAGCCCGAGCAATTGCTACCCGCTGCTTTTCTCCTCCGGAAAGCTGGCTTGGAAAATGATCTGCTCGATCAGTTAAATTAACTAATTTTAAAAGCTGAGGCACATCTTTATCAATTTCCTGATTGCTTCTTCCGCCAGCCTGCATAGCAAAAGCAATATTTTCCCAAGCAGTCCTGTCTGGCAATAGTCTAAAATCCTGAAAAATCATGCCGATTTGCCTGCGCCAAAGCGGCAAATCCCTAAAATGAAGATCGCCAATGCTTTGCTTGCCCCAAAGTATTTGTCCACGACTTGGTTTTTCTTCCCGGATAAAAAGCTTAATTAAAGTAGATTTGCCGGCTCCGGAACGGCCAGCAATAGAAACAAATTCTTTTTCTCCAATTTCAAGATTAATATTATCCAAAGCCCGGCAATGCGGGGGGTAAATTTTAGTTACTTTATTAAATGTAATCATAGAATGTTAGATGTAAGATGTTAAATGTTGGATGTAATCTCTGCCTGGATAAATTTATCCAGCTTGCCGTTTAAAACTGCTTCTGGATTACCTACTTTAATTCCGGTCCGGTGATCTTTAACCATTTGATAAGGATGAAGCACATATGATCTAATCTGACTTCCCCATTCATTAGCCATCATCTGGCCGCGCAACTTTTCTTTTTTTTCATTTTCTTGACTAGCTTGATATTGATATAATTTGCTTAAAAGAAGCTTAATCGCCTGTTTTTTATTCTCTCCTTGTAATCGCTCGCTTTGGCAAGCAGCAATTAACCCGGTTGGCTTATGAGTGATTCTAACCGCTGACTCTGTTTTATTCACATACTGTCCTCCAGGACCGCTTGCCCGATAAGTATCAATTTCCAAATCTTCAGGACGGATTTGAATTTCTTTAGCTTCGCTTAATTCCGGTAAAACTTCAATCAAAGCAAAAGAAGTATGGCGCAAATTATCAGAGTTAAACGGAGAAAGACGAACTAAGCGATGAACCCCTGATTCTTTTTTAAGATATCCATAAGCATATTTTGCCTGAATAACTAAAACTGCATTCTTAACTCCAGCTTCTTTGCCCGATTTAATTGACCATACTTTTGCTTTCCAATTTTGTTTTTCAGCAAATTTTAAATACATTTTTAAAAGCATTTCAGCCCAATCCTGCGCATCAATTCCGCCTGCTCCAGCATAGATAGAAAGAATCGCGTTTTTCTGATCATGCTGCTTATTCAATTTTTCTGTTAAATCTTTCATATTTTAACATATCCTTAATTCAAAAACAACCAGAGCCAGCAGAGGGATTTGAACCCCCGACCCACTCTTTACGAAAGAGTTGCTCTGCCCCTGAGCTATGCTGGCAAAACAGAGCGGAATACGGGAATTGAACCCGTGTTTCTTGCTTGGGAAGCAAGTGTAATACCATTATACGAATCCCGCGAAATGTTTGAATATCCTCCTAAGACGGATTTTCAATCTAAAGAAGATTGAAAAAAATATTCCCACCACTTCCAATAATTAGCCGATTCATTTTTAAAATCAGTTTGATTAGTTTGATCTAAAGAAACTTCTTGATTTAATGCTGAATTTTCTGATTCTTGATTTTGAGGAACAATCACTACTTTTTCCCCTGGCTTTTTAAGATTTAATTTAATCCGAGCTTCTTTTTCTAAATAAGTTTCCTGTTTTAAATATTCCATTAAATTAGCTAATTCATGGTTCCCTCCTTCTAATCTTTCGACCTCATTCTTTAATTGATCAATCTCTTTAACCAATTTATGCTTTCTATAACTTTCCTGACCAACATTGACAGCCAAAACTATTAAAACTAAACTCATTAAAAAAAGAAATATTTTTGAGCTTAGAATTTTCTTAAAATTATTTTTCTGTTTAGCCATAGATATTGAATTCACTTAATCAATATTTTATACTATTTATATGAAGCAATCAACTCAAAAAAAGACCTTTCGCTTAATCTGGCTAATTTTAGCTAGCTTGGTTGTTTTAAGCATGCTTGCTTTTACAATTGCTCCAATGTTCTAGCTATTTGTTTTTCAAAGCTTTGAAAAATACTTCCTGGGGAATATTTACTTTGCCAAGGGCTTTCATTTTTTTCTTGCCCTTTTTTTGTTTTTCTAAAAGTTTTCTCTTGCGGGTATAATCTCCACCATAAAGATACCCAGTTACATCTTTACGCATAGCTGAAATAGTTTCCCGGGCAATAATCCGATTATCAGCCGCAGCTTGAATTGGCACGGCAAAAAGCTGTTTCGGAATAAGATCTTTCAATTTTTTAACCATTGCCCTAGCTTCAACCTCCACCTTAGAACGATGAACAATTCTTGAAAAAGCGCTTACTTTTTCCTGAGCTACTAAAATTTCAAGTTTAACTAAATCGCCTGAATAGTATCCAGCTGGTTGGTAACTAACCGAAGCATAGCCTGCGCTAATATTTTTAAGCTGATCATAAAAATCAACTACGATCTCATTTAACGGAGCTTGATATTTAAGCAAAACTCTTTCTTCGGTTAAAAACTCTGTTGCTTGATAATTGGCCCGGCTATTTTCCAAAAGATTCATGATCCCGCCCAAATAACTGCTTGGAGTAATTACTTCTAAATTCATCCATGGCTCCTGAATTTCTTTAATTAAGCCTAAATCAGGCAGATCAGCAGCTGAAGAAATATTTAAATATTTTTCATCCTTTTTTAAAACAACCCGGTATTTAACCGAAGGAGAAGTAACCACAGTCTCAATTTGATACTCTCGCTTGATCCTTTCTAAGACAATTTCTAAATGAAGCATGCCTAAAAAACCGCAGCGAAAACCGCGGCCAAGCCCCTCGCACATTTCTAATTCATAAACTAAAGATGCATCGCTTAATTTCAATCTTTCCAAAGATTCTTTTAAAAGCTCGTAATCAGCTGCGTCATAGGGATAAAATCCGGCAAAAACCATTGGCTTGGGCTCTTGATATCCAGGCAAGGCCGGAACCTGTTTGTCTTCCGCTAAAAAAACAGTATCGCCAACCCGGCAAAGATCAGCTTGTTTTAAGCCGGTTGCTAAATAACCGATTTCTCCGGCTTGCAAAATTTCAGCTTTTTGCATTTGAGGACGGAAAAAACCAATTTCTAAAACTTCGCTTTGTGAATCAGCAGCCAGCATCTTAATTTTCTGCCCCTGGCGAATGTTTCCCTCCATAATCCGGACATAAGCAATTACTCCTTTATATGAATCATAGCTTGAATCAAAAATCAAAGCGCGCAAAGATTTTTTTTGCGTTTCTTTAGGACCAGGCACTTTTTCTATAATTGCGTTTAAAACTTGATCAATATTCTGTTTTTTTCTAGCAGATATTTTAATAATTTCTTCCGGCTTTATTTGCAAAAGCTGGCTAATTTCTTTTTCTGTTTGCTCAACATCAGCATGCGGCAAATCTATCTTGTTAATAATTGGGATAATTATTAAGCCTTGCTCCTGAGCTAAATGCAAATTAGCTAAAGTCTGCGCTTGCACTCCCTGAGAAGCGTCAACAATCAACAAAGCTCCTTCAACTGCCGCTAAACTGCGCGAAACTTCATAAGAAAAATCAACATGCCCGGGAGTATCAATTAAATTTAAAATATATTCTGTGTCTTTAGTTCGATGAATCATGCGTACTGGCTGCATTTTTATAGTAATCCCTTTTTCTCTTTCTAAATCCATCATATCTAAAAATTGCTCTTTCATTTTACGAGCTTCAACTGTCTCAGTAATTTCCAACAAGCAATCCGACAAAGTGGATTTGCCGTGGTCAATATGTGAAATGATACAAAAATTTCTAATTTGAATTGACATTTTAATCTAAAGCTATTTCCTAAACAAGGCGATTAAGAATAGTTTTAATTCTTTAATTTTAAACAAGCGAGCCAAGAATAGATATACAACAATACCGAATAAACCAGCAATTAATCCGCGCATAAAAATATCTGAAATTTCTCCAGCTGGGAAATATTTAATTAAAAAATCTAAAGAAAAATATGTTCCAACCCCGGTAATTAAAGAAATGAACATAATCTTCAAGCTATAATCTAACAGCCTTGAACCATCTAAAAAACCAATCTTCCTCCTTAAGGCAATTATTAATAAGGCTAAATTAAAAATTCCGCCAAGAGAAAATCCCAAAGCTAAGCCCGGCGTTCCAATTTGATCAGCTAAAAACCAGGCAGTTAAGATTCTAAATCCAGTAGATAATAGACCGATTAAAAAAGGAGTTAAAGTATCTTCCCAGGCGAAAAACCCGCGCAAGCATAATAGAACTAAAGCTTCGGCAAATAAAGAAATGCAGAAAAAAGCCAAGGTTTGATAAGTTAATAAAACATCTTGCTGATTAAACTGGCCGGTCGCTAAAATTATTCGGATAATCTCCTGGCGCAGAACAATAAAAAGAACTGAAATTGGAAAGATAAAAAAAAGAATTTGCCGAAAAGTATAGGAAAATGATTCAACAAAACCAATTCGATTTTTTTGCTGAGCAAAATCAGCTAACTTAGGAAAAGTAGCCAAAACAAAAGAAATCCCAAAAACGCCTAAGGGAAAACTCCAAATATTCAAAGAAAGATTAAAAATTGCTACGCTGCCAACAGCTAAACAAGAAGCAAACACAGTCATTATCCAAAGGTTTATCTGAGTTAAGGAAAGATTTAATATCTGGGGAGGCATTAATTTTAAAATTCTGGCTACTCCGTTAATTCTCAGAGAAGCTATTGGCTGCCAGCGAAAACCAGACAAATAAGCAGCTGGCAATTGAATCAAAAAATGGAATAAAGCGCCTAAAACTACGCCATAAGCCAAACCAATTAAGCCAAATGGCTTAACTAAAAACAAAGCTCCGAAAATAATTCCTAGATTGTAAGCTATGGGCGCTAAAGCATAAATCAAAAACTTTTTAAAACTGCGCAATATTCCGCCTAGCACTGCGCTTAAACCTAAAAACAAAGGACTTAAAAACATAATCCGGGTCAAATCAACAGTCATAGCTAATTTATCCGCAGAAAAACCCGGAGCAACTAATTTAACCAGCCAAGGAGTTAGCAGCATAGCAATTAAGCAAATCCCAATTAAACTAATTGCCAATAGATTGAATACGCTATTGGCTAAAACCCAGGCTTGCTGTTTGTCCTTGCGCAAATGATTGATAAATACCGGAATAAATCCGGCTGACAAAGCGCCTAAAACTAAAATTGAATAGACAAAATCAGGTATTCTAAAGGCTGCATAATAAATATCCAGCTCATTTCCAGCTCCAAATTGACCGGCTAAAATCCTGTCTCGAACCAATCCCAACAAACGGCTTAAGGCCGAAGCTGCAGCTAAGATAACAGCAGCTGAAGCAATTGTTTTTGATTGGTTATTAAATAATCGCTTAAACATATTTTAATTATACAGGAAAATAAATCGGTTTGAAATAATAAAAATATGCCGCTGATTATTTTAGCGGCATATTTTAAATAAACTTTTTATTACCTTAGATCTGTTCATATTCTACCAACTCTTCCATTTTTACTTCATCTACATCTTGCCAATCAAATCCGCGAGCCTCAAACTCAAGCGGGAATTGAATCCACTCTCGAGTTTGTCCAGAGATATAATAAACTCTTTCTCCATTAATCGCTCTGATTAAATTAACTGTTTCAAAAATATTTAATTCAGCCTCAGAAACAGTAATTACATCTGACCAATCATTCCCATAAAGCTCAAATACATAAGGATTAAGAATCCATTTTTTTTGCAATTTTTGATTGATATAATAGACTTTGTTTGTTTTTTGGCTGCGCAATAAAGAACCTGCCCGATAACCATTAAAACAAACTCCGGCTTCGTCGCAATTCTGTTGGTAAGCTTGCCTGATTTCATCTGCAGTCAAAGCCCGATTATAAACTTTAGCCTCATCAATTAAACCGCTAAAGCGAACTGCGGTTCGATCTAAAGAAGCAATATTAAAATGATAATTATTTTCTAAGCTGCCGACTTGTCTTGCATCAGCTTCTCCTCGCTTGTTTCCATCAACATAAAGAATTACTTTTTGATTAGCCCGGTCAACCACTCCAACTGCAAAATGCCATTGGTCATCCCGATAATCTAAAGCAGTTTTAGCATTTGCTTCTTGTGAGCCATCAGCTGATTCAATCATCATTGACAACCCGCCATCAGTTTGAGTGCGCAAAACATATCCATTTTGTGAATCAGAACTAGCCTTACCCATAATTGCGCGATAATTGCCAACTTGATGACTTAATTTTACCCAAACTGACAAGCTAAAACTATCATTCTGATCAAAATCAAAATCAGATCGATCGCCCATATCAAAAAAATCATCGCCATCGTATTGAATGCAATAACCAGATACCCCTTTCATTCCCCACAAACCATTAGTTAAATATCCATGGTTATTGCGGCCTGAATGATCAATTTCTTTAAAATCAGTCGGAGTATCAAAATCCCAGTAGCCGATTAGTCCGCTTAAATTAGCTTTAATCTTAGCTTGCTCAAAAAATCCGGGTAAACTTA
>CAZJBH010000019.1:0-11232 GCA_964544485.1 uncultured Candidatus Saccharibacteria bacterium
ATCTATATTTTGTTTAAGCGATTTAATCTCGCTTTGGCTTAATTTATATTTTTTCTTAGTATCATTATGCAATTTTCTAACTAATCTTTGGGCAATAATAACATTTACTGTTGAAGCAATTAAAAATGGCTCAACTTTCATATCTATTAACCGAGGAAAAGCTCCGGCCGCGCTATTAGTATGAAGCGTAGATAAGACCAAATGCCCGGTTAAAGCTGCGTTAACCGCTAAACTGGCTGTTTCATTATCCCTAATTTCGCCAACCATAATAATATCTGGATCCTGCCTAACTAAAGATCTCAAACCATTAGCAAAAGTTAATCCGATTTTTGGCTTAACCTGAGTTTGATTTATTCTTGGCATTCGATATTCTATTGGGTCTTCAACTGTAGAAATATTTACATCTGGTTCATTTAAAATATCTAAGGCGGTATATAGGGTAGTGGTTTTTCCAGACCCGGTCGGACCAGTAACCAGAATCATCCCATTTGGCTTTCGGATGCCTTGTTGAACTGTTTCTAAAGAGTTTCCTCTAATTCCAAGACTTTCTAAAGTCAATCCCTGCGCGTCTTCGCGCAAAAGACGCATAACTATTTTTTCTCCGTCATAAACCGGCAAAATAGAAACACGAAAAGAAATCTTATATTCCTCTTGTTCAATTTTAAACCTGCCATCTTGCGGCAAACGATGCTCATCTAATTTCAAATTAGCTAATACTTTAATCCGAGCAACTATGCCTGAATGAAGTTTTTTAGGCAGAGTCATTGCGTCATGAAGCATACCGTCAATTCGATAACGAACAATAATTTCTTTTTCTAAAGGTTCAATATGAATATCTGAAGCTTGCTGTAAAATAGCATGTTTTAATAAAGTATCAACAATTTTAATGACTGGCATTTGTTCTGCGGCTTTTTTTAGATTTTCATCCTCATTATCAGATTCTTTAAGTAAAACTGAATCAGTAATTGATTTTGATTCTTTTTTAATTAAATCGCTAAATTCAGCTTCTAAACTTTTTTGATATTGTTGAAGAGCAAATTCAATTCCTTTAGGAGTGGTTAATCTAGGAAGTATTTTAAGATTTGATTTCTTTTTAATAAACTCAATTGTCTGCAAGTCTTTAGGATCAAGCATTGCTACTTGCAATTCATTGCCTTGTTTGCGAAAAGCAATAATTTTATGCCGTCTAGCAATCGGCTCTGGAATAATTTTAAGCACATCCTTGGGAATTTTTTCTTTTTCTAAATTTACAAAAGGAATTCCCAGAATATAGGCTTGTAATTTAATTAACTCTTCTTTAGTAATTAAATTTTCGTCAATTAAAATATCAGTTAATTTTTTTTCTGATTTTTCAGCCTTTTGAGACGCTTTTTTTAATTTATCTTTTTCAATTAATCCGGTATCTAAAATAAAGGCTTTTAATTGTGAATCAGTTATTTTCATAACCCTCCTAAGTTTATTTAATCTCCTAAAATTTCTTTTATTTTTTTGACTATTTCATCAAGTTCGTAATTAGCTTTAACTAGATAAGTAGTTGCTCCTAATTCTAAAGTTTTTTCTATATCAGTATTTTGTTCTAAATTAGTTAAAATAATAACTGGAATTTCTTTGGTTTTTTCATCTGCTTTTATTTCTTTTAAAACCTCGAAACCATCCTTTTTAGGAAGAATTAAATCTAATAAAATTAGATCAGGAATATTATCTTGAATTAATTTAATTCCTGTTTCTCCGTCTAAAGCTGATAAAACTTGATAGCCTTCTTTTTCTAAATACCGGCCTACGCTTTTTTGTAAAGTTGGCTCATCTTCAATAAATAAAATTGATTTCATAATTATTTTTTATTTTTTAATTGGTAATTCAAACCAAAAAGTCGACCCTTCTCCTTCTTGGCTAATAAAACCGATTTTACCATGGCTATTTTTAATAATTGCTTTAGCAATATACAAGCCAAGGCCGGTTCCCTCGGTTTGATAACGCATTATATTCTGACTGCGAAAAAATTTGCTAAAAATCTTATTTTTATCTTGTTTAGGAATCCCAACTCCATTATCTTCTACTTCAAGTCTTATATTCCCATTATTTTGACTAATTTTAATTCTTACCCAGCCTTGTTTTTTATTATACCGAATCGCATTATTGATTAAATTATCTATAACTAATTTTATTCCAATCGGATCGCTAATAATTTTTGGTAATTTATCTTCTTTAATTAAAGTTAGTTTAATATTCTTAGCTTTGGCTATTGATTGATATTCTTGAATTTTTTCTTTAGTTATTTGAATTAAAGAAATTTTTCCTTGATCAAAAGATAATTTACCTTGTTCTATTCTAGAAACACTCAATAAATCATTTACTAATTCAATCATTCGATTATTATTCTGTTTAATTTCATCGAGTTTTTCTAATTCACTTTGAGTAAATTTATCCCGGCTTTCTTTATTTAAAAGATTTAACATCCATTTAATTCCGGTTAATGGGGTCCGTAATTGATGAGAAGCGATTGAAATAAATTCTGTTTTTAATTGGCTAATCTCAACCGCTTTTTCACTAGCTCTCACAATTAAATAATTAATTATTAAAAGAATAAAAGTAACAACAATAACTATTAAAGCAACAATAATCGGATGAGTATATTTAATCGCGATTAAATAAGTGCTTAACATTGCTATAATAGTAACTAGACTGGTTAATAAGAATAAAAAATTAGGACATTGCCAAAGATTTAATCCAATCCGTTTGCAAGATTTAAATAAATTAATTTTTTTAAAAAAATTCCCTCTCATTAATTTTTATTATATCACAACATCTTTAATAAACCAATCGCAAAATGTTGAAAAAATATCTAATTTAGGTATATAATAAGAATAAGTTGTTAATAACCTAAGGATAATTTATTTTAAAAAACAAAACTAAAAAGTTATCTAAGTTTAATTAAGGCTTTTTCCACAGATTTTAAACTTATTTATTAACAAAAAGTAATTTCTCTAAGTTTAATTATAACTTAATAAATTAAACTTATCCCTTAAATATTAATAACTAATAACAATAATAATATTTATATATATAATATTAATATTATAATTCAAAAACGGAGCGTGGCCTAGCGGCTTAAGGCACGGCGTTTGGGACGCCGGGATCGTGGGTTCGAATCCCACCGCTCCGACTAGATTAAACGCGGGTATCGTATAAAGGCTATTACCTCAGGTTTCCAACCTGATGATGGGAGTTCGATTCTCCCTACCCGCTCCAATATTAAAAACACCTAAATTAGGTGTTTTTAATATTAAGTTCAAAAAATTTAAACTTTATTTAACTGCTTCTTTAAGGGATTTACCAGCTTTAAATTTAGGAACTGTAGTTGCTGCGATTTTAATCTTTTCTCCGGTTCGTGGATTAACTCCTTGGCGAGCTGCTCGCTTGGATGTGGAAAAAGTTCCAAAACCAGTAATTGTTATTTTTTGACCTTTAGATAAAGCATTAGTAATAGCATCAATTAATCCATTTAAACATTCAGTCGCTTGTTTTTTAGAATCGCAATTTTTAGCTATTGCTTCTGCTAAATCATCTTTAGTTAATACATTTCTAGCCATAATATATTTATTTTTAATTTTTTATATATTGTAAAGAAATTCGACCTTTATCCTCCTGTTTATATTGTATCTTGTTATTTTTTTTGTGTCTATACTTAAACTGTGAATTATTTTATCAACAAAATAATTATAAATCAATAATTTCTTGAATTCTTTTTATTTTTTCAGCCTTATTTTTAGAATTAAATTTTAATAAAATAGCATTTACTTCAACTGGCCCTGATTCAGAAATTTCTAATTTAAAAGCAGTTTCATCAATCATAGCTTGAATAGCTTTTTCTTTATCAGTTCCTAAACTTGAGTTGTGCAAACCATTCATTCCTGCGTCAGTAATAAAAGCAGTTCCTTGAGGAAGAATTTTTTCATCAGCTGTTGGGACATGAGTATGGGTTCCAATTAAAGCAGAAACTCTTCCGTCTAGATACCAGCCTAAACAAGCTTTTTCAGCAGTTGTTTCAGCATGAAAATCAACTAAACTTAAATCAAATTCATTTTCTTGTTCTTTTAAGATTTGGTCAATAATTCTAATTGGATTATCATGGCTTAGCTTCATAAAAACCCGGCCGATTAAATTAATGACTAATATTTTTTTAGTTCTTACTTGGATAATAGAATATCCAGCGCCAGGCAAATGAGGCGGAAAATTAGCCGGACGAATAACTTGTTGGCGGTAATTTTCCAATAAACTTCTAGTATTGGCTTGAGACCAAGTATGATCACCTAAGGTGATTAAATCAATCCCTGAATTAAGAATTTGTTTAACTCCTTTTTCTGTAATTCCTTTGCCATGAGCTGAATTTTCTCCATTAGCAATAATTAAGTCAGGCTGGTATTTTTCTTTCCATTTAGGAATAATTTTTTCTAAAGCTTCTCTTCCTGGCCGGCCGACTATGTCTCCAAAAAATAGTATTTTCATAAAATTTTATTTAGCGTATTCAATAACCCTGGTTTCTCTAATTACATTAACTTTAATTTCACCCGGGTATTTTAATTCGTGTTGGATCTGTTGAGCAATATCTCTAGCTAGTTTATAAGCTTGGAGATCATTAACTTTATCAGGCTGGACAAAAACTCTAATTTCTCTGCCTGCTTGGATAGCGTAAACTTTTTCTACACCAGGAAAATTAGCCGCTACATTTTCTAATTCTTCGAGTCTTTTAAGATAAGCTTCAAGAGTGTCTTTTCTAGCTCCTGGCCGCGATCCGGAAATAGCGTCTGCTGTTTGGACAATAATTGATTCCAGAGTTTCAAAAGGATATTCTTCATGATGAGATTGCATAGCTTGGATTATTTTTTCATCTATTTCAAACTTGTTCAATATTTTTTTACCGATTTCTACATGCGATCCTTGAATTTCATGATCTACTGCTTTTCCAATATCATGTAATAAGCCGGCTTTTTTGGCTATTTCCGCGTCAGCTCCAATTTCTGATGCGATTGCTCCGGATAAATGAGCTACTTCAATACTATGCAAAAGGACATTTTGGCCAAAACTAGTTCTAAAACGAAGCCGTCCGAGTAATTTTACTAATTGAGGGTTAAGTCCGATAATTCCCACATCATAAACAGCTGCTTCGCCAGCTTCTTGAATTTTTTCTGTAATTTCTTCTTTTGCTTTTTCAACTACTTCTTCTATTCTGGCTGGCTGGATACGGCCATCAGCCATAAGTTTTTCCAAAGCCATCTTAGCAGTTTGGCGCCTGATTGGGTCAAATCCTGAAACTACAATCGCTCCTGGCGTGTCATCAATTAAAATTTCTACTCCGGTTAGTTTTTCCAGGGTTTTAATATTTCTTCCTTCTTTGCCAATAATCCTTCCTTTAAGGTCTTCGTTTGGCAAAGCTACGCTAGTTGAAGTAATTTCGCTTGCTTGAGAAGCAGCATAGCGTTGAATCGCTAAAGCAAGTATTTTTTGCGCTTTTTTATTAAGCTCTTCTTTTCCTTCTTGTTCTAGTTTTTTTAATTTTTCTATTAATTCCTGTTGATGTTCTTTTTCTGCTTCTTCTAAGAGCTTGGTTTTAGCTTGTTGTTGCGTTAAATCAGCTATTTTTTCCAGTTCCTGAATTCTTTCTTGATGGATTGATTCTAATTCTTGTTTAATTTTCTTTACTTTCTTGAGTTTGCTTTTTAAATTTTCGTATTCTTTTTCAAGTTGATTAGTTTTATCTTCAAGATTTTGCTCTTTTTGATAAATTCTATTTTCTTTCTGGGTAAGCTGTTTTTGTCTTTCATTTTCCTGTTCTTTAATTTCTTCTAGAATCTGAGTTGATTTTTCTTTAGCTTTTAAAAGAGTTTCTTTAGCTTCTGATTTAGCGTCAGAAACCATTTTATTTAATTTAGCTTCAATTGTGCCAGCTTGTTTCTTAGCAATTGTTTGCCGTGTGTAATATCCGGCAATTGAGCCAATTATTAAAGCGCCAATAATAAATCCAAGGTCGAATAAGGTTAAATCGAACATTATTTTTTGTCATTTCAAATCTTTTCTGGCTGTTTGGATATTTTAAACACACCTTAAAGAATAGGTTGTTTATTAATCGGTTAAATTGAATATTTTTAATCATAGATTTTTTAAATCAGACATTTATCCAAAAGCCATTCCAAGAATTATCAATGCTAATTAATTAAATAGAATAACAAAAATATTTTAACAAAGAATCATTTCTCTGTCAATTCAATTTTTAAGGGATTATAAAACAGCACTTAGTTAAAATGCTGTTTTATATTTTTTATCCTATTTTTTAGAAGTTTTCTTTTTAGAAGTTTCTTTTTTAGCTTTCTTGGTAGTTTTTTTAGTTGTTTTTTTCTTAACTGTTTTTTTCTTAGTTTTGGGTTTTTCAGGTTCAGCTTGGCCTTCTTCTCCTGTTTTTTCTATTTTTCCATCTGGTTTTTGCGCTAGGATATCAATTTTCCAGCCGGTTAATTTAGCAGCTAATCTTACATTTTGTCCTCGAATGCCGATGGCTAAAGAAAGTTGATCTTCTGGCACAATAACTTTAGCTTGGTTTTCTTTTTGAATAATTTTTACCTCAATAATTTTAGCCGGAGAAAGGGAATTAGCAATGAAAATAGCTGGATCTTCAGACCATTCAATAATATCTATTTTTTCGCCATTCAGTTCATTGATAACTGCTTGGACGCGAATTCCTTTTTGTCCAATCATAGATCCAATTGGATCAACTCTTTCTTCATTAGTGGCGACTGCTATTTTAGAGCGGGATCCAGGTTCGCGAGAAATTGATTTTATTTCAATCGTTCCTGCTGGAATTTCAGGAACTTCTAAACGGAATAATTGGCTTACCATTTTAGGGTGGGCACGTGATAAGGTAATTGCCGGACCGCGCGATTCTTTTTGTATCTCAGTAATGATTGCTTTTAGTCTTTGTCCGATTCGGTAACGTTCTCCTTTAATTTGTTCTTCCGGGAAAATAATGCCAGTGGCTTTGCCAATATCTAAAAAAAGAGTATTTTTTTCAATTCGCTGGATTATTCCGGAAACAACTTCTCCTTGTTTTTCTTTATATTCATCAAAAATAGAATCTCTTTCTGCTTCTCGAATGCGTTGAATAATTACTTGTTTAGCTGTTTGAGCTGCAATTCTGCCGAATTCATCATTAATTTTTAAAGAAGTTTTCATTTCATCTCCGGGCTGATATTTCTTTTTTTTCTTTTTTTGGTTTGCTTCTTCAAGCATAATATGTCTTTCTGGATTAAATCTAACCTTTTTTTCTGTTTCTGATTCGTCTTGTTTTTCTTCAGTTTGGTCGGTTTTTTCTTTTTTTTCTTGTTCAATTTCTTCTTCTGTTTTAACCATTGATTCGTCTAAAACAGTTTTGATTTGCCAAGCTTTTAATTCCCCTGTTTTTGGGTCTAGCTTGACTTCAATATTTTGTCCTTTGCGATCATATTCTTTTTTATAAGCAGCTGCCAGAGCCATTTCAATAGTTTCCAAAACTTTTGACTTGGTAATTGCTTTTTCTTCGCAAATTTGTTCAATTGCTGAGATAAGGGTTTTAGTGTCCATATTTTTTTAAAAAATCCGTTACGCAATTGCGCGACGGATTTCTTTCATTACTGATTAATTAAATAATTTTAGCATAAGCTTAATTTCTTTGTCAATGGGAAATTTGTTTTAAATATTTAAAAGCGCTAAAAGAAGCAATTGCTCCTTCAGCTGCTGCGGTAATGATTTGCTTGAGCGGATTATTAGTTATATCTCCAGCTGCAAAAACTCCTGAAATATTAGTTGCTTGATTTTTATCTGTTTCAATAAAGTTTCCTTGCATTTTAATTCCTAGTTGGCTGCAAAGTTCTGAATTAGGCATTCCTCCAATTTCAATAAAAACTTGGTTAATTTTTAATTCTGTTTGATTGTTTAAAACCAAACTTTTTATTTCTTTATCGCCAAGCGCTTTTTCAATTTGGGCGCTTAAGACAAGCTCAATATTTTTTTGCGCTTGGACTTGTTTAACTAAGCTGTCTGCTCCTCTAAATTCTTCGCGCCGATGGATTAAATAGACTTTTTTTGCTTGATTAGACAATTTAATGGCTGTATCCAGGGCGCTGTCTCCGCCTCCAATAACAGCTACAGTTTTGTTTTGAAGCTTCTTTAAATTGTTTGGGACATAATAGGAAATGCCGCGATTCAAAAATTTATCTGAATTTTCAAAATTAAGCTTTCTGATTTTCATGCCTAGCGCTAAGATTATAGCTTGGCTAAAATATGTTTCTTGATTAGTTGAAATTTTAAATTTTTCTTTGTCTTGGCAAATATTTTTTATTTGTTTTTGTTCAATTTCTTGATTTAAATGTTGAACAAATTTTTGAGTTAATTTAGCTCCATTGATTGATTTAATTCCTGGATAATTATCTACTTTGCGCGCTTCATTAATTGCGCCGCCTGCTAAAGATCCAAGGATAGTAAAATCAATTCCATATCTTTGAGCATAGATTCCAGCGCTGATTCCGGCTGGCCCGGCTCCAATAATAGCTAATTGAAATGCTTGATTCATAAAATTAAAGATTTGACTATAAAAAGATTAGGTCCTTTTTAATGATTTTTTAATTGTTTGAGCAATGTTTTTAACAATATTTTTATCTGATAAATTTGGGATAATTTTATTTGGATTCGGTTTTTTAACTAAATTTGCCAAAGTTTTTGCTGCTGCTAGTTTCATTTGATCATTGATTTGTTTTGCGCGCGCGTCAAGCAATCCTCTAAAAATACCAGGAAAAGCTAAAACATTATTAATTTGATTAGCATAATCGCTTCGTCCGGTAGCAATGATTTTAGCTCCAGCTTGTTTAGCTTGATCAGGATCTATTTCCGGAGTTGGATTAGCTAAGGCAAAAATAATTGGTTTTGGAGCCATGCCTTTAATCTGCTTGCTTTTTAAAACTTTGCCTACAGAATTGCCAATAAAAACATCCGCATGTTTGATGATTTTGCTTAAATCTCCTTTTTCTTTTTTCAAATTTGTTAATTTACTTATTTTTTGTTTAGCTGGATTTAGATTTTCTCTTCCTTGGTAAATCGCGCCTTGGCTGTCTAAAAGAGTAATATTTTTTGCTCCGTATTTTAAGATTAGCTTAGCAGTTGCAATTCCAGCTGCGCCTGCTCCATTAACTACTATTTTAATTTTATCTATTTGTCTGTTAGTTATTTTTAAAGCATTAATTAAAGCGGCTAAAGTAACAATCGCAGTGCCATGTTGGTCATCATGAAAGACTGGGATATCAAGTTCTTTTTTTAATCTTTCTTCAATTTCAAAACATTCCGGAGCTTTAATGTCTTCTAAATTTATTCCGCCAAATCCGGTTGCGCAAAGTTTAGCTGCTTGAATAAATTCTTCTGTATCTTGGGTTGCTAAGCAAATTGGGTAAGCGTCAATATTAGCAAATTTTTTAAAAAGTATTGACTTGCCTTCCATAACCGGTAAACCAGCTAAGGCTCCTATATTTCCTAATCCCAAGACTGCAGTTCCATTGGTAATTACAGCTACGCTATTTGCTTTAATCGTATATTCATAGGCGAGTTTTGGATTTTGAGATATTTTTTTACAAGGTTCAGCTACACCTGGAGTATAGGCAGTAGAAAGATCATTTTTTGTTTTTAAAGGCGCTTTAGACTTAATTTCTAGTTTGCCTTTGTTTTTTTTATGTAATTCTAAAGATTTTTTGTAATAATTCATAGTTTTAATAAATTAAAAGGATGTGTTAAAAAAGGACAGTCCTTTAAAGGACTGTCCTTTAAAGGACTGTCCTTTGGAAAGTGGACCTGGCCGGATTTGAACCGGCGGCCCCTGCAATGCGAATGCAGCGCTCTACCAACTGAGCTACAGGCCCCTTTTATTTCAGTTCTTCTTCAACCTCTTGTTTGCCTAATTCTAATTCTTTAACTTGTTCTTTGTCTTGATTAAGCAAAAGATATTGAAATTCTCCAACATGAGTTTTTTCCTCTTTGGCTACATCTAAAAGAATTTTTTTAAGGTTCGAACTAGTGGTTAGATTAGCCATTTGTTCATAAAGATTGATTGCATCTAATTCAGCAATAATTGCTGCTCTTAGAATTTCTTTATCAATATCTTGTTTTTTGATTTTATTTAGCTCAATAGGAATTTTTGATAACATATTTTTAATTAATGATTAATAATTTTCAGATTTAATTTGATAAAATGCTTGTGGATGATCACAGGAAGGGCATTTTTGAGGAGCTTGTTTTCCTTTGTGAACATAGCCACATTCTCGACAAACCCATTCAATTGATTTTGTTTTTTTAAAGACTGATTTATTCTCAATTTGTTTGAGCAGTTTTTGATATCTTTCTTTGTGATGCTTTTCTGCTTGAGCAATAGCATTCAATCTATCAGCGATTTTGTCAAACCCTTCTTCTTGGGCAACTTTGGCAAATTCAGGATACATTTTTTTATGTTCATAATTCTCTCCATCAATTGCTGCCTTCAGATTAGTGATTGTATTGTCATAAATCAAGGGAGCTTGGGTTTCAAGCATAACTGATTCAGCTTTGTTTTTTATTTCTTGGATGTGTTCAAAAATCCTTTTAGCATGAGTTTTTTCTTGTTCAGCGGTCTCAAGAAAGATTGCAGCGATTTGTTCATAACCTTGCTTTTTAGCTATTTTAGCGTAATAGGTATAGCGGTTTCTGGCTTGTGATTCGCCAATAAACGCTTTAGTTAAATTTTCTAAAGTTTTTGTCATATTTTTATTAATTATTTTTATTTCGGAGCGACTGGATTTGAACCAGCGATCTCCTCGTCCCGAACGAGGCGCCTTAAGCCACTAGGCCACGCTCCGTTGTCTAAAAAATAAGGACTGTCCTTTAAAGGACAGTCCTTTAAAGGACAGTCCTTTTATTTTACCCAGTATTTATTTTTAATCTCTAAATCTACTTCTTGTTTTTTTTCTTTAACTATCTCCCCTTTTTGTTTTAATTCTTTGTCATTCAGCTGATTTAATTTTTTCGCTTTTTCAATTAATTGTTTCTTGGTATTTAGTTTGGGGTTTTCTAAAACCGTGGCTAAAAGCGCGTTAATCAATAATCCTAGACGCGGTCCTGGTTCTAGATTTAATTCTTTAATTAAATCATGACCATTAATTTTCATCATTTTAGCGTTAATTGGATCTT
>CAZJBH010000020.1:0-11231 GCA_964544485.1 uncultured Candidatus Saccharibacteria bacterium
GAGGTTGGCTTAGAAGCAGCCATCCTTTAAAGACTGCGTAACAGCTCACTAGTTCAGAGATTTTGCGCCGAAAATTTAACGGGGCTAAAGCTTAATACCGAAGACACAGGCTTCACATTTATTTGTGGAGCGGTAGGGAAGCGTTCCTAAAGCATTGAAGTTGAACCGCGAGGTTCAGTGGAGTTTTAGGAAGTGAGAATGTTGGCATGAGTAACCGCAATTCCGATGAGATATCGGAACGCCGAAAGCCTAAGGTTTCCTTGGCAATGGATATCAGCCAAGGGTTAGGCGGGCCTAACCCAGTCCTACTTTTTTTGCTAATCTTTTTAAAAGATTGTCAGAAAAGGTAGGCGCTGGGGATGGACAGACGGTTAATATTCCGTCTCTTCAATGTTTTTCGATGGGAGGACGGAGCCTAGTAGTTTGAGCGTCTTATTGGATTGACGTTCTTTGCTTAAGGGTGATTGTCTGGCAAATCCGGCAATCATTAGCCCAAGAGTTGAGAAAAGATCTTCTTTCGGGATGATTAATTCAGATGAGCAGGCTTCCAAGAAAAATCTCTAAGGTTAAAAACATTGAATCCGTACCTTAAACCAACACAGGTGGGCAGGTCGAGTAGACCAAGGCGAACGGGTAAGTCCTCGTGAAGGAACTCGGCAAAATAGCGGGCGTAACTTCGGAATAAGCCCTGCCTGCCGATGTTTTTTCATCGGTAGGTCGCAGCGAAAGATTCCTGGCGACTGTTTATCAAAAACACAGCTCCCTGCTAACTCGCAAGAGGATGTATAGGGGGTGACGCCTGACCAATGCCAGAAGGTTAACGGTTGAGGTGTTCTGTTTCGGCAGAATGCTGAGGCCCGAAGCCCTGGTGAATGTCGGCCGTAAAATTTATTGCGGCTCTTAGAAAGTGATTTCTAGGAATAAACTTGGCTATATGCTGGAAAGCCGGTATGATTGGAATGACATCCGTAATTTGTTACAATAAAATTATGGATTTTAAAAAAAATCAAATCGGTCAATCAGCAGGAAAGACTAAAACTTTATTAAGGTTTTAGAATCCTCAGAGGCCATACGCCAAGCTCTATTTTTATTTAATAGATGAAGAGATGGTCCATACTTCATGGCAACATGGGGATAATATGAACTATAACGGTTAATTCGCTACGCGTTAAACGTTTTATTTGTTTAACGAAAAGAATCGGGCCGTTGTAAAATTTGGCTATATGCTGGAAACTTCGCAATGAGCTTTCAATACCTTGATGGTGACAATTTGGAAGTTGAAGCGAACAATCAGCAGGAAAGACTTCAAAGATAACTAACTTAAATATGAGAAAAAAACAAAAATATAAAAAAGCTTATTCTCATCGATTACTTAAAATGAAAGGTAGAGATTTAAATTATTTTATAGCTGGATTTGTTGATGGAGAAGGAAGTTTTAGTGTCTCCATGACAAAACAGAAATATCAATATAGTCCTTTAGGATGGAGGTGGATTATAAATCCGGTATTTCAGGTGTACCAGCACGAAGATAATTTAGAATTACTTGAATTATTAAGAGATCATGTTTTTAAAACCGGTAGGATTCATAGAAAAAGTTCTCCTTATTGTGTGTTTACTTATTCTATTGAAAATCACAGGACTTTGCATGAAAAAATAATTCCCTTTTTTAGAAAGTATCGTTTAGTTACCAAAGATGAAAATTTTGAGAAATTTGCTGAAATTATAGATAGAATCATTAATAAAAAACATTTTTCCCTTAATGGGTTTAAGCAAATTATCAATATTGCATTTACTATGAATGCTCAGGGCAAACAAAGAAAATATTCTAAAAAATATATCTTTGAAACTTTGCCAAAACAATTCAAAAATCTTTGAAGAATCCTCAGAGACTATACGCCAAACTCATGATTTAATAATGAGAAGATATAGTCCAAAAGGTTAAGTATATAATACCTTAAGCCTAAGGTAGCGAAATTCCTTGACTGCTAATTACAGTCCCGCACGAATGGCGTCACGACTGGGAAACTGTCTCCACGAGGAGCCCGGTGAAAATGCAGTGAGGGTAAAGATGCCCTCTACCTGCGGCTAGACGGAAAGACCCCGGGAGCTTTACTATAAGTTCCCATTGATTTATTGCTTTAAATGCGTAGCATAGCGGGGAGGCTTTGAAACCATGCTTTCGGGTGTGGTGGAGCCGCCAGTGAAATACCCGTCTTTTAAAATGATGAATCTAACCCCTCACCTAATTTGGGTTATTAAACAATTTTACAAATTAATTATTATTAGAAATTAAATTTTTACAATAATTCATTATTGTTTAATTTTGTAATTTTCGCTTAGCGAAAATTATACCTAAATTAGGTGAGGGGAACAGTGAGTGCTGGGTAGTTTGAGTGGGGCGCTCGCCTCCTAAAAGGTAACGGAGGCGTTTATAAGGTCGGCTAGGTCCGGATGGAAATCGGACTGGTCGTGTAAAGGCACAAGCCGGCTTTACTGCAAGACGGGCATGTCGCGCAGTTGCGAAAGCAGAACTTAGTGAACTGACCGCGAGCTGATTTTAATTCGTTAAAATCAGATTTGATTGTAGAATCGCGGGAGACCAACGGATAAAAGCTACCCCGGGGATGAACTCTGATCCTGATTTTTCAGGAAAAAAGAGTGTTGTCCAATCCATTCCGTAAGGGTGGAAATGTACGGCTTATAACGGTGGAGCTTTGATATTATTAATATCGAGTAACAATATTAAAGTAATACCGTGGGAAGTCTTCGTGACCCCGTAACGACTGATTCTTGCGAGAACGTAAGATGAGATAGTGGGTGCTAAATAATTTAGATTTAAACCATTATCATACGCCGTCTCCCGATGTAAAATCGGGATGAAGATATAGTCTATACTTAAAAAGTATGAACAGGTTAATAGGTCCCAAGAGTCCATATCGACGGACCTGTTTGACACCTCGATGTCGGCTCATCCTATCCTGGGGCTGAAGAAGGTCCCAAGGGTTTGGCTGTTCGCCAATTAAAAGGGCACGCGAGCTGGGTTAGTGAAAATGAGCCCAGGATAAACTGACTAATAACGATGGAATCCATTATTTGTGATATAATAGAAATAATGGACAATATCGTGGGAAGTCTTCGTGACCCCGTAACGACTGATTCCATGTAATCATGGAAGAGGCGATAGGCGCTTGATATTCAAGATTTAAACTATCGCAATACGTCAGTCCCGAAAATAAATATCGGGAAAGATATAGTCTGTACTGTTAGCAATAATAGAATTATATGTCAGACCGGCGTGAGCCAGGTTGGTCCCTATCTGCCGTAGGCGTCGATGCTTGAGGGAAGTCATTTTTTGTACGAGAGGATCAAAATGAACAAACCTCTGGTCTACCAGTTGTTTCGCCAGAAGCATAGCTGGGTAGCTAAGTTTGGCCGGGATAAGCGCTGAAAGCATATAAGCGCGAAGCCCATCCCAAGATGAGGCATCATAGATACCAGAAAGACTATCTGGTTGATAGGCCTTAGGTGTAAGTCCCGTGAGGGATTTAGCCGAGAGGTACTAATAAATCATTTTTCACCACACCTTTGGTGTTGTGATACACTTTTTTGATTTTTTTTGGAATTTAACTACTTGTTGAAATTGTGATTAGTTTTTAATTTAATCGTATACTTTTGTGGCGACTATACTGGACTTGTCCCACCTGTTCCCATTCCGAACACAGCAGTGAAATAGTCCAAGGCCGATGATAGTCCTTTCAGGGCAAAAGTAGGTAGTCGCCGCATAAGTATACGATTATAAAAAGACTTTACTTGAATCAATAAAAATCCTATAATACTAATATTAGGATTTTTATTATGCCAAAAAGATTATTAAAACAAATAATTATTGCTTTTATTTTTTTTAGCTTAGTTGGAGGTTTGTCTTTTTGGCTTTTTTTATCTCTGCGTCCTGATCCAACTTGTTTTGACGGAATTAAAAATCAGGATGAAACAGAAATTGATTGCGGCGGAGTTTGCGAGCCTTGTGAATTGGTTTATGCCCAGGATATTGAAACGCTTTGGACAAAAGCGATTCCAACTCAGGATAATCATTATGATTTAGTCGCTTTAATTAAAAATCCAAATCCTAATTATGGCAGCGGCAATATACCTTATTCTTTTAAACTTTATGATAATATTGGCCAGTTGATAGATTCTTATCCCGGAGAAACATATCTTTTGCCGCATCAAGAAAAATATTTAACTAAATTAAAAGTTTTAAGCCCGATTAAAGTTTCTGAAATAAAAATTAAATTTGGAGAGATTACTTGGAAAAAGCCGCTTAAAGAAAAAACTACTGGTTTATATGTTAAAGAAAAAGAATATCGGGTCCTATCTGAAGAAGAAACAGGCTATAGCCGGGCAAGCGCGATTTTAGTGAATGATACTGACTATGGATTTGATAAAGTCTCAATCGATGTGTTTTTATTTAATAGTATTGGCGATTTAGCGGCAGTTAATAATTATCAAGTAGAGAGTTTCTTTAGCGGACAAAAAAGAGATTTTATTACAAATTGGTTTTATCCGATTAGGGATAAAATTAGCCGGGTTGAAATGCAAGTGGAAACTAATCTATTTAATCAAGAAAATTTTATTGATTTTCAGCCAGAACCGGAAAAATTTCAGGAGTATTAAAAAATAGATTGGAGGGGAAAATTAAATTATGTTTTTCTCTTTAAAAAAAATTGATTGGACTTTATTTGGAACAGTCCTACTTCTTTCAGGAGTGGGGCTTTTAACTATTTATCGAATTGACGAAGATGGATCTTTATTCTATTTTAAGCGCCAATTATTATTTTTAGGAATCGGTTTAATCTTAATGTTTTTTTTAACTTTTTTTGATTACCGTATTTTGAGAAATAATTCTTTTATTTTAATCGTTCTTTATCTGATTTGTTTAGCTTTGCTTTTTTTTGTTTTATTTAGCCAAGAGATTAGGGGAGCGGCTAGCTGGTATCATTTTGGTTCTTTTGGTTTTGGCCCGGTAGAGTTTGCTAAAATCATCATTATCTTATTTTTAGCTAAGTATTTTTCCCAGCGCCATATTGAAATGTATCGGATTAGGCATTTATTGGTTTCCGGTTTTTATCTCGGCCTTTTCTTTTTAGCTGTTTTTTTACAGCCTGATTTAGGTTCAGCTTTGGTTTTTGTTTTTATCTGGCTGGGCATAGTTATGATTTCAGGGATCAAATTAAGGCATTTACTAGTTTTAAGTTTAATTATGTTAATTTTGTTTGTTATTGGCTGGGCAGGATTGCTTAAGGATTATCAAAAAGAAAGGATAATTAGTTTTATTGATCCGGAAAAAGACCCTTATGGAAGCGGATATCATATTACTCAATCCTTAATTGCGATTGGTTCAGGCGGTTTTTGGGGCCAACAAGAAGAAAGCAGTTCTCAAGCTGGATTAAAGTTTCTTCCGGAAAAGCACACTGACTTTATTTTTGCCAGTTTGGCTGAACAATGGGGAATTAGCGGGGTCTTGGTTTTGTTTTTTCTTTATGCTTTAATGTTCTGGCGAATGATTAAAATTGCCATGCTTTCAGTTAATAATTTTTGCCGTCTTTATATCATTGGTTTTTCAATCATGCTTTTTACTCAGTTAGTAGTTAATTTAGGAATGAATATGGGAGTATTGCCGATTACCGGATTAACTTTGCCTTTGTTAAGTTATGGGGGTAGCAGTTTGATCAGTATTTTAATTGGTTTTGGTTTAGTTCAAAGCATTAAAATAAGATAAATTAATTTATCCACAGTTAATGGGTTGACATAGATTTTAGATGTAATAAAATATAGATAAGTATATAATCATATATAAACCTTAATAAAATAAATTAAAAACTATGAAATACCTTACTATCAAACAAGCTTCAAAATTACTTCATGTTACTCCGCTTACTCTTAGAAATTGGGATAAAAAAGGTATTTTAAAACCTTATCGCAATCCAGCTAATAATTACCGGGTTTATCGGATAGATCAAATTGAAGGATTTTTAAGAAAAATGGAAGCTAGCAGATCTCAGCAAGCTAAAAGGAAAATAGATTTGTTTTAATAAAAAAGAATCAAGCGCTTATAGCAATAACTTTCTAAACAAGAACTCTGAAATTACTCAGGGTTTTTGTTTTTATATCTCTATTTGAGGATTGTCATTGCAGGCTGACTATGAAAAGGATCGTCATCGCAGACAAACCAAAGGACGTTCCTTAGAAGGTGTGTTCTTCTAAAAGAAGGACGGCACTTTATAAGGAATGTCCTTGATAGAGATAGAAAAACTTTTCCCATCTATTCGAGGACACTCTTTAAAAGATACGTCCTTTTAACAAAGAACATATCTTTTAAGGAGCGTCCTCTATCTTTTTTTAATTGTGGATAAATATTTTTAAAAGATAATTAGATATTCATCTGTGGATAACTAAATTATTTAAAATATGTCTTTGGATATCCGATATGATTTTATGCCCTTTTTAAGCCAAAAATAGGCTTATTTTTTTATCAATTTATTTTTAATTCCGATATCCGATAGGCCTATTGACGCCTATATCAGATAAATTTAAAATATATACAGAAAGTTCTATAAGCGCTTATAATTTAATAGATAGAGTTTTCTGCAGAAAACCTTTTTGCCTTGTTTTATTAAGCAAGGTTACATTAAGGTTTTCTTTTTTTATTTCCATATAATGAAAAGCCATAAATCACAAGAAAAATATATTTCCTTAAAGCAAGCAGCTAAACTGTGTAATTATTCACAGGATTATTTAAGTTTGCGCGCTCGGCAGGGGAAATTAAAAGCAATTAAATTAGGCCGTAATTGGGTTACTACTCAAGAGTGGTTGAATAAATACAAAGAAGCAAATCAATATTTATCATTAAGCAAGGCAGCTCAAAAAATTCCTTATTCAGCTGATTATTTAGCCTTAAGAATAAGACAGAAAAAGCTTAGAGCAGTAAAAATTAAGGGAAAATGGATGGTTAAAGAAGAGTGGTTGAATAGTTATCTTCAAAATTCATTTAAAACAAAGCCAACAATTGATTTAAGCAAAGGGTTAAGTTTGATTGGGAGCGTTTTATTTGGATTAAAACAAAGATTTTTAGCTATTAATAAAAAAATAGAGAATAATAGAGAAAATTTATCAGTTAAAATAGATCAATTTTACAATACTTTTTTTCAAACAATTAAAAAATCGCGTTTTATCGGAGTTTTGATTTTGGTTTTTTGTCTTTTAGGCGCTTCTGCGTTTGCCGCAATTCCTCAAGCGCGTTCTTTGGCTACAGCTGCGTTAAATGGTTCAGCTGAATTTGTTTATCAGCAATCAGTTAAAGTAAAAGAATCTAGCGGCTGGGCTTTTAATCAAGCTAATGAATTTATTGCTGAAACTCCTGAGCATATTCAGCAGATTAGCGATTTAATTGATTTTTCTTTAAAGAATTTAGTTTTAGATGCAGTTTTTGTAACTGAAAATAGTATTATTAAATTAAAGCAGGAAATAAAAACAATTTCTAATTTAGCCATAATGCCTGAAATGCCTAATTTTGATTTGCCTGATTATTCAATTCAAGGATTTTTAAATAAATTTAATCAATTAAGTCAAAAAAATGAAGAGTTAAAATCAGATTTTAGGCAAAAGATTGCTTTTATTCCTCTAGGAATTAATAAGCTGGCTGATAATTCAATTGATTATTTTATCCATTTGCCTGATTTTGATGAATATACACATAATCAAATTAGGCTTATTCAGCATAAATTAGCTAGGAATTTAAATAAATTAGAACAAATGGTATTTAATTCAGCTATTCAGCTCGCTGAATTGCCTGATTTTATAAAAGATAAATCAACTAAACTTGTTAGTTTGCCTGATTTAGTTTTTTCTACTTATCAAGAAACAGTTAAAAATCTAAATAATGAATTTATTAGCTTGTCTGAATTAAGGAGCAAATTTGTTATTTATCTTTCCGATATATCATCAAGCTTATCCGATATACCTAATAATTTATCCGATATAGTTCAAAAATCGCTTAAAAAAGCCGAAAAATTAGTATTTATCCTTAATGATAAATTTAACCAATTAAATTATCAAATTATTAACAATTTAGCTGAATTACCTGATTTTAATACGCAGGTGAATGATTCTTTAGCTTCTGTTTTTGGATATTTTCAAGAAAAAGCTTCTTCTTTTAGATCTACCCTTGGGGATGCATATCTTAAATTAGCTGATTATTTAATTCCTGGGTTAAATGATGAAGAAAGTTATTTAATTGGCAGAAAAACAATCAAAACCCAAGAATCAGTAGTTCAAGAAGTTGTTCCTAAAATTATTACTAAAGAAGTTGTTAAAGTAAAACAAGTAGAAACTCAGCAACAAACTAAAGTTAGTAAAGTAGTAGAAACAATAGAATCCAATCAAGTCGTTTCTATCAGGAGCGAGCTTGGTTCTCTTTCTGAAAGGATTATTAACTTAGGCAGTCAGATTAACAATAAAGTGGATTTTACTGTTCCTGCGCACAAACCAGTCTATATCCCTTCTTCAGGCATAGAAGTTTCCGGACATTCTATGCTTTCTACTTTGAATGTATCTGGTTCTGGAACAATTAAAGAATCTCTTGGAGTAGGCAAGAACTTTTCAGCTGGAGATTCAACTGATGCCAACACTACTTTTAATGTTTATTCAATTGCCACTTTTAATGAAGCAGTTACCTTTGAAGATTCTTTAACTGCTAATCAGGGTTTAACAATTAATGGCAAAGATCTAACCGTAGCTAAGAATGCTTCTATTTCTGGAACTCTATCTGCAGCTACAACTACCTTAGATAATCTAACGATTAATAATGACTTGCTTGTTTCTGGCAATGCTACTACCACTGGCTCGCAAGCTTTCTCAAGCACAGTCAGCATTGCAGATAAATTAACTGCTACTTCAACTCAAATCATTGCCACAACTACTGATACTCTTTTAACTCTGCAACAAAATTCAACCGGAGACATTCTTAAGCTTCAGGATAATCAAACTGATGTCTTTACCATCACAGAGAATGGCAATTTAATTATGAATGCTTCTTCCACTCTTCCGATTATTAATTTAACCGCTTCTTCAACTAATACTCACTTAGACCTCAAACTATCCGGAGCAGGCGATCTATTAAACATCAAAGACAAAACAGATTCTTCCAAGCTTTATTTAACCAACCAAGGTAATTTCGGGATTAATACTTCCACTCCCGGAGGATACTACAATGAATTATTCACAGTTAACGGAGATTCATATTTTAAAGGCAACGCCACGACTACCGGTTCTCGCCACATAGATGGAGATTTAAGCGTAATCGGAGCATTCAGCCATTCCGGAGCAACAGCCAGCTTTGCCACGACTACTATCACCGGAGATTTAACTGTCCAAGATAGCGATGGAAACAAGCATCTCTATCTTCAGAATAATTCTGGTAATCTCGGCATTGGAGATCTTTCTCCTTCAGCCAGATTAACCTCATCTTCCACCTTAGAACAACTCCGTCTTATTTATGATCAAACAAACAACAAATACGCTTCCTTTACGATTGATTCAAACGGAGACTTAACTATAGATTTAGCTACAGCCAATGCCACGACTACTATCAATGATAATTTCAAGGTAACCGGAAACGCTACTACCACCGGTTCATCATATATTGGGGGAGACTTAATCACAGATGGAACAGGAAGCTTTGCTTCAGCAAGCTTAACCATTGACTCATCTGGCAATCTCACCACCACTGGCTATGCTTCTACAACTACAGGACTATTCACTCAAGGAGATTTCCACTCCGGAGGGAATGCCAACATTGACGGGACTTTGAATAACCTTGGCCTAATTACCGGCTCAGGCGGCTTGACCATTGATTCAGGCGATATTTTGTTTTCTACTTCCGGAATAATTAATCAGTCAGGTTCTGGCCAGGTTACTTTCTCGGGCAATCTTGACGCTGATTCTGGATTGGATGTTTCAGGCGGGAATCTAACCGCCACTACCACAGTAATCACTGTTCAAGATTCAACTTCCGCCGCTTTAACTGTTCAGCAGGATTCTTCAGGCAATATTGTTGATTTCAAAGACGGAGTTTCCTCTGTTTTGACTATTGCTGATGGAGGCGCTATTACCATAAATGGAGATATTAATCAGACCGGCGAATTGGATGTTTCCGGTTACGGCCAATTTAACAACGTTACTACTACAGATACTTTAGCTATTGGAGGATACGCCACCTCAACCGGAGGATTCTATACAAAAGCAGATATTCACGCAGGAGGCAATCTAACTGTAGATGGGAATGTGGGGATTGGAATTGATAATCCTTTAAGGCCATTGTCTTTTAATGATATTTTAGGCGAAAAACTTTCTTTATTTTCTCTTTCAAATACCGCTAGAGATTATTATGGTTTTGGAGTTAGCTCAGGTGCAATGGAATATCAAGTTCCAGCTGCATCATATCATCTATTTTATGTAGGCGACTCAATCAAGTTTAAAATAGGCGATGGTGGTAATGTTGGTATTAATGATCTTTCTCCAGATGCCCGTTTAACATCTTCTTCTACTAATGAACAATTAAGATTAATCCACGATCAAGTTAACAGCAAGTATGCTTCCTTCACCGTTGATTCAAACGGAGACTTAACCATAGATCTAGCTACAGCCAATGCCACGACTACTATCAATGATAATTTCAAAGTTCTTGGCGATACCAAGCTTCAAGGCAATGCTACGACTACTGGATCTTTAAACATAGATCAAGATTTAACTGTAGATGGAACTGCTTTGTTTGCTAATACTGCTTTATCTATTGATTCTTCCGGCAATCTGACTACCACTGGATACGCTACAACTACAGGAGGACTCTATACACAATCAAACATCCACGCAGGGGGCAATCTAACCGTAGACGGTAATGCTACTATTTCCGGAGGAAGTTCATTTAGCGGAGATTTGGATATGAATAGTTACAAGATTGTTAATATTGGAGATTCAGGAACAGATTTTAATGATAGCGGAGGATTAACCTTAGCTGGCAATCTTCAAGTTAATGGTTCTGCTACTACCACTGGTTCTTTCTACTTCCCGTCAGGCGTGGTGCAGGAAAACGGCAACGTCGGCATCGGCACAACCAATCCTACGTCTACTCTTCAAGTGGTAGGGGATTTTCACGCATCAGGCGATAATGGAGA
>CAZJBH010000021.1:0-10210 GCA_964544485.1 uncultured Candidatus Saccharibacteria bacterium
GTTTTTTCGCTTAAAGTTCCTTTAGCTCTGCTGATTCTTAGTTGTTTAGCTTTGATTTACGCAGCCGCGCGAATTAAAAAACCGCTTTATCAAAAGCCGTTTCTTAGAATTAACCGCTGGATCAGAAAACATTTTACTGAATTCGCTTTATTGCTCCTCTTTGGGATTTATTGGTATGTTAGCATTACCAGTAATTTAAATATTGGCGTTAGGCATGTTCTGCCTGTTTTCCCAATAATCTATATCCTAGTAGGAGGAAAAATTAGCCAATGGCTAAACTCAAATTCCAATCCTAAATTGGAAAAAATAAAAATATCTAAAGGATGCATAAAAAGTATCCGCTTGCTGACATTTGACTATTTTAAAACTATCGGCAAATACGCGCTGATTATATTCTTTTTATTTTGGTATGCCTGGGGAACATTCAAAGTCTATCCTCACTTCTTAGCTTACTTTAATGAACTGGCCGGCGGACCGGAAAAAGGATACTTATATGTAACTGATTCTAATCTGGATTGGGGCCAAGATTTAAAAAGATTAGCTGAGTATGTTGAAAAAAACAAAATCCAAACAATTTATCTTGACTATTTTGGCGGAGATTCGCCTGAATACCGCTTAAACGATAAAGTTAAGCCATGGTGGGGCAATCGCAGCCCAAACGAACTTCCTAAAAACGCCTGGCTAGCTGTTTCAGCCACTTTTTTGCAAGGCGGACGCAGCGATCCGGTTCCTGGATTTGACTATAACGGACAATTTTATTCATGGTTAAACCAGTACCAGCCTAAAAAAATTATCGGACATTCTATCTTTATCTATCAAATACCCTAGCGCCAGATTTAATTTTAAATTTTACTAACTAGAAGACGTTCCTTAGAAGGCGTGTCCTTTACTGGCTAAGGGAAAGAGAGGACGCTCCTTAAAAGGTATGTTCTTTGTACTCAAAGGACGTATCTTTTAAAGAGTGTCCTCGATAGAGAGAAAAGCTTTTCTTTATTTGAGAACGGTCCTTTTCTTTTAATTATTTATAATAAACTCTGCCTTGTATCCGCAAATCCATATATTCTAAATCTAAATAATCATTTTCTACTTCTTCAATTAAAACTCTTTCTAAAGCGTTAATTTGAGAAACTAAATCATTTTTAGGATTAAAATATATTTTCCATCCATAGCGCGTTTCCGCCCTAATATCTTCTTTGGAAAAAACCTCAAACTGGCTAACAGCCAATTTTTTATTATCCTTAGCTCTAATCTGCTTTAATTCTTGATAAGACAATCTAATAAAATTAATTGATTCAGCTGATAAAACTTGTTCTCCTAAAATAGGTTTTTTTACTTGGCTAAAAATATTTAGAATCATCTCTCCTTTAACTAAAGCGCTTTTCTTAAAAATTATTCCGTTTGAATCAATTTCAAAACAATCGCCTAATCTTCTTTCTTGAATCCGTTCTATCTCTCGCTCGTCTAATTCTTGAGTAGTAGTCGCCTGATTATTTTGAATTGGAATTTTTTGATATTCTGCCTGGCACCAAATCCCTATTTTTTCTCTTTGCTGAATCTTAATTCCTATTTTATCCGGCAATTCAATTTGAACTTCTATTGAATCTATGCCTGGAAATCTTTCAAAAATTTGCTTTTTAATTCTATCTTCTGAAACTAAAAAAACGCTTTTAAGCGGAAAAAACTGCCAGAATTTTTCTTCTAAAATCTGTTTGGTTAATGCTTGTATTTCTTTTGGCTGAAAATATTTCGCTTCTTCTTCAGACTCAACTTGAATTTGCTTTATCCAAAAATATGGAGACCAGATGATGAGATATAAGGCAGCAGCCAAAAAACAAAAAAACAACCCTGCAAAAAGAATTTTTTTAAGGGTTGATTTTCTTTCTTTACTTTTTCTTTTCCTAACCATTAGATTAATCTTTTTTAATCTCTTTTAAATTATTCATATATGGCTGTAAAGCTTGAGGCACTTTAACGCTCCCATCTGCTTGCTGATAATTTTCAATAATCGCAATCAACATCCGGCCAATTGCCAAAGCAGTTCCATTTAAAGTGTAAACATAATTTAATTTGCCGTCTTTTGCCTTATACCGCGTATTCAGGCGCCGCGCCTGATAATCAGTGCAATTACTGGTAGAATGAGTTTCCCGATATTCATTCTGGCCCGGCATCCAAGCTTCAATATCCCATTTTTTAGCAGCTGGATCACCTAAATCAGCGCTGCAAATATCAATAACTTGATAAGGAATTTTTAAAGCCTGCATTAATTTTTCTTCTAAAGAAAGCAATAAATCATGTTCTTGTTCAGCTTTGTCTGGATGGCAAAAACTAAACATTTCCACCTTATCAAATTGATGGACTCTTAAAATACCTTTAGTGTCCTTGCCATAAGCTCCGGCTTCGCGCCGAAAACAAGTTGAAAATCCAAGATAGCGTTTCGGCAAATCTTTTTCTTTAAAAATTTCATTCATATGCATTGCTCCGATTGATTGTTCTGAAGTGCCGATTAGATACAAATCATCTTTTTCTAAATGATAAACTTCATCTGCTCCGCGATCCAAATATCCCATTCCAGACATAGCTTGCTGATTTAGCATGACCGGAGGAATCACTGGAATAAATCCTTTTTGAATCAATTTATTAAAAGCTAACTGAACTAAAGCCATTTCCATTAAAGCAGCTCCTCCTTTTAAATACCCAAAGCGAGTTCCAGCCACTTTAGCTGCTCGCTGAATATCAATCATATCTAAATTCTCAGCCAGAGATAAATAATCTTTTGGCTGAAAATCAAATTCAGTTTTTTTGCCTTCAGTCCGAGCTATTTGATTATCTTCCTCACTCTTTCCAAGACAAACATCAGCTAAAGGCAAATTCGGAACTTGGCGCATTAATTGGTTAAATTCTTTTTCAATTTCTTCTAGCCCTGGTTCAATTTCTTTAATTTGTTTTTTTAAATCCTTGGCTTTTTTCTGATCATCATCGCTTAATTTGCCGCCTTGCCCGCTAATTTGATTTTGCTCAGCTTTTAATTTTTCTATTTGCTGCAAAAGCTCGCGCCTTTGCTGATCAACTTCTAAAAGCCGGTCAATATCTACCTTGACTTGTTTAGCTTCTGCTCCTTGTTTTACTTTATCCGGATTCTCCCGGATATATTTAATATCCAACATAGGTTATTGTTTAGGTTTCATTAAAGGGAAAAGAATAATCTCTCGAAGAGTCTTAGAATCAGTCAATAAAGCAGCTAAACGATCTAAGCCCATGCCAAATCCAGCTGCTGGAGGCATGCCATGCTCTAAAGCTTCAATAAAATCTTTATCATAGCGCTGAGCTTCTTTATCCCCCTTTTCTCTCATTTTTTCCTGTTCTTTAAAAATCTGTTTTTGCTTAATCGGATCATTTAATTCAGAAAAAGCATTCACTATTTCTAAACCGCCGACCACTAATTGAAAACGCTCGGCTTTCTTTGGATCATCCGGCTTTGGCTTAGCCAGAGGAGAAATCTCAACTGGATGATGAATCACAAAAGTAGGCTCCTGAATCTGTTTAACTTTTTCTTTCATTTCTGCGTCAGTTTTGCCTAATTCGCTAAATTCAACCTTATTAAACGGCCGCTTAAATTTAATTTTTTCTCCTTGATATTCCAATTCCTGAGAACCATTTATTTCTTTAATTAAAAAAACAAACATTTCTTCAACTAAATTCATCATATCTTTGTAATCAGCATAAGCCCAATAAAATTCTAGCATAGTAAAATCAGGATTATGCGAAGCATCCAATCCTTCATTTCTAAAACAGCGTCCAATTTCATAAACTTTTTCAAATCCACCGACTAATAGGCGCTTTAAATACAATTCCGGAGCTATTCGCAGATACAAATCTAAATCTAAAGCGTTATGATGAGTCTTAAACGGACGCGCCAAAGCTCCGCCCGGAATATCCTGCAAAATCGGAGTTTCTACTTCCATAAATCCATTGCTTTCCAAAAATTCGCGAATCAGCTTATACATCCGGCTGCGTTTAATAAATTTATCTTGAACATCCTTATTCATCAGCAAATCCAAATAGCGTTTCCTGAATCTTTCTTCAACATCGCGCAAACCATGCCATTTTTCAGGCAAAGGAGCCAAGCTTTTGGTTAAAATTTTAAAAGAATTAACTAAAAGAGTTTTCTCTTCTTTTTTAGTTAAAAACAAACTTCCTTTAACTTCAATAAAATCGCCTAAGTCAATATTTTCTTGAAAAAATTTGTAATCTTTTTCGCCAACTTGATCTTTTTTAAAATAGACTTGAATTTGCCCGCTACCGTCTTCAATCTGAACAAAAGTAGATCCACCATGACCGCGAATCGCTCGAATTCGGCCAAGCAAACTTAATTCCTGCTCTTGCTGGCTTAATTGATTAAAGCCAGCCAAAGCCTGGGCGCAAGTAAAATCTCGCTCAGTTTCAGCTGGATAAGGATTGATTCCTGCCTGGCGAATATTTTCTAATTTCTTAATTCTATTTTCCTTAATCTCTTCTTGAGAAGGCATAATTAGATAATTTTATTAAAATATTTTTGCTAAATGCGTTTTATCCGATATTTTGACTTTAGTAAAGTCATTTTATCCACATTCCCTTATTTTATTCCAATAATTTTGTATTTAACTTTTCCTTTAGGAGTCTCCACCTCTATTATATCATTAACCCGCTTTCCTAAAAAGGCCTTGCCTAAAGGAGATTCATTTGAAATTTTGCCATTTAAGGGATCTGCCTCTTGAGAACCAGCTAAAGTAAAAGTCTGTTTCTGTCCGCTAACCTTATTATCCTTATCTAACATTTTAACTTCAATAATTGAACCCAGCTCAACTTGGCCGTTTTTATTTTTAGCGCCTGTTTTAATAATTGAAGATTCTTTAATAATTTTTTCCAATTCTAAAATCCTACCTTCATTAAAAGCCTGCTCTTCTTTAGCTGAAGTATATTCCATATTCTCAGACAAATCGCCTAAAGCCTTAGCTTCTTCTAAGCGCTTGGCGATTTTCTGACGCTTAGTAGTTTTTCTTTCTTGAAGCTCCTCCTTTAATTTTTCTAATCCTGCTGAAGATATATATGACATAGATTTAATTTTAAGTTTTAAGTTTTAAACACTTTAGAGGACGCTCCTTAAAAGGTATGTTCTTTGTGCCCAAAGGACGTATCTTTTAAAGAGTGTCCTCGATAGAAAGAGAGAAAAGCTTCTATCTATTTGAGAATCGTCCTTTCGACTGCGTCCTTTGAGTACAAAGAATCGCAGTCTGCAATGACAATCCTCAAATAGAAAAAGTTTAGTTTTTGGAATTAAAATACCAGTCTAAAACTTGATTAGCTACTGGCAAAGCTGTTTGGCTACCCTCTCCTCCACCTTCTATTAAAACAATCAAGACCAATTCTGGATCTTGATAAGGCGCGTAAGCAACAAACCAAGCATGAGTCTTATCTTGATTCCCATATTGCGCGGTTCCGGTTTTAGCTGCTGCTTGAACCGGCAAATTCCTTAAAGGCATGGCTGAACCGCTAACCACTGCCTGGCGCATACCCTTTTGTACAATAGCTAGCTTGCTTTTGTCAATAAAATTGCTTTGTTTTTCAGATATGGGTATATCATCCAATAAATCTCCTTTTAGGTCAACGATTTTATCCACAAGCTGAGGCTGGTATAAATATCCTCCATTAGCTATCGCGCTAATAGCAACTGCCATTTGTAAAGGAGTCACCAAAATATCCCCTTGGCCGATTGATAAATGATAGGTATCGCCTAAATACCATTCTTCATCCGGTTTAGCCTGCTTTTTCCATTCTCTGTCAGGAACCAATCCTTTTTTTTCTCCGAATAAGTCAATATTCGTTTTCTGGCCGAGTCCGAATTGAGTTAAATACTTAACTAATTTTTCTACGCCCAGCCCCTTAATCTCATCTAATCCTCCGCCAAGCGCGTAGAAAAACACATTGCAAGATTCAGCAATCGCTTTAACTATATTCGTAATTCCGTGCGCTTTCCAATCTTTAAAATGATAAACCGTATCCGGAAAATATTCATTTACCACACTGATTGAACCATGGCAATTGATTTGATCATTAAGATCAACTATTTCTTCTTGCAAAGCTCCAGCTGCTACTAATGGCTTGACAACCGAACCAGAAGGATACTGGCCGGCTAAAACCCGGTTTAAAAAAGGATTATTTGAATCGTTATATAGCTTGTTTAAATCTTCCTGAGAAATGCCCTGGGAAAACAAATTATTATCATAACTCGGCAAACTGACTAAAGCCCGGATTCCTCCGTTTCTCGGATCAATTGCCACAGCTGCCGCGCGCTGGCTTTGATCTTTGGTATTAGCTAATTTATCTAATTGCTGACTCAAAGAATGATAAAGCTTTTCCTGTAGTTTTTTATCTAAGTGTAAAATTAAGCCATGGCCTGGTTCCGGCTCTTTTTTAGCCACTAATCCCTGGATTCTGCCCAAAGAATCAACTTGATATTGCTTTTGTCCGGTCTGTCCCCTTAAAACAGACTCATAAAATTTTTCTAAACCGCTTTTTCCAATCTGATCTGTAATTAAATAGCTTGAATCAGTTGCTAAATCTTCTTGGCTAACTTGACCGGTATATCCTAAAACATGAGCAAAATATGTTCCTAAATAATATTGGCGCTGAGCATTTTTTTCTAAGCGCAAACCCGGCCAATCTTTAGCGCGCGTTTCTAAAACCAAAGCTTCATCTCTTTGGATATCCTTTAATAACATTCCTGGAGCAGAATCGCTTTTAAATTCAGCTAATTTATTTTTTAATTGATCTGGCTGAAAACCAATAATTTGGCTTAATTGAAGAATAATTTTTTCTTGTTCCAATAAACTATTTTCGTAAAAATCAATCGGATTGATAATTAAATTAAACTGCGGAATATTATATACCAAAGGAGCGCCCATGCGATCATAAACAAGGCCGCGCGGAGCAGGTGTTTGATAAATTCGCAAACAGTTTCCCTCAGCTAATTCGCGATAATATCCCCCTTTAGCTATTTGCAAATACCCGGCTCGCAGAAAAAAAGCGCCAAGAATTAAAACGATTAAACCGTAAAAAAGCAAAAAATTGCGCTTTTTAATCGGCTTTTCCAGTTTACCCTGGTTCTCAATTGAGCGAATTGCCTGAGCATCCAAAAAAATCTCTTCCGCTTCAATAGTTTCTCTTTGTTTTCTTTTGATAAAGTATTTTTTCAGCCCCATAAAGTAGAATGATTGATAAAATTAGATTGTATAAAAGAATACCGATAAAATCTTGAAAAAATAAATTTAATTTAATCTCAAAGATTAAACTGCTGAGGAAAATAAAGGAATAATAAATTGTAATTCCGCTGATCAGCAAAATTAATCTGGTCCAAATTTTTTGCAATGAAAAAACTTTTTGGTAAAGCAAATTGGTTAAATAAAGAGAAAGAATCAAGCTTAAACTTAACAAGCCAAAAGGAAGATCAGAATAAAGATCCATAAAAATTCCAGCAATTAAAAAAAGCCAATAAAATTCATCAAACCCCTTTAAAATTGTTAAACCCAGGCAAAAACTTAAAATTAAGTTAGGAGCAATTCCCCAAAAGCTTAAAAAACCGGCTCCGGTCAGCTGAATCAAAAGAAAAAAAACAAAAATTAGGATAATTAATAATCTCATATTTATTTTATAACCAAGACTCTTTCTAATTTATTAATCCTAAAAGCCGGCTCTAAAATCGCTTTTTGCGAAATCTGCGCGTCTAAAGAAATGACTTCTTTAATTTTGCCAAGAATCAATCCTTTTGGAAAAAGATTAGCTGCTCCTGAAGTAAGGACTGTCTGCCCTTCCTCTATATTCTCTCCCTGAGGCAAAAGATCAAACAAAAGATCGCTTCCCTGCCCTAAAACTAATCCGCTAACCTTGTTTTCCTGAATTAAAGCATTAACCTGACTATTTGAATCAGTAATCAAACGTATTTTAGCATAACTATGATAAACTTCTACAATCTGCCCGATTAAAATATTTTTAGCTGCCACTAGAATCATATCATTGCTTACCCCGTGTTTAGCTCCTTTATTAATAAAGATGATTTGATCCAATCCTCTTAATCCTTGGCCAATTACTTCAGCTAGAATATATTCTTGTTCTAGTAAAGGCTCAATTTTATTCTGATCGCGCAAAAAAACATTTTCTTCAGCAACTTGACTTAAGTATACCAATTCGCTTAATAAAGCCAAATTGCTTTGTTTTAATCGTTGATTTTCTTGAACTAATTCCGGCAAATTAATTAAAGCGTAAATAAAATTATTTAATTCAATAAAAGAATTATAGAGTATTTGCTGCAGCCAGCCAATCGCTTGCAGGCTTGCTTCTTTAAATATTCCTAGCCAACCCTGATAATTAAAAAACATCAAAATAAAAATGACGATTAAACAGATGATTAATGGCTGTTTTAAAATTCCCTGCATAATTTTATCCTACCATACCTAAAGCTAAAAAACAAAAACCAGCGACTTAAAAATCGCTGGCTTTGCAAACAGATTTTGAAAAATTACATCTGCTTGTTTTCTTCTTCTGAAGATTCAGCAGACTCGGCTGGAGCTTGCGGCTCTTCCGGAGAACTTGCCATTGGCTCTTGCGGCTCTTGAGGCTCTTGAGGAGTTTCAGATTGTTCTCCTTTATTCTTGCCTGAACGAACCCACAAGAAAATTCCTCCAATAACAATGATACCGATAATGACCCAAATCCAGGTACCCATATTAATTAATCCGATTAAACCATATTTCCTCCTAATAAGATTTAATCCGACAGTTTAATTATTTTTAAAATTTCAACTTTCAATTCTATTATATCAAAAATTTCAAAAAATCCAACCCCTTGCCTGTGGATAAAATAAATATTCTAAAATTTTAATTATTAAAAAATAAATAAAACATTTTTAAGTTTAAAAATTCAATACTCTGTACAGATGTCTTGGATTAATTCTTTAACTGAATCTATGGATTCAGAAAAAAGAGAAGAAAGGCTGGCTAGATTGGTTTGGGTATTAGAAAGACCATTTTCATATCCATCAAGAAACAAAACTAAGCTTGAACTGATTGATTTTTGAAAACTGTCTGAAAAATTGATCAAAGACAAAGCTAACATATCAGCTTTTTGCTCAGAAGCTTGCAAAAAAGAATCAAAAGAATTAGAAACTTTAATAAAACCATCATCTATTTTAAATAAAAAGCTTAATCTTGAATCATCTAATACTCTCTCTGCTAACTCTGAACCAGCAGAATCAACTTGATTTAAAAAATTATCTTTGGCTTGATCTAAATTAGCCATAGAAGCAATTGCTTTTTCTCCTGTTTGACAACGCAAGTCAACGTTAAAATAAATACCCCAGCTAAAGATAACCAGAAACAATAAAATTAAATCAAGCGCTAAAGCATAATTAAAATGATATTCTTTATTAAAATCAGGTTTTATTTTTTTTATTTTGCTTAACTTATTTCCCAAGCCAATCCAAAAAATTTCTAATTCATAAATTGTCCGTAAAGAATATTTAAAAAATAAAATGACTGAACTTAAAAACAGTTCTTTAAGAGTTATTGGTTTAATTAAAAAATTAAATTTATTTAAAAATGATTTGCTTGATTGATTAGCTTGATCTTGAAAATAGTTTGTCTGATTAATCAATTTAATAATCTTATTAAATTGTTTTTGATTATAATAACGCCAGCCGCGCGAATCGCGCCTGGCTTTTGGAATCAAACCTAATTCTTCCCAGCGAATTAAAGTGGTTTTATTCCGATCAATTTTCTTAACTATGTCATTAAGCGTATATTTCTGCTGATCCATAAACCTAGAAAACAAAAAAAGGGCCTTAATTTTGGATGTTAAAAACAACATCCTATTCGCCCTTTAAATTTCCAATAAATCCAATCAAATTAATTCGCCCTTTGCGATTGGATTATAAAAATATTCAATTTTATTTTATTGAACTTGATTAAAGTTCAAATGTAATTCAATTAATTCAGATTAATTAAATTAAACCTAAACTTTATTTTTTAGAAAGTATCCCAAATATGTGTTGATTGATTTTTGTTTTATATAAATGATTTGGGATACTTTCTACTCGCTTATTTTACTTTAAAATAAATAATAATTTTCTAAAGGGCGATAAAGAAAATCTTTCAAAATTTTAAAGCTTGGATCTATTTAG
>CAZJBH010000022.1:0-9265 GCA_964544485.1 uncultured Candidatus Saccharibacteria bacterium
AGTTATTTGGAACTGAAGGCCGTAAATCGCGTATTTTCCGGCATTGTAGTTTTCTGATTCAGGACCGCGGACTTCAACGATTCCGTCGTCATACCACATAAATTCCGGTCTGATGCGAAGGCCTTTGGCAATATCTATCGGAATGCTGACTCCGTACATTTTGCTTTTGGTGTCAAATGAGGTCTCGTTAAACCTGTTTTTGGTTTTCATTTCTCCATAGATTAAATGCGGAGTGATGAGCCAAAACTTATACGAAAGATCAAACCAGAAACTATAGGTTTCTGCATCATGAATCTTTTCGTTTTCATATCCAGCGGATGAGAATATAGCTGGATAGCTGTAGCCCATAAAACCTCCGGCATTTCCCCAGTTTTGTCCCCAATTGCCTTCTGCGGAAAGAGTCAGTGCTCTAAATCCTGTTTTTATCCCTAGGGATGCGATATAGGTAGTCATGGTGTTTTCGTTGACATTTTCGTATTTGGAATAATAGATTTGGTCAACGCTTCGCCGCTGCCACATAAGGCTGGGATAAATATTGATATTGGCGAAAGTTAAGGGAGCGCTAATGTCAATCCGGGGGATTTTAGTGGAATATTCCGCTCTCCAAGACCAGGGGCCTCGTTCTCCAACCACATCAGCTATTCCATTCGGATCTACCAGGGCTAATTTTATCTGCGCATTCTTGTTGAGCTTATAGGTACCCCTTATCTGGGCAAGTCTGCTGGGATAAAGATCTCCGTATCCGGCTCCAATGACATTATAGCTTCCGGATCTGGTTCCGAGCAGCTGGGAAGGATTTAAGGGAGAAAGCGGAGTTGTTGTTTTTCCGGCCATGATCTGAAGCTCTGAACTTATATCCCACCATCCATAAGCATGTCTGAGTTCAACAGCATTGCTTTGGCTCCAGCTTAGATTGCCCCATTTTTGGCCGATGCCGAGTTGAATATACATGCCAACATTATCTTCATTTGTCCAGCGGCCATAGAAGCGGCTGATATTGGGAAGCTGGATAGCGGTTGCGTTGTATGAGTGATTTCCGTCTCCGAGTCCCCAGTCGCGCGCATTTTCTTTGTCTCTATTGAGATAATAAAAGTCGGTGAAAATAATGCCGCCGAGTTTTATTTCTGCTTGGGCTGGAAAAATCCATAAAGCCAAAAGGGTTACTGCAAAAAGTCCGATCAGAATTTTTTTCATTGCTTTTCTCCTTGTCTGTTTGAAGTTTTGTTTTTGGCTAAATGCCTTTAACTCTTTTTTTTAATCCTCCTTTCTTTTATTTTTAAAAAACAAATCTTATTTGATCTATAAAATATTAGTTTAAATATCATATTTTGTCAATCTTTTGTTTTTATCTTTGTTTTATTGTAAAATAAAAAGAGTTGAATATTCCACAGTTCTTAATTTGTTTTATCTTGTTTTTTAAGGTAAAATATATTTAATGGGAGAGAAAAAAAGTTTTCCTCCAAAGATTTTTTTATTCAATAAAAAAGGCAAGTCTGGAAATAAGTACTTGTTAGCTTTGGATATTGGTACAGAATTTGTTAAAGCAGTAATTTTAAAAACAGACAAACAAGAAAATTCTCAATTTAAAACCGGTTCAGTAATTGGTTTTAGCCAGCAGCGGCAAAAACCGGGAAATATGCTGGCCGGAGCAGTTGCTAATATTCAAGGGGTGGTTGATGTCTGTCAAACAGCTATTACTCAAGCTTCTAAAATAGCTAAGGTTTTACCTGAAAAAACAGTTATGGGAGTAGCAGGCGAGTTTGTTAAGGGGATTACGGTTAATTTTGCCTATAAGCGAAGCAAACCAAATAAGGAAATAGATGTTGTTGAATTGCAGAATATTCTTCAAAAAATTCAATGGAAGGCTTTTGATCGGACTCGTTCGCATTTAGCCTGGGAAACCGGACGGCCGGAAATTGAGATTAAACCGATTAACTCTTTAATTACTGAAACCAGAATTGATGGTTATCAAATAACTAATCCGATTGGCTTTAGAGGTAAAGAAATATTTTTTAGTATTTTTAATGTATATGCTCCAATTGTTCATCTTAAAGCTTTAGAAGGAATTGCTGAGCGTTTAAATTTGAATTTGCTTTCAATTGTTGCTGAATCATACGCTTTAACCAGAACAGTAGAGATTGATTCAGCCGCAGGCGCTATTTTCATTGATATTGGCGGAGGAACAACTGATATAGCTTTAGTTCGACAAGGGAAAATAGAAGGAATTAAAAGCTTATCTTTAGCCGGACAGTCATTTACCAAAAGAGTTGGTCAGGGATTTGATTTAAATATAGATTTGGCGGAAGAGATAAAATTAATGTATGCTAATAAAGGGTTGAGCCGTCAAGCTCATTCTAAGCTGCGCCATCTTTTAGAGCAGGATACTCGCATTTGGCTGGATGGGATTGAATTGGTTTTAGAGGAATTTGGACAAAAAGAAGCTTTTCCGGCAAATATTTTTCTTTGCGGAGGCGGAAGCTTGCTGCCTTTGATTAAAAGTATTTTAAAAAGAGATTCAACCATTAAAAGATGGAAAGAAAAGTTTTCTTTAGAAACTCCTTTTATGGTAGAATATATTAATCTTGAAAATATTAAGCAGGTTCAAGATAAAACCGGACAATTAAATACTTCTCAGAGTATTGCTCCTTTGGCTTTGGCTGGCCTTGGCCTGGAAATTATTTCTGAAGAAGAAAAAGTTTTATCACCCATTCTAAGGCGAGTTATTAGATTAATGCGTTAATAATTAAAATTTTTATATGAATATATATTTAAAGCCAGATGAAGAAATTGTTTCGATTGTGGATAAATTAATTCAATCAGCTGATGAAGAAATTAATTTAATTATTCCATCCGGAGCTCAAATTTGGCAAAGTTCAATTAATTTAAAATTACTTAAAAGAGAAGCCAATTATTTAAATAAAGAGGTTGTTTTAGTGGTAGCTGATGATTTAGGCGCGGAAATAGCTGAAAAAGCCGGTTTTCAAGTAAAAAGAGAAAAAGATTTAGAGATAGAGTTAATGAGTGATGATTCAGAAGAAATTCAGTCAGAAGAAATTCAACAAGATGAAATTCAAGAAAATACTCAAGGAGAAGAGCCAGCAGAATCAGATTCTATTCCAAAAGAAGAGTCGGAAGATAACGATTCAGAAGCAAATATTAATTATGGAATTAATTATGGCATGTCTCAGCAGCAAGATAGCGATATTATCGGTAAATTAGTTGAGGAATTAGATTCTCCGGAAAAGGTTAGCAAATTTAAAACATTTCTTTCCAAGAGCAAAAAAGGCGGAAAAATAAATTTTGCTTCAAATAGGTTTAAAGGAGGTAAAAAAGCAAGGGTTGAAGATAAGAGAATGACTGATATTATTACTCCGAGAAAAGAAGAGCCGATTCTTAAGAAAAAAAGAAAAAGCTTATTAAAGCGCAAAAAGCAAGTTAAGCCCAAAATTTCAAAACAGTCGGAAAATAAGGAATTTTTTCTTGGCGAAGATACTCAGCCGCGCTTTAATGAATCAGACATGGATGTTTTAAGACCGCGCCAGGAAAAGGAAAAGGTTAAAAAAAATATTTCTTTTGGCTGGGTGAAAATAGTTATAGGAATATTTGTGATTGGTTTAATCGGAGCAGGGATCTGGTTTTATCAAGTAATGCCAAATACTGAAATTAGTTTAAAAGCGACTGAAGAAAAAGTAACCTTTGATTTATCAGTAATTGGTTCGGTTAATGCTTCTGAAATTGACCAGGAAGAAAATAAGATTCCTTTGCAAGTTATTGAAATTTCTAAAACCAAAAGCCGTGAATTTGAAGCAACCGGAGAAGAACAGTTAAATCAAAAAGCGCGCGGATTTATTACTATTTACAACGAATATAGTTCTGCTCCGCAAACTTTAATGGCAACTACCCGTTTTGAATCTCCGGATGGCAAAATCTTTAGAATCCCGGAAAGCGTAACTGTGCCAGGAGCTGAAATTCAAGAAGGCAAGATTATTCCAAGCAGTTTAAGAGTAGAAGTGGTTGCTGATCAGCCGGGAGCAGAGTATAATATTGGCCCGACTAAATTTACTATTCCTGGTTTTAAAGGAAGTCCTAAATACGCTGGTTTTTACGGAGAATCAAAAAGCGCTATGAGCGGAGGTTCAACCGAAAAAGTAAAAGTGGTAACTCAGGAAGATATTGATCAGGCAGAAGAAACTTTAATTCAGGAAATTGATCAAGAAGCCAAGGAAAATTTCCAGGATCAAATACCAGAAGATTTAAAATTAATTGACGGAGCGCAAAAGCAGGAAACAAAAATTCTTTCAACTATTGAAGCAGGCGCTCAAACAGATAAATTCTTAGTTGAAGTAGAAGGTAAAATTACTGCTTTGTTATACAACCAAGAGGATCTTGAAAAAATAGTTAGCTTAAACGCAGCTTCAAAAGTTTCTGAAAATAAGATTGTTTTGCCGGATAGCCAGCAGATTAAATGGCTTGAGCCGGAAGTTGATTTAGAAGCCGGAGAAGTTGTTTTTTCTCTTTACGCAGAAGAAAAGGTAGCTCATCAATTAAATATTCAACAAATTAAAGAAGAACTTTTAGGATTAAGCGAGACTCAAGTTAGAAAATATTTTGCTGAACAAGATACAATTGCTGAGGCAAGAATTAGTTTTCGTCCTTTTTGGGCTAAAAGCGTTTCAGACAATAAGGAGAAGATTAAGATTGTAGTGGAGAATTTGCCGAATAAGAAATAGAGTTTTTTATATGTTCTTTTTATGAAATCGTATCAAACTAAATCAAGTAAGCTTTCTGGTTCTGATTTTTACGAAGTAAATCAAAAAGCTTCAGTTTTATATAAATCAATTAAAAAGAGAACGAAAAGAAGAGCATATATCCGTTCAGCTTATTTTAAAAAAGATAAAATTTTTATAGATTTGTTTTGGCAACATCTTTTTGATAAGGTGAATTGGCGCGATAGAGTAAGAAGATTAAAATATTTTCCATGTGCTATTGAATTAATTCGTTATTCGAATTTTGAGCCAGAATCAAAAGAAAATCCAAATAAAAAAATGGAAATTTTACATCGTTTTGGCGGAATTACTAAAGAAAAAGATATGTTTTTTGTTCAAGTTAAAGAAAATAAACGAACTGGTCAAAAATTTTTAATTTCAATTTTTCCATTTGGAAAAAAATAAAAAGACTTTCCGCTAAGTGTGGTTTATAAACCACGGCCGAAAGTCTTTATAACATAAATATAACCAAACCCTTAAACCTTGTCAAGGTTCAAATTGTGGATTGTTAATTTAGAAAATCATAACAATTAATTCAATTAGAATTAAATTGATAAATTTTCTTGACTAAATTAATTTAATTGTTTAGAATACGATTGTGAATGAAAAAAAAGATAAAGAGAAAAATATAAAAGAAGGAGTTGTCATTGAGACATTGCCAAGTTTAAGTTTTAAAATTCGTTTAGATGAAGGAAGAGAAATCTTGGCTCAGTTATCAGGCAAAATGCGATTGCATAGAATTCGTGTTTTAGTCGGCGATAAAGTTAAGGTGGAAATGAGTGAATATGATGAAAATCGAGGAAGGATTATTTACCGTAATTAATAATTTTTAATTCTTTAGCAAACAAAGGAATATTTAAAGTATATCCGCCTGATTGGCAGTTTGCTTTTAAGGCGGTTTGTTTGTATCTATATTATGAAAGTTCGCGCTTCAGTAAAAAAAATATGCGCTCATTGCAAATTAGTCCGACGAAAAGGCCGGATTTATGTGATATGCAAAAAAAATCCAAGACACAAACAAAGACAAGGATAAATTTAATTAATTATGCCAAGAATCGCTGGAGTTAACATTCCTGAAAACAAAAGAATAGTTATTGCTTTAACCTATATTTACGGAATAGGTATTTCTTTGAGCAGGAAAATTTTAGAAAAAATTAAGATTGATCCTTCAATAAGAACAAATCAATTAACTAATGACCAGATAAATAAATTAAGAGAAGCAGTTGAACAAGAATATCGAGTAGAGGGAGAGTTAAGGCAGGAAAAAATGATGAATATTAAAAGGTTGAAAGATATTGGATGTTATCGCGGATCAAGGCATATTCGGGGCTTGCCAGCGCGCGGCCAGCGCAGCAAGACAAATAATCGGACAGTGCGCGGAAATGTGCGCAGAACTATGGGCAGCGGCCGGAAAAAAGCAGCTGAAAAAACCTAAATAAATTTAAATCATGGGTAAAAAAAGAATTATTCAAAAAACTCCTGAAGAGCTGTTAAAAGAAACCGAAGCGCAGGAGAAACAAACTGAAAAAGCAGGCCGTAAAAAAGGGCAAAAATCTAAGGCCCGTTCTCTTGGCCGTGGACGAGTATATATTCAATCTAGCTATAACAATACCTTGATTACAGTAACTGACGCGCAAGGAAATGTGGTTGCTTGGTCAAGCGCTGGTTCAGTTGGTTTTAAAGGTCCTAAAAAAGCGACTCCTTTTGCCGCTTCTAAGGTAATTGAAACTTTGATGAATAAAATTAGGGATTTGGATATTAAAGAAGTAGCTGTTTTTGTTAAAGGAGTTGGCAGCGGACGGGATGCAGCAGTGCGCGCTTTGGTTAATCAAGGTTTAGAGATTAGCATGATTAAAGATGTTACTCCAATTCCGCATAATGGTTGTCGGCAAAGAAAGCCGCGCCGAGTATAAATATTTAAATATATATGATTTCAGATCCAAAATGTAAAAAATGTAGGCGAGCCGGACAAAAGCTTTTTCTAAAAGGCGAGCGTTGTTATAGCCAGAAATGCGCAATGATACGCCGTCCTTACGCTCCGGGAATTCATGGAAAAGCGCGGCGCAGATTTTCAGAATACGGCCAGCAGCTTAGCGAAAAACAAAAAGTTAAGCGCGCTTATGGAATTTCTGAAAAGCAATTTAGCAACTATTTTAAAGAAGTTTTATCCCAAAGAGGAGATAAAGAAATTTTATTAGTTCAAAAGCTTGAAAGGCGCTTGGATAATTTGGTTTTTAGATTAGGCTGGGCTGCTTCCAGAAAAAACGCGCGCCAGATTGTTAATCACGGGCATATTCTAATTAACGGAAGAAAATTAGATATTCCTTCTTATCAAGTTAAAGAGAATGATGTAATCAAGTTAAAGCCAGCTAGTGAAAAATCTCCTCTTTTTCAAGATTTAAAAACAAAACTTAAAAAACAACAAGTTCCAGGCTGGGTAAGCTTAGACAAGCAAAAGCTTGAAGCTTCAGTTAAAAGCTATCCTGGAATTGATGATTTTGATAAAGTCGGCGAGTTAAATAGGATTATTGAGTTTTACAGCCGTTAATTTTTTTGATTTTCTTTTTTGGTTTTTAATCACGCAATTAAAAATTAAAAATTGAAAATTAACTTATTTATATGATTAGCCTTCCAAATCAACCCAAAATAATAGAAGATAAAGATAATAAAGCGGTTTTTGAAGTTTCTGCTTGTTACCCTGGTTATGGAATTACTTTAGGAAATTCTATGAGAAGAGTTTTGTTGTCTTCATTGCCCGGCGCTGCAATTACTGGGATTAAAATTAAAGGCGCTGAACATGAGTTTTCCACTCTTCCGCATGTAATGGAAGATGTAGTTCAAATCATTTTAAATCTTAAACAAGTTAATTTTAAATTAAATGTTGATTTTGATCCAGAGAAAAAATTTAAAGCTGAATTAAAAATTAAGGGAGAAAAAGAAGTCACGGCAAAAGATATTAAAACAAGCTCTGAATTAGAGATAGTTAATCCGGATCAGTATTTAGCTACTTTAACGGATAAAAAAGCAGAATTAAATATGGAAATAGATGTAGAATGCGATTTAGGATATTCAGCTGTAGAAGAGCGCAAAAAAGGAAAAGTGGAAATCGGATATATCGCAGTTGACGCTATGTTTTCACCGGTTAAAAAAGTTAATTACCAAGTAGAAAATATGCGAGTTGGAGAAAGAACTGACTATGATAAGATTACTTTTAGCGTTGAAACAAACGGGACAATTGATCCGCAATACGCATTTTTAAAAGCAGCTCAGATTTTGGTTAAGCATTACCAAGTTTTAACTGCGTTTGGAAAAACTGAAAAAGCTAAAACTAGCCGGAAAAAAGATAAGAAAGAAAATATAGAAACAAAGAAAAAGAGCCAAAAAGATTCTCAGGCTGAAGTTGTTAAAACTAAAATTGAAGATTTAAAGCTTTCTCCGCGCGTAGCCGCTAGTTTAATAGAAAACGGGATTAAAACAGTTGCCGGTTTAATTAGAAAAAATGAAGAAGATTTAAAGCAGATTGAAGGATTAGGCAGCAAAGGGATTAAAGAAATTAAGCGCGTTCTTGGCAGATTAGGACTAACGTTAAAGTCATAGTTTAATTATTGATTTATGAAACATTGTAAAAAAGGCAGAAGATTAGGCCGAGTAAGTTCTCAAAGAAAAGCCTTGAAAAATATTATGGCAGCTGATTTAATTATGAAAGAAAAGATTAAAACAACTCAAGCTAAAGCTAAAGAATTGCGTCCATATGTAGAAAAGTTAATTACTGCTGGGAAGAATAATAATTTGGCTGCGCAAAGAAGATTAGCCCGTTGTTTAACTCATCAAGCCAGGAAAAAATTAGTTGAACAAATATCTCCGCGTTATCAAGATCGTCCGGGCGGATATACTCGGATTACTAAGCTTGGCCAGCGTGAATCAGATGGAGCTAAAATGGCTATTATTGAGTTTGTCGCCTAAAAATATGAAGTATAAAATTAATGCAAAAAACAAAATTTTAGGAAGATTAGCGGTAGAAATCGCTAATTTGTTGCGTGGAAAAGGAAAAGTTGAATTTGTTCCGTATAAGGATGTTGGTGATAAAGTAGTGGTAATTAATTCGGATAAATTAAAATTTACCGGGCAGAAATTAAAGAAAAAAATCTATTATCGTCATTCAGGATATCTTGGCGGAATTAAAGAGCGTCCTTTGGAAAAGGCTATGGAAAAAGATTCACGCGAAGTTTTGCGCCAAGCAGTCTATGGAATGCTTCCAAAGAATAAATTAAGGGATATTTTAATTAAAAAATTGGAAATTTATAAACAGGAGAAATAAAAATATGGTGGAGAAAAAAGAAACAAAAAACACGACTACGTAACATCGCTCTTACATTCACCATTGCCCTACTAGGTATCTGGCTCTTTGCAGGATGGATAGAGTTGCCTCGTGACGTGGAACAACAGGAAATAACTACAGAACAGCAGACTGTCTCTATCTCTATTGAAGATATGTATCA
>CAZJBH010000023.1:0-8966 GCA_964544485.1 uncultured Candidatus Saccharibacteria bacterium
GTTTTTCTTTTTTTTGGGATGGAAAATCTTTTGCTTGGATTTTTAGCTGTCTATTTCAGAGGAAGCTTGATTGATGGTTGGTTGATGCAAATTGATAGAACAATTTTAGGCTTTTATCCTTTTATGGGCTCTTATTACCAAGAACCAATTTTAATGAGCTTAATTCCTTTTTTAATTATTGGTTATTTATTTTTAGGAATAATGATGTCTTTGGGTTGGGTAATTTTTTTCTTTGCTAAAAAAAGAAAATTATTTAGTCAATATGTTATTGCTTTATCTTTAGGCTCAATGCTTGGACTTTTAATTTGGATGTTAATTCCGGCAAATAGTCCGCGTCATTTAAATAATATTTATTATCCAGAAAGAATAGTTAAAAATTATGATCAAGAAAAGATTGACAATGAATTATCTGTTTTATTAGAAAATTCAGAACCAGATTCTAAAATTAATAATTTTCATGATTCTTTGGGAATTACTCGTGAAGATCATCCACCGATTAGCACTATTCCAAGTATGCATATTGTTTGGGCAATAATTATTGTTTATTATTTTTATTTGCTTAATCAAAGAAGCCTTTACTTTACTCTGCCTTGGTTCTTTTTTTCTAGTTTAGGAGCTGTTTATACTGGTCAGCATTATTTTGTTGATGTAATTCTTTCTTTGCCAATTGCCTTTATTTCTATCTATTTAGCTGCTGTTTTATCAAAATTAAGCCGTTTTTATTATCAAAAGAATAAATTTGATCAAATAGAAAAAAAAGCTAAACAGCAAGTTAAAAAAGATTTAAATATATTAATTGAGCCAATAAAATATACTTACCGTTTTTTTAGAGATATTTTTGTTTGATTTATTCTTCTGGGTTTTCTTCTGATTCTTCTTCAGTTGGATAAAGGTCGGGGGATTTATAAGCAGAATAAAATTCTTGTTGATGAATTAATTGGTTGTCTTGATAAACTTCTAATTTAAGGATAGTTTTCATGGAGCCGTCTTCATTTTTTTCTAAAATCCAAGGCCCCTTAACATTTACTTGGCGATGATCATCAGTACCATAAAAATTAAAATAAAGATTATAGCCGGAAGTATAAGTATAAATTAGGATATGATTTGGCGTATTATTAATAAAGCGCAGATCAGTCCAAGGCGAATAAACCGTGGCGTCAAATCCTTGTGGGTTATAGTAGCCAACCGGAAAAGCGTGCGGATGGCGTTCAGTAATATTTAATCCGGCATTAACCGCAGCTCTAAAAAGAGTGGTTGAGACTTGGCAAAGCCCGCCTCCATATTCTAAAACAGTTTTCTTTTTTTTGATAACATACTCGGGCAAATATCCGGTTTCAGCGCTTGTCTCCGGAATTAGCTGATTAAAAGAAAGCTCTTCTTCAGGAGCAAGAATGTATCCATTAATTTGATTAGCGCCGGTTTTAATATTATGGATTCGGTTATTGGAAGATCCAGCATAATTAGAATGGCCTTGGCTGATTAATTGGTTAATTCCAAGCTGATTCGTCATATTCAAGGTAATTTTAGGCCTGGCTGTATCAGCAATAATATATGTTTTTTGAATTGGTTGGTCAATTTTAAGATTATTAACTAATCGGTTATAAGTTTGATTTTGTTTTACTTCAAAGCCATTGCTTGGAGGGATAAATTTAATTGCTCGGTTATCTTTTATTTCTAATTCTGCGTTTGTGTAAGGCCGGTTTATATTTTTGGCGATTTTTGATAAATATTCTTTAACTTTATCTTTATTAATCTCTAGTCCTAAAATTTGGTTGTTTGGATTATCTAAATCTATTATTGGCAGAAAATCAAGCCAGTTGACTAAAGTTTCAGTTGGAATTTTATAGGTCCAATTTTCAAAGATTAAATAATAAGGCTGGTTTTGAATAATTTTTTGCGCTTGTTTTTGAGCAATTTCTATCTCATGATCTTCTACGCTTGGAAAATCTAAAATGAGTTTTAAACTAATTGGATTATGATTAAATTTTTCAATATTTGATTCAAGCTGGAGAAGCAGTTTTTGTCGGTCAACAATTATTCCTTTAGTAGAAGGTTTAAGGATAAATTTATTTTTCTCTGAATCAAATTTTAAGCTAGCATTTTGAGCCGGGCCTTCTATTTCTTTAAAAATTTGGGCAGTTGATTCTTGGAATTTTTTTAAGTCAATTTTATAAATTGGATTAATTTTAATTTGTCCAAAAAGAGCTTGATATTGAGTTAGAATGTTTTTAAAGAAATTGCTTTTTTTATCTTTTTGATAGGCAAGATTTAAAATTTTTTGCGTTTCAAGCTCAATTCCTAATTCTTTAAGATCGGTTTGATATTTATTTTCTTTGTAATTAAGCAAGATTGTTTTTTGGGAAAATTCTTTCCAAGCGTTTTCAAGTTTTTCTTGGGCAAACTGTTTTTCTCCGTTGATTTTTATTTCTGCGGCTTTAACGCCAAAAGCTATTTTTTGTTGATTGATTAGTTGGAGGAATAAGCTTAAGTAGATAATTAATAAAAGCGTTAATAAACTGATTCTTCTTATATTTTTTTGATTAAATTTCATAAATTTATGATAGCATAAAAAAAACGCGCCACAAAGCGCGCTTTTTGTTTAAATTAAAATTTAAATATCTGCTATTCAGAGCTAATAGAGATTTTTTTAGTTCTTACTTTTTCAATTTTAGGCAAGCGGATAGTTAAAATCCCGTTTTTCATAGAAGCTTTAGCTTCATCTGGTTCTACATCTACCGGCAAAATAACTGACCTGGAAAATGGGCCCCAATAGCATTCTTGGTAATAATAGTCATCTTCAGATACTTTTTCGTCTTTTTCTCGAGTTCCTTTAATTGTAATCATGTCATTATTCATAGAAATATCAATGTCTTCTGATTTAACTCCGGCAATGGTTGATTTAATTACAATTTCATTCGGAGTTTGATAGACATCAATTGTTAACTGGCCTTCGGATTCAGTTAGCCATTCTTCATTTTTTTCCGGAGTCTGTTCTTCTTTCTTAGGAGCCGGAGAAATTTTAGTTTTAGTCTTATTTTTAGTTTTTTTCATTGGTTTATTTTTAGTTTTTTTATTTGAAGAAGTTTTCTTTTTTTTCTTAGTTTTGATTTCTTTTTCTTGCTCTTCATCATCAGACCAGCTAGCTCCGGTTAATTTTTCAAAAAAAGATGGTTTTTTTGACATATTTTTAAAAACTAAGGATTGTCATTGCAGACTGCGTTTCTTTATGTCGAAAGGACGCAGTCGAAAGGACGATTCTTAGATTGAATTGTTTGCTATTAGTTATTACAAATAGAAGCTTGTTTTTTTAATTTTTTAAAAGCAAAAGAAATAAATAAAGCCATGCTAATCATTAAAAGGGCGATTAAACTGGCAAAAAACAATTGTTGATTATTATCTGGCTGAGACAGAGTAATGATTATTAAATAATTATAGCAAGCATGAAAACTTATGGCAATAACTAGTCCGATTAAAATATATTTTCCAAGTTTTTGTTGATTCAATAATCCTTTGGCTAACCAGAATCCAACTGTTCCGCAAGCTAGGGCATGAACTAAGGTTGCGCCTAAAAAGCGAAATCCAATCGTGCTTAAGCTTTGGCTAAAACTAAATGGAGTAATTTTGTTAAGGACTAATAAATTTTCTACTGCGGCAAATCCAAGACCTGCTATAATTAAGTATATTATAACATCGGTTGGTTCGTCAAATGCCGGGTTTTTTAAAAATTTTTGTTTTACAATTGAGTATTTAACCAGTTCTTCAATAAATGCTGGAATAAGAGTTGCGGCGAGCAAAGCTTTAATAATGTTTTCTTGAGTTGCTCCGTTTAATATTTCATTTGGTCCAAGTTGCGGGTTAAGCAGCCAAATTAGTAATAATTCAAGGATAATTACTAAAGGAGCTAAAAGCATTCCCCAAATAAAAATAGTTAAAACAATTGAATTTGGTTCCGGATGTTTGTCTTTGCGCAGATAATAACTTAACCAGATAAAACTGGGTAATAATCCAAGACAGATGTAAAAAAGATAATGCATTTATTTAGGCCAATCTTCAATGATTAAATGTGTTTTTTGTTTAAAAGGAAGCTGTTGATAAATTGATTCAGTTACAAAAGGCATAAATGGATGAATCATTTTTAAAGAATTAATTAAAACATAGGCTAGAATTTTTTTAGTTTGCTGGTTGTTTTGTTGCTTGGCAGCTTCAATATATTCATCGCAAAAATCATGCCAGAAAAAATCATAAACTTTATGGGCAGCCCAGCCAAAGCGGTATTTTTCTAAATCAGAATTAACTTTTTGGAAAGTATTTTCTAGTTTTTTAAGTATTTTTTTATCAGCTTTGGTTAATTTTGAATTATTTGTTTTTATTTTTGATTTAGGAAGCGTAATTTTTGAATTTGCAATTTGAAAAAGAACAAATCTTGAAGCATTCCAAATTTTATTGGCGAATTTTTTGCCCATTAGAATATTTTCTTCGCCAAACTTTATATCTTGATTTTGCAGAACTTGATAGGCTAAGCCAAATCGAGTTGCATCAGCTCCGTATTGGCCAATCATTTTTATCGGATCAATCCCGGTTCCTAATGATTTGCTCATTCTTTGCCCTTTTTTATTAAAAACAGTTGGATGGATGAGAATATCGTTGAATGGTCTCTGTCCCATAAACTCCAATCCGGAAAAAATCATTCGAGCAACCCAGAGATTAATAATATCGCGTGCTGTGCTTAAGGTTTGAGTTGGGTAAAATGTTTTTAAATCCTTGGTCTTTTTGGGCCAGCCCAAAGTGGCAAAAGGCCAGAGAGCAGAAGAAAACCAAGTATCTAAAACATCGGTTTCTCCTTTAATCGGAATTTGATGCCCCCACCAAATTTGTCTAGAGATACACCAGTCTTTAATATTTTTCAGCCAATCAAAATATACTTTTTCCCAGCGTTTGGGATGAAATTTAATTTTTCCTGATTTTACCGCTTGGATGGCTTTTTCAGCCAGTTTATCCATTTTTAAAAACCATTGTTTGGAAACCATTGGTTCAACTACGCTGTTGCAGCGGTAACAAGTTGGAACTTGATGTAAATAGTCTTCAGTTTTGATTAATAGATTTTGTTTTTCCAGGATTTCTACTATTTTTTCTCGAGCTTGTTTAATCGAAAGATTTTCAAATTCCTGGCCAGCTTGTTGATTCATTTTGCCGTTTTCTCCAATAATTTGAATATATTCAAGATTATGTTTTTCAGCTATTTCCGCGTCTATTGGAGAATGAGCCGGAGTTACTTTAACTGCTCCGGTGCCGAATTCAATTCCAACTAGTTTATCGGCAATAATTGGAATTTTTCGATTAACAATTGGCAGAATTAATTTTTTTCCAATCAGGCGTTGATAGCGTTTATCTTTAGGATTGACTGCTACTGCGGTATCTCCGAGCATAGTTTCCGGTCGAGTAGTTGCTACAACAATATTTTTTTTAGGATTACTAGCCAAAGGATATTGAATATGCCAGAGATGAGTTTTCTCATCATGATACTCTAATTCTAAATCAGATAAGCTGGTTTGGCAGCGCGGACACCAATTAATTACTCTTTCTCCTTGATAAATCCATCCTTTGTTATAGTAATGAAGAAAGGTTTTTTTAACTGCTTCTTGGTATTTAGGATCCATAGTAAAAGCGGTTCGCGACCAATCACAAGAACAGCCTAATTGTTTTAATTGATCTAAAATGATATGTCCGTATTTATCTTTCCATTCCCAAACTTTTTCAATAAATTTTTCTTTACCTAAGTCATGACGGGTTAATCCTTGTTTTTTAAGTTGTTTTTCAACTATGTTTTGAGTAGCAATTCCAGCATGGTCGGTTCCTGGCACCCAGAGAGTTTTGTACCCTTGCATTCTTTTCCAGCGGATTAAAATATCTTGGAGCGTGTTATTCAAAGCATGTCCCATATGCAGTTCTCCGGTAATATTAGGAGGGGGAATGACAATTGTATAAGTTTGATGTTTGACGTTTGATGTTTGACGTTTTTTAGATAATTTATCAGGGTTGAAAAAACCTGATTTTTCCCAGAGTTGATATATTTTTGGTTCATTTTCTTGTGGTTGGTAAGTTTTAGGTAATTCTTTCATTGTTTTTAATATATATAAAAAAGGAAGATTAAGCAACCAGTTTTAAATTAGCGTTTGTCTCAATTCTAGACCAGCTTTGCAAAGAAGCTGGTTTTTTCTTGAATCCGGCAGCTGCGCAAATCATGGCTGCGTTATCTCCGCAATGTTCGATTTTAGGCAGATAAAATTCTATTTTATTTAATTTGTTTTGAATTGCTTTAGCTAATTGATTTCGCAATTCTGGATTAGCGGCTACTCCTCCGGAAAGAAGGATTGTTTTGACCTGATATTCCTGAGCTGCTTTAATTGTTTTATGAATTAAAACATCTAAAGCAGCTTGTTGAAAAGAAGCGGCTAAATGATTGATATTTTGTTGGGTTAATTTAATCTTTTGTTTTTTGATTAAGTATAGAACCGCGGTTTTTAATCCGGAAAAAGAAAAATCATAATTTTTTTCTTTAAGCATTGGTCTGGGAAAATCAAATCTTTCTGGATCACCTAATTTAGCATATTGAGAGATGATTGGTCCGCCTGGATAGCCTAATTTCATTAACTTAGCAACTTTGTCAAAAGCTTCTCCGGCCGCATCATCCCTGGTTTCTCCCAATAACTGATATTTTCCATGATTAGGCATTAAAATTAATTGAGTATGTCCGCCAGAAACAATCAAACATAAACTAGGGAATATTTTTTCTTTAGGCAGATTATTTAATAAAGAAAGCCAGTTAGCGTAAATATGTCCTTCTATATGATTGATTCCGATTAAGGGTTTTTGGCAGTGATAAGCTAAAGCTTTGGCAAAATTAACTCCGATTAATAAAGAAGGAATTAAGCCAGGTCCATGAGTAACTGCGATTAAATCAATTTTTTCTTTTTTATTCTTTTGTAAGGCTTTATTTAAACAAGGCAGAATGTTTTTTAAATGCTCTCTGGCAGCTAAATTAGGAACTACTCCGCCATAAGGAGCGTGGGTTTTAATTTGCGAAGAAACAATGTTTGATAAAATTGAAAAACCTTTGCTTGTTTTTTTAACTAAGGCAATTCCAGTGTCATCGCAAGAGGTTTCTATGCCTAATATGTTCATAATATTAGTTTAGCTTAGTTCTTGTTAAATTTCAATTTTTCTGATAGGATATTTATGTTTTTGGCCCCATCGTCTAGTGGTCAGGACGCCAGGTTTTCATCCTGGTAACAGGAGTTCGATTCTCCTTGGGGCTACTAGAATTTATGCTTTCGCCAAAGAAATATTATCTTAAACTTAGCCGCGCTTCTGAATTAAAAAGCCCGAAAGAAAGATTAATTTATCGGGCTTTTGAAATTTTACCCGGGGCTTTAGCTTGGATTACTCTTTTAGGAGTAATTTTTTTATCTTGGTTAACCCCTGTTTTTATTGCTCTTTTTGTAATCGCTTTTGATATTTATTGGTTGTTAAAAACTTTATATCTGTCTTTGCATTTAAGATTTGCTTATAAACAGATGAAAGATGAAATGGCTAAGGATTGGTTGGGGAAAGTAAAGCAAATTGATAATTGGAAAAAGATTCATCATTTGGTAATTCTGCCAATGTATAAGGAATCTTATCAGGTGGTTGCAGCAACTCTTTCAGCTATTTTGAATTCTGATTATCCGAAAGATAAAATGATTTTAGTTTTAGCTACTGAAGAAAAAGCTGGACAGCAATCAGCTCAAACAGCAAAAAAAATTCAAGCTAATTTCGCTGATTATTTTTATAAATTTTTAATTACTGTTCACCCGGGAGATATTGTTGGGGAACAGCCAGGCAAGGGTTCTAACTCTACTTGGGCGGCTCGCCAGGTTAAAAAACAAATTATTGATCCGTTAAAAATTCCTTACCATCAGATTATTTGTTCTTGTTTTGATATTGATACGCAGATTTATTTAAAATATTTTTCTGTTTTGACTTATAAATATTTAACTGTTGATAAACCGACTCGTTCTGGATATCAGCCAATCCCGATTTACAATAATAATATTTGGCAGGCGCCGGCAATTTCTCGCGTGGTTGCTACTTCTGGAACTTTTTGGCAGATGATGCAGCAAATGCGGCCGGAGAGATTATCTACTTTTTCTTCCCAATCATTAAGCTTCAAAGCCTTAGTTGAAGTTGATTTTTGGCCAGTAAATATGGTTTCTGAAGATTCCAGGATTTTTTGGCAAAATTTACTTTACTATGATGGAGATTACCAAGTTGTTCCTTTGTATTATCCAGTTTCTATGGATGCTAATTTATCTTCTAATTTTTTTAAAACCGCGCTTAATATTTATAAGCAACAGCGGCGCTGGGGCTGGGGAGTGGAAAATATCCCTTTTTTGTTTTTTGGATTTTATAAAAATAAAAAAATTAGCTTAAGAGCTAAATTTCACTGGATTTGGGTTCAATTAGAAGGTTTTTGGTCTTGGGCAACTAATGCTTTGTTGATTTTTCTTTTAGGCTGGCTACCTTTGTTTTTAGGCGGGAATGATTTTAATATTACTTTATTATCATATAATTTGCCTCGAATTACCCGCACTTTAATGACTTTAGCTATGTTGGGTTTGGTCGGCTCAGCTATTTATAGTACTTTGCTTTTGCCGAAACGCCCTCAAAATTTTGGGCTGGTTAAGTATTTAGGTATGATTGCGCAATGGATTTTAGTTCCTTTTACCATTTTGATTTTTGGAGCGATTCCCGGATTAGAAGCCCAGACTAGATTGATGATAGGCAAGTATATGGGATTTTGGGTGACTCCAAAAGATAAGATTTAAAAAGAAAAAGCCGGAAACGATTTTCGTTCCCGGCTATATCGACAGAGGTCACCGGAACCGTCGGCAAGTCCACGACCACGGCGATGGCCGGCGGCATCCTGG
>CAZJBH010000024.1:0-8769 GCA_964544485.1 uncultured Candidatus Saccharibacteria bacterium
ATACCAGACATTATATAAGAATATGTATTCATTGTAAAGGCTGCCGAAACAGGGTTTGTTGACAATGGATTTTTATAGTATAATTGGGCAGTTTTCCGGATAATCTTTTAAAACTTTTTGAATTTCTTCAATTTTTTTCTCTAAACATTTTCTTGGCTGCTCGCTGAATTTTTCATTTTTTAAATTCTCAAAACTTTCCATAAATTAAATTTTAGTGATTTCCTGCTCTTTTTTGCTAGCTATTTCTTCTATCTTCTGGTTATACTCATCCACCAATTCCTGCAATTTATCTTTAGCTTTAAATTTATCATCTTCAGTTAATTCGCTATTCTGTTCCATGGTTTGAATCTGATCCCAAACTTCGCCTCTTTGCCGTCGCACGCTAATCCGGCATTCTTCAGCCTTTTCATTTACAATTTTAACCAATTCATTTCTTCTTTCTTCGCTTAAGGCAGGCACTTTAATTCTAATAAAATCTTCTTCCACAATCGGACTTAATTTAAGATTTGACTGACGAATCGCCCATTCAATATTTTTAATTATTGATTTATCCCAAGGACGAACAATAATTTGGCGCGGTTCCGGAGCTTGAATATTTGCCAAATCTCGAAGAGGCATTTTTTGTCCGTAAGCCTCTACAAGAATATCTTCAACTAAGCTTGCTTTTGCCCGACCAGCCTGCAAACTAGATAATTCTTGGCGTAAATATTCAATTACTTTATCCAAATCCGGTTTAATCTTATCTATAATTTTTTGATACATAATGAATTAATTTTAATTTTAATCTTTAGTTCCTAAATAAATTCTATTAAGATTATTCGGATCAAAAACAATCGCGCTAATTTCTCTGCCTTTGGCTAACTCTGCAACCTGCCAATCATTTCCCTGATTATTTGTATTATAAACGATTGAACCTGATCCGTAAAATAGGTTTTCTTGTTCTATTGCTAAAGCGGAAATTGAATTTGATTTATCTCCCATAACTAAATTCATTTTATGCCAGGTTTTTCCGCTATCCCAAGAATTGAATAAACCGTCTTCAGAGCCAAGATAAAGCTCGTTTGGATGAATTGAATTTAAAACCAATTTAGTAATTTTTTTAATTCCTTTAAATTGTTCTGAAAGATCAGCCAAACAGCGCCAATTCTCTCCTTTATTGAAACTTTGATAAATTTGTCCGTTTTCTAAAGCTAAATAAAGAATCCGAGTATCTTTTGGATTAACAATTAAATCAATAATTTGCTCGTCAAATCTGCCTAATAAACGCCAGCGCATTCCATAATCAGAACTTTTAAACAATCCTCCTTGAGTATCAGCTAAATACAAAATGGAAGATTGATAAGTATCTAGAGCTAAAAGACTAAGTTCTTCTTCGCTAACATAACTTTCCTGCCAAGTTTTTCCCTTATCTTGGGTTTTAAAAACCTTTCCTTTTTTATCAAAAGCTAATAAGTAAATTTGATTTGGATTATTTTTATCAATAACAATTTGCTGAATTCTTAAACGATCTGACAATCTCTGTTGATCAATTGAATGCCAAAATTTTCCCTGAGAATAGGATTTATAAAGTCCATTTTTTTGAGTTCCTAGATAAATATGATCGCTATTTTCAGGATCAATCGCAATTGATAATACATTTAAATTCGGACTTTTAAATATTTTTTGCCAAGTTTTTCCATTATCAACTGATTTAAATAAAATTGGATCCTGATAAGCTTCAACAAAATAAGGAACAAATTCAAAAGCAACAAAACCCAAAATAACAATTACTATAATAAAGATAATCAAATTTTTCATATTTATAAATCAAGCATTAGCGCCTCCAAAGCTAAGCGCGCATTAAAAGAAGAGTTGCTAATAATTCTGCTAGTTTCTTCAATTTTATCAATGATTTTCTTAATTTGAGGAATTGAATAAAATCCTTGATACTCATTTGAAACCTGGTTAATAGCAATTTTCTGACAATTAAGATTAGCCAGTAAAAGATCGCGAAACCAAAATCTCCACTCATTTAAAATATTCTGCGCCTGAAAAATATCCTGGCTTATTTCCTGAATATATTCATAACGAAAATTTAAATCTGACTTAATTATTTTTTTTAATTGGTCAATATTTTTTTCCCGTTCTTTAAGTAAATCCGGATTTTCAAGATATTTTAAAACAATTCCCGGACGACCATTTGCTAAACGAAGAAGCTTTTCTGAAGGATTAAGCGCTTGTTTAATTTCTTGGTCAGGAACCGGCAAAAACTTTATTCTTTGGCAGCGCGAACTAACAGTTGGCAAAACCTGTTGCGGACGCGAACTAATCAAAATCATAATTGCTTGGCCAATCGGTTCTTCTAAGGTTTTTAACAAACAATTAGCTGCTTCCATAGTCATTTTTTCAGCTTCTTGAATAATCGCAACTTTATAATTCAATTCATAAGGATACATACTCATCTGATGCTGAACTTGCTTGATCTGATTAATTGAAATAGCTGCTTCTTTTTTAATTCCCTGTTTTTCATTTACTAATGGCTGAATCATTAAAACATCCGGATAATCTTTTTTTTCAGCGTCTGCTCCGGTTAATTCCTGAATAAATTCTAAAGCAACTTTTTTCTTGCCAAGATGAGCCGGACCAAAAAAAAGATAAGCATGCGCCAAAAGATCCCTTTTAATGCTTTGCTTAAAATATTTAATGATTTGCTGATGACCAATTGCCATATTTAAATTATATCACAATTATCTATTCTCCTCTATTGCTTGGATAACAAATTCTTTAATACTTTTTTCAAATTTTTCTTTAGAAAAATTCTCTGCTCTTTTACGAATTACTAAAGAACTATACTCCTTATTTTCTAACTTAAACAGCATTCGCCTAACTCCATCAGCCAAAGATTCGGTCACTGGATCATCAAAAAATTCTCCGGTTACTCCTTCAATGATTGTTTCCGTAGCTCCGCCTTTGCGATAAGCTAAGACTGGCTTGCCATAACTCATTGCTTCTACCGGAGCAATTCCGAAATCATCTTCCCCTGGGAAAATAAAGGCGCGAGAATATTTAAAATATTCAGCTGTTTTTTCATCTGATTGCCAGCCTAAAAATTTAATATTTTCCCCAGCCATTTTTTGTAAACGCTTTCTATCTCTGCCTTCGCCAATAATTACTAAAGGCAATTCTAATTTATTAAACGCATCAATCGCTAAGTCAATCTTTTTATAAGGAGTCAACTGAGAAACAATTAAAAAATAATGACTGGCTTGATTTTGACTTATTTCTCCTTTAAAAAGAGAAACAGGAGGATAAATCAGCTTGCATGGCTGCCGGTAAAATTTATTAATCCGAGTAGCTGTTATTTTAGAATTAGCAATGAAATAATCAACCCGATTAGCAGCTGAACGATCCCAGATTCTTAAATAATGGAATAAAATTCGCTTAATCAAAGCTGGACCAGCATCATATTGTCCGGCATAATCCCATAAAAAACGAGCCGGATTATGGCAATAACATATATGAATCGCTTTTGGTCTTAAAATCAATCCTTTAATAAAAGCGCTTGAAGATGAAATAACCAAATCATACTCGCGCAAATCAAATGATTCAGCTGCAGAAGGCATTAAAGGAGCATACCAGCGATGTTTTTTTAAAGATAAGGGAAAATTTTGCAAAAAAGAAGTCTTTATCTTTCTGCCAGAAAAATATTTGCCCATTTTCTTTTCATCATAAAGCAAAGTAAAAATATCCGCTTTATCAAAAATTTGAGCCAAATTTAAAAAGACCCTCTCGGCCCCTCCAAAACGAATTAAATAATCATGAGCTAAAGCAACTTTCATAAAATCAATCAGTCAATAAAATTGATAAAGTTTGTTGAGCGCATTTTTGCCAGGAAAATCTATCTAAATTTTCTTTTCCTTCCTGAATTAGCTTTTGTTTAAACTTTTGATCACTTATTACCTTATACATGTTTTTAGCTATTTGTTCAATACTTGTTAGATCAACTAAGATTCCGCCTGAACCAACTACTTCAGGAATTGAAGAATTGTTCGCCGCAATTACCGGACATTCAGCTGCTTGAGCTTCTAGAATCGGCATGCCAAAACCTTCATAAAAAGAAATTAAAACAAACATTTCCGCCTGATTTAACAATTTTTGCTTTTCAATTTCTGAAACATATCCCTTTTCAATAATTTTAAATTTTGACTTTCTAATTTTATCCTTAATTTTATCATAGCCAAAACCAGGCGGACCAGCTAAAACCAAATCATGCGGGATGTGATATTTTTCCTTTAATCTTTCAAAAGCTTGAATTAGGCCTAAAATATTTTTCTTAATTTCTAAACGGCCTAAATAGAGAATATATGGAGATTTTTTCTTTTTATCTTGATTTAATTGATTAAACGGCTTAAATCCATGATAAACTGTAAAAATTTTATTCGGATCAGCTTGATAAAATTTAATTAAATCCTGCCTGGTATTTTCAGAAGCAGCAATAATTTTACTAGCTCTTTTTAAAGCGTCTTGAGTTGACCAGCGCAAATATTTTAAATGTTGAACCGGATACATTTTTGGATAATACTCATATTCTAATCCATGAATAACAACCGTTGAATTTTTCGGACAGCAGCGCGGCAAAATATGAACCGGAATTAACAATCTTTCAGGCTGATGCAAGCATAAATGAGCAGCTAGCCTTAATTGCGTCCACATTGGCAATCCCCAAGCCAATTCTTTCAAATTAAAATTAGCCGGCAAATTTTTAACAAAACTGTTTTTGGGAGAGTATAAAATAAAACGATGCTGCTGGCTTTCCTTGAGCATCGTCATATGCTTAATTAATTGATAAGTGTATTCTTCTACTCCGGTTCGCGGCTGTTTAAAAGCCGCTGCCGCATTAATCCCAATCATCATATTATTTCTTACTCATAATACTTCGCTTGTAAACATCAAGATTTTCCAAAGCTAAACCAGCTCCTTTGGCTACGCAAAGCATTGGATCTTTAGCTAAACGACAAGTTACTCCGGTTGACTGAGTAATTAATTCATCTAATTTTTTTAATAAAGCGCTCCCTCCGCTTAAAACCATTCCTTTATCCATAATATCAGCTACTAATTCAGGGGGGGTCTCTTGAAGCACATTTTTCACTGCTTGAACAATTTCATGAAGCTCGTCATTAATCGCTTCAACCACCTCGCTATTATTAATTTCTATAGTTTTGGGCAAACCAGCCATTAAATCACGCCCTTTAACTTGCATTGAGATATCTTCTTCTAATGGCAAAGCGCTGCCTATCTTTATCTTAACTTGCTCAGCGCTTCTCTCCCCAATCGCTAAATTATGCTTTTTTCGAATAAACTCGCTAATCGCTTGATTAATTTTATCTCCCCCGACTCTAACTGAAGTCCAAGCAACAATCCCGCCTAAGGAGATGACTGCGGTTTCTGAAGTCCCTCCGCCAATATCAATAATCATATGTCCAACCGGTTCATTAATATTTAAACCAGCGCCAATAGCTGCTAAAACCGGCTCTTTAATCACATACGCATTCTTAGCGCCAGCTTTAACGCTTGCTTCAATAACTGCCCGGCGTTCAGTTGAAGTAATCCCGGCTGGGACAGAAACCATTACATCCGGACGAAAAAATCTCCAGCGATTCATCACTTTACCGATAAAATAGCGAAGCATTGCTTCAGTTATCCGATAATCAGCAATTACTCCATCTTTCATTGGCCGATAAACTCCGATTAAATCAGGTGATTTCCCCATCATATCCTTAGCTTGATTGCCAATCGCTAAAATATGATTATCATCTAAAGATACCGCGACAACCGTAGGTTCATTAATGACCACTCCTTTTTTAGGTAAATAAACTAAAGTATTTGCTGTGCCTAAATCAATTCCAATTTTTCTTATAAACATAGTTTATGAATTAACTCTTTTAATGTCCGCTCCTATTTTTTGCAATCTTTTTTCAATGTTTTCATAACCGCGATCTATCTGATAAATATTTTCTATAATTGATTCGCCTTTGGCAATCAAAGCAGCAATTAACAAAGCGATTCCAGCGCGAATATCCGGGCTAATCAATCGTCTTCCATATAGTTTGCTTGGCCCTTGAATTACCACTCGGTGAGGATCGCACATAATAATCCGGGCTCCCATTTGGTTTAAACTATCAGTATAGAATAAGCGCCCATCAAAAATAGTTTCATGAATTAAAGAAATTCCCTTAACCTGAGTCATTAATACAGCAAACGGAGCTTGTAAATCAGTTGGAAATCCAGGATATTCCCGAGTTTTCATATTAATCGCTTTTAAAGAATTGCTTGGCTTGATTAAAACACTCTGCTTGCTAATTTCAAAATTAACTCCGGCTTTGGATAATAGATACCAAAGCGTTTCTAAATGTTCGGGAATAAGATTAGATACTTTTACAGAACTATTCGCTGCTGCAGCCATTAAAACAAAACTCCCTGCTTCAATTCGATCCGGAATAATTTTAATTTCTCCGCCCTGCAACGAATTAACTCCTTCAATTTCAAGATAAGGAGTGCCGGCTCCTTTAATTTTAGCTCCGCATTGATTTAAAAAATCAGCTAAAAAAACAATTTCCGGCTCGCAAGCCGCGTTAATTAATCTAGTTTTTCCCTTGGCTAAAACCGCAGTTAAAATCATTGTTTCTGTTCCAGTTACGCTAACCAATGGAAAAACAAACTTATTTCCTTTTAACTGGCTAGTTTGCAATTGATAAGATCCGCCTTTCTTGTTTATCTTAACTCCAAAAGATTTAAATCCTTCTAAAAAAATATCGCGCGGACGCTGGCCAATCACGCATCCTCCAGGCTGAGGCAATTCTGCTTTGCCAAACCGAGCCAATAAAGGACCAGCCATTAAAATAGAGCCTTTGAGTTTGCGGGCAATTTCCGGATTTAAGTGGCTAGTTTTAACTTGATCTGCTTGCAATTCATATTTGCGCGAATTAAGCTGATTCACCTTAACCCCGATATTTTCCAATAATTCAATCAAGCGAAATACATCTTCAATTTGAGGTATATTGTCAATTATCCATTTTTTATCGCTTAATAAACAAGCTGCTAAAATTTTTAAAGCCGCGTTTTTAGCTCCATTAACTCTAATTTGTCCGCTTAATTTACGATTACCTTTAATAATAAATCTTTCCATCTTAATTCATATCTTACCCCAAGCAAATTAACTTGGCAAGAAAAATACGATTCATTAAGCTTGACCGATATTTTTAAGCAAGTTATCCTATTAATATGAATCAAAAAAGGCGCCGAATTTTTCTTTGTATTGCTTTAAGCTTTTTTTTAATACTCACTCCCTGCATACTTTGCTATTCCTGGGGATATACAATTGATTGGGAAAATAAAAGACTGGCTCTAACCGGCGGATTTTATTTTAAATCAACTCCTAAAAAAGCAGAAATCTATATTAATGATCAATTTAAAAAAAATACACCGGCTTTAGTTAAAAGACTGGCTCCTAAAAAATATCAAGTAGAAATTAAAAAAGAAAACTATTATTCCTGGCTAAAAAACCTAACCATTCGCGCAGAATTAATTACTGAAGCCAGAAATATTCTATTAATTCCAAAACAAATCCAAACAAAAAAGGAATTAACTTCTCTGCCAGTTAATTTTAAACTTGAAGAATATCTGCCTCAAGATAAAAACCAAACTACTTATTATTTACAAAAACAAAGCGGAATTATTTATAAAACTGACCAAGAAAACAATTTTTATGAACAAATTAATCTTTCGCCTTTGCCTAAAGAACAAGAATACCAGCTTATTTCACAAAAAGATCAAATAGCTGCCTTAAGTGAACAGGGTGATCTTTATTTATTCAATCATCAAAAACAAAATTTTGAATTAATTAGTCAAGATATAAAACAAGCTCAGTTTAGCCAAAACCAAAACAAACTTCTTTATTATTCTAATTCAGAAATCTGGGTCTATTATTTAGCCAATGATTTAACCCAGCCCCAAAAACAAGCTGGAGAAAAAGAGTTAATTACCCGGCTAAGCCAAGAAATAAAACAAGCTATTTGGTATTTTCCAACGAATTATCATATTTTAATTCTTTTACCTGATAAACTTCAAATCACAGAATTAGATAATCGTTACCCCAGAAATACATATACTTTAATTAAAGATTCAATCCAGGAAATTGCTTGTCATCCTGAAGAAAAAAAAATTTATCTACTTTTCAAAGACCAGCTTAAAACTATCCAAATTGAAGAAAAATAAAAACCCTGTCAAAAGACAGGGCTTTGCAAAACAAATAAAGAATTTATCTTTTCTTCCATTGCGGAGCGCGTCGGGCTTTTTTCAAGCCCGGCTTTTTTCTTTCTTTTTCCCGAGCATCGCGTCGTAAAAATCCAGCTCGCTTTAATTTTTTAGAAAAATCAGGATTAAATTTAACCAAAGCTCTGGCTAAACCGTGCCGAATAGCTTCTGCTTGCCCATTAATTCCTCCGCCCTTAACTAAGACTGTTGCTCGAAAACGATTTAAGGATTTCATTCTCTTTAACGGAGCAGCAACAGCTTCTTGTAAATTTAAAATAGTAAAAAAATCAACATAATCCTTTTGATTAACCTTGATTTTTGCTTTTTCTCCCTCAAAAGGACGGCAAGTAAAAAGACGCACTCTGGCAACTGCGCGCTTTCTGCGGCCAACCGCTTCAAAATATTGCTTATCTTCGGCTGTAGCAACTTCTTTTTTAGAAATTGTTTTTTTAACTTCTTTTTTCTTTTCTGAAGTCT
>CAZJBH010000025.1:0-8328 GCA_964544485.1 uncultured Candidatus Saccharibacteria bacterium
ATTGGAGTTTAATTCAGATCAAAATGCTATAAAAATACCTTTGCGATATTTTATTTTAATCTAAATATAAAAAAATGTTAATATTAAAATTGTCCCTATAGCTCAATGGATAGAGCGCAGCCCTCCGGAGGCTGAAATCCAGGTTCGAATCCTGGTAGGGACGCTTTTTTATTTAATTTGACCGGACTAAACAGAAGAGAGTATAATAGAAGAGGAATTTAAAATTCAATCAACAAATCAAGGAGGAGGTTTGTTTTTTTATGCGTTTTATTGCTGATTTGCATATTCATTCTAAGTATTCTCGAGCCACTTCCAAGGATATGGATGTGGAAAACTTAAATAAATGGGCTAAGATTAAAGGGATTAAAGTAGTTGGTACTGGAGATTTTACTCATCCGGCTTGGTTTAAAGAATTAACCAGTAAATTAGAGCCAGCTGAATCAGGTCTTTTAAAACTTAAACCAAATTTAGCTAAGAAAAAAAATCAACAGCATGATTGGTTGCCAAAAAACGGGGATTCTCAGAATAAAGGAACTCGTTTTTTGTTAACCAGCGAGATTAGCTGTATTTATAAAAAGAATGATTTTGTCAGAAAGATTCATGTTTTAGTTTTTGCTCCTGATTTTAAAACAATAGAAAAAATTAACGCGCGTTTAGGCTGGATTGGAAATATTAAATCAGATGGCCGGCCGATTTTAGGATTAGACGCTAAAGAATTAGCTAAGATTGTTTTGAGTATTAATAAGCGATGCATGATTGTCCCGGCCCATTGTTTGCCTGCTGATTCTTATATCCATACCAATAAAGGTATGGTTAAGATTAATGAAATAAAGAAAGGTGATAAAGTCTTTACTCATGATAATAGTTATCGAAGAGTGAATCAAACAATGAAAAGAAAGTATAAAGGTAAATTATATCATATTAAACCTTATTATTTTCGTTTAGGCTTAAAAACTACTGAAGAACATCCATATTATGCAATTAAATCAAATAAATATTGCTCTAATGCAGGTAGAGCAAATTGCAGGCCTTCTTGTAGCTATATTAAAAATCGTAAATGTTCTGAAGAATATTATAAGAAATATAAGCCGGAATGGATTCAGGCGAAGAATATTGAAAAGGGAGATTTTCTTATTTATCCTCGTTTTAAAAATAAAATAAAAGATAAAAATAATATATTATTAAGTAAATTTTTAAACAAAAAAGACTACCAAATTAATGGTAAAAAAATAAAATTAAAAAGCAACAGAGTAAAGGCTATTAACAATGAAATAAAAATTAATAATAATTTTTGTCGTTTAATAGGATATTATTTAGCTGAAGGTTATACTGATAATCGCGATTCAATATCTTTTTGTTTTTCTAGCAGGGAGAAAGAATATATTTCTGATTTAATCAAGATTATGGATAAAGTTTTTAATATTAAAAATTATAGAATCTATAAAAGAGGAATAAATAAAAGCAGAGAAATAACTTTTTATTCAAAAATATTAGCTAAATTTTTTTCTAAAACATTTTATTCAGATCATAAAAATTTGAGAGCTGCTTATAAAAAAATACCAAATTGGATGCTTGATCTTCCTGTAAAAAAACAAATAGATATTTTTAGAGGTTGGTGGAGAGGCGATGCCGGTTATACTGTTTCAAGGGAGCTTATGAATCAAATGAAAATTATTTTATTGCGTTTAGGAATTATTCCTTCAATAGTTATAAATTCTTCTAAAAAAGAATTGAGAAGCACTCGCAAAATTGGAGATAGATTAATTAAGGCAAATTTTGATTTATATGCTTTTTCTGGATTAACATTCTTTGAAGATAAATATAAATTACTTAAAGAAAAAGAATTTAAAAAATATAATACAAAACGAACTACTAGACATGGTTGGATAGATAAAAATTATGTATACTTACCAGTTAGAGATATTGAAATTAACGAGTTTCAGGAAGAAGTTTATAATTTGGAAGTAGAAAAAGATAATTCTTATGTGTCAGAATTTGCGACTGTTCATAATTGTTGGACGCCTTGGTTTTCTGTCTTTGGAGCTAATTCCGGATTTAATTCTTTAGAAGAATGTTTTGAAGATTTGTCAGAATATATTTATGCCGGAGAAACCGGCTTATCAAGCGATCCGGCTATGAATTGGCGTTGGTCTGCTTTAGATAAAATTACTTTAATTTCTAATAGTGATGCGCATTCGCTAAGCAAAATTGGTCGGGAAGCAAATCTTTTTGACACAACTTTAAACTATCAAGGGATTGCTGATGCGATTAAAGGAAAAGATAAAAATAAATTTATTGAAACAATTGAATTTTTTCCGGAAGAGGGGAAATATCATTATGACGGGCATCGCAAATGCAAAATCAGTTTAAAACCGCAACAAGCTAAGAAATTAAATAGCATTTGCCCTAAATGCGGCAAGCCATTAACAGTTGGAGTATATCATCGGATTGATGATTTAGCTGATTCTCCAGAAGGAAGAAAACCTGAAAATTTTATTCCTTTTCGCCATTTGATTCCTTTAGATGAAATTATTGGCGAAGCTAAAGGCATGGGCGTGGCTAGTAAAGCAGTTCAAGAAGATTACAAAAGCTTGATTTCCCGTTTTGGAAATGAATTTGATATTTTGTTAAGCGCGGATACCCAATTAATTCGCCAGTCCGGATATATGGAAATAGCTGAAGCGATTGACCGAGTTCGGCAAGAAAGGGTGATTCTTGAGCCGGGCTATGACGGAGAATTTGGGAAAATTAAAATTTTTAGCGAACAAGACAGGAAAGACTTTACCCAGCAAGCAAGTTTATTTTAATCAATGAAAAACAAGAAACAAAAAAAAGTTTTTTTACTTGTCTGTTTAGGTTTGGTTTTCTTGATTTTTGGCCATACTTTGGCTGGCCAGTTTGTTTTTGACGATCGTTCGATTGTTAGCCATCAAGCCCTTTTTTCAGATATTAATAATCTGCCTGAAATAGCTTTGATGGGCTATTGGAGCGATGAATCCGGCTTATACCGTCCAATTGTTTTATTAAGCTATTCTTTGAACTATATTTTTCTTGGCGCTTCTCCGGTTAATTTCCATTTAGTTAATTTAGTTCTTTACGCCTTGATTGGGTATTTCTTATTTTTATTTATTCAAAAGATTTTTCCCAAACCTCGAAAATTGGCTTATCTGGTTTCTCTTTTATTCCTGGTTCTTCCTATTCACACTGAGGTTGTGGCAAACATAGTGGGAAGGGCGGAAATATTAGCTTTATTATTTTCTTTATTATTATTTTTAGAACTGCTTAAGCGAAAATCAAATCCTTGGAAATTGGGGGTTTGGTTTTTTTTAGCCATAGCCAGCAAAGAAGTGGCAGTCGCAGCTTTGCCATTAGCTTTATTAGTATTTTTTTATAAGCATAAGCAGCAGATTAATAAAAAGAAAATAATTGATTTTATTCCCCATGGATTGCTGCTGTTTCTTAGTTTTTTTACTTACTTATCCCTAAGATTTTTAGTTTTAGGCCAGCATTTTTTAACTAATAATGCTTCATTGGTGGAAAATCCGTTAAAATTTGTTTCTTTTTCAGAAAGGATTGTTGCTAGTCTGCAGGTTTTAGTAATTTATCTTAAAAAATCATTTTGGCCGTTTAATCTTTGTTCTGATTACTCATATAATCAAATTCCAATACCTGATTCATTTTTTAATTTTAAAACCTTATTTGGTTTAATCTGTTTGCTGTCTTTTGTTTTTATATTTATTTATTTTTTTAAAAAACGTCCGATTCTATCTTTGGGAGCTGGGTTCTTTTTATTTACCTATCTGCCTGTTTCTAATTTATTTTTCCCAATTGGCACCATTGCCGGAGAAAGATTGATCTTTTATCCCTCAGTCGGGTTAGTTATTTTTTTGGCTTACGGATTAATTAAATTAAGTAAAATAAAGCCGGTTAGGATTTTTTCTCGCTTATCCTTGATTTTATTTATCGGATTAATGATTTTTTACGGTTCAGTTAGCTTTATCCGCTCAATTGATTGGTTGAATGAAAAAAATCTTTTTGTTTCAGCCGGGCAATGCGCTTCTCAAAGCGTTCTTTCCCGTTCCAATTTGGCCACAGTCTATTATTTACAAGGGGATTACCAGCGTGCTTTAGAAGAGAGTTTAGCAGCTAAAGAAATTTATCCAAATTATCCCAAGGGGATTAATAATTTAGGCTTAGTTTATTGGAAATTAGGACAGCCGGAGAAAGCCAGGCAAGAATATTATCGGGCGCTTAAAAACTGGCCTCCTTACGAAGGGGTTTATGAGAATTTAATTCTTTTGGAGCTATCCCAGGAAAATATTCAGCAAGCTAAAAAATGGATAAAGCTTATTTTCCCGGCTGATTTAGAAAAACAACAGATATATTTAGAAAAATTTGGCCTGGAATAAAAAGCTGGAATATTTTTAGTTTTTAATTTGCTTAATCTTTGTTTTCAGGTTAAAATTAAACAAATGATTAGAAAAATAATTCTTAATTTAATTAGATTTTATCAGTCAACCATTTCTCCGGATCATGGTTATTTTCCAATTTTACGCTTATTGGGACGATGCCGGCATTATCCAACTTGTTCAGAATATACTTATCAGGCAATAAAAAGGTGTGGAATTATTAAGGGTTGTTGGTTGGGGGTGAAAAGATTATCTACTTGTCATCCTTGGTCCGGAGATTTGTCATAAAAAGATATGAGAATAAGGATAAGAATAAAAAGGCCGCAGATCAAAATTAACCCGATTATTCAGACTTTAATTCTTTCTGATGTTGCTTTAGTAAGCGGCTTTGGTTTTATTACCCCAATTTTTGCTATTTTTATTACCAATAATATTCAAGGAGGAACAGTGGAAGTAGCTGGCTATGCCTCGGCGATTTATTGGATTGTTATGTCTTTAACCGTAGTCTTCTTTGGTCGTTATTTGGATAAGAATCACGGAGAAAAAGACGATTTTTGGTTTATAATAATCGGTAATATTTTAGCTGCTTTGGCAACTTATGGTTATCTTATTTCAGAACTTCCTTGGCATATTTATCTTTTCCAGGGTTTTTACGCTATGGGCATGAGTATGAATATTGCTGCTTATGCTGCTATTTTTACCCGTCATATTGATAAAGGAGCCGAAGCTTTTGATTGGAGTATTCGTTCAGCTATAGTCGGCATTGGCGCTGGAGTTACCGGAGCCTTAGGCGGAATAATCGTAGGTCATTGGGGGTTTAATGTTTTATTTTCAATTGTGATCGGCTTTGTTATTTTTTCCGCTATCTTGCCTTTTTTAATTTATTACCAGCTTTGTCCGCCGCCAATTAAATCAGATCCTAAAGATTGGAAAGATTTTAAGATTCAGTAAATTTTATATGATTAATCAAGAGATTTCCCAAATTTTTAATAGAATTGCAGAATTTTTAGAAATGAAAGAATCTTCTTTTGAATCACGCGCTTACACTAAAGCTAGTCGAATAATTGAATCTATGGAACAAGATTTAGAAGAGATTTATCAGCAGCAAGGAGTTCAAGGATTAACGGATTTAGCCGGAATTGGACAAGGATTGGCAAAAAAAATTGAAGAATATATTCAGTTTGGGAAAATTAGTAAATATGAGCAGTTAAAAAAAACATCTCCGGTTGATTTAGAAAATCTAACTAAAGTTGAAGGATTGGGTCCGCGCAAGATCAAAGTTCTTTACCAAGAATTAGGAATTAAAAATATTAAAGATTTAAAAAAAGCGGCCCAAGCCGGCAAGATTAGCCAATTAGAGGGATTTGGCGAAAAAAGCGAACAGAATATTCTTGAAGGGATTGTTTTTGTTCAAGCTGGCCAGGGCCGTTTTTTACTTGGCCGAGCACTGCCTTTAGTTCGGGAGATTGTTAAAGATCTAGAAAAATTAACCGAAGTTTCTAGAGTTCAGGCAGCTGGCTCAGTTAGGCGGATGAAAGAAACAGTTGGCGATCTTGATATTTTAGCTGTTTCTAAAAATCCGGAAAAAACAATTGATTATTTTGTTAAAAGAAAAGATGTAGTTAAGGCTTGGGCAAAAGGCCCGACTAAATCTTCAGTTCGCTTAAGACAGGGTTTGGATTGTGATTTAAGAATTGTGCCGAATAAAAGCTTTGGTTCAGCTTTGCAGTATTTTACCGGGAATAAGTATCATAATATTAGTTTGCGCAAATTAGCGATTAAAAAGAAATTAAAATTAAATGAATACGGAGTTTTTTCCGCCAAAGGCAGACCCGTCTCTGGCGGGAAGCCAAAACAAATTGCTGGTAAAACTGAATCAGAAGTTTATCAAGCAATTGGTTTGCCATATATTCATCCTGAGCTGAGGACTAATAGTGGAGAAATTGAAGCTGGATTGAAAAATGAATTGCCTAATTTAATTGAATATACTCATATTAAAGGGGAAACTCATTCACATAGTGATTGGAGCGATGGGTCTAATACAATCGAGCAAATGGCTAAAGCGGCCAAACAACAAGGTTATCAATACATTCTTATTACTGATCATGCCGGGATGTTAAAAGTAGCCAATGCTTTAGATGAAAAAAGAATGAATCAGTATTTAGCGGAAATAGATCAAGTTAACCAGAAATTATCCGGAATTAGAGTAATTAAAGGAGCTGAAGTCGATATTAAAACAAATGGAGAATTAGCAATTAAAAATGAGGCATTAGAAAAATTAGAGATAGTCATTGCCGCAGCGCATCATAAGTTTAAAATGTCTAAGCAAGACATGACTCAGCGTTTAAAAAGAGCGGTTAGTCATCCTTTGGTTAATATTATTGCTCATCCGACCGGTCGGATTATTAATCAGCGGCCGAGTTATGACTTTGATTTTCAAGAGATTTTAAAAGCAGCTGCTAAACATAAAACAGCTTTAGAAATCAATGCTCATTTTGATCGATTAGATTTAAAAGATAGATTGGCCAGACAGGCGATTCAATCAGGAGTTAAATTAACTATTGGCACAGACGCGCACGCAGCTAATCAATTGCATATGATGGAGTTTGGAATTGCCCAGGCCAGAAGAGCTTGGGCTGAATCAAAAGATGTTTTGAATACTCAGTCATTGACAAAATTTTTGAATAGTTTTAAATAGAGGTTAAATTAAAAATCTTAGTCTAAAAGGAGGGAAGCATGGATTTAGAGCAAAAAGCAAAAAAGTTGGCCGCGAAGTTAAATCAGCTTAATCAAGCGATTCAAGATTTAACGGATGAATTAAAAGAAGATGGTCCGCAATTAATTGAACAGGCCAGACAAGAAGGCAAAACTGAAGATTTATTGCAAATTTTAAAAACAGTTCCTTTTAGTGAAATAGGTAAATGCGATTTTCAATTAACCCAGCTTAAATTAGAGCTAGGGTATCAAGTTTACCCAATTTAAACATTTTCCGCCGCATTGATAATATGATAAAATTAATGCGGCTTTTATATTATGAAATTTATTAATTGGCTATTAGTTTTTGTTTGGGCTGGATTGATTTTTTTTCTTTCTCATCAGCCGGATTTAAAGTCAGGTTTAGCAACTGAATGGGATTTTGTTTTACGCAAATTAGCTCATTTAAGTGAATACGCGATTTTAACCTATTTAATCTTTCGCGCTTTAAATCAATATCAATTAAAAAACAGCCAAGTAATTGGACTGTCTTTTTTATTAGCTTTAACTTATTCAATTAGCGATGAATATCATCAAAGCTTTGTTTTTGCCAGATATGGGGTTTGGACTGATGTTCTAGTTGATAGCTTAGGAATACTTTTAATGATCTGGTATTTATTAAGAAAGAAAACTTTTTAATTATTCTCCCAAGCAGCATCAAAGAAATTTTTCAATAATTTAATTAATGATTGGTTATTAATTAAAAGGCCTTGATTGGAATTGGTTAATAGGATTGCTTTATCGTAAAGAATCAAAGCTTGTTTAAAAGAATCTTGTTTTAAAGACCTGCTTTCTACAAAAGCAAGTTTTGTTTTTTCTTTTGTTTTGCTTATTTCCTTTATTTTAATCTCTCCTAAGCGTTTATTTAATTCTTGATAAGTTTTCTTTCTTTGATTAATTGGCCAGATTTTTTCTTCTGGAACTAAAACATAGATTTGTTTGTTAGAGCTAGTTTTAAAATCATCTAATAACATTTGAATGTCTTTCTCGCCTTGAAAGGATTTAAGTTTGTTTTCTTTGGTTTCGTAGCGATTGCGCAATTCAGCAATAATTCGAATAAATTCTCTTTCTTTTTCTTCAAGCTCTCTTTTTTGAGTTCTTAAAAGACCTAATAAATGGTCAGGGGATTGAGCAAAGAAATGTCTTTTTCCAGCTTGCCTTGATT
>CAZJBH010000026.1:0-8199 GCA_964544485.1 uncultured Candidatus Saccharibacteria bacterium
TTCTTTATAATCTTTTTAACCAGGATTTGCAAAAAGTATTGTATTTTTACGGAATTGGTTTTTTAAGCTATGGGATTGCGGTTGTTTTTGGCGCTCGATTTTTAAATCGTTATGGTTTTCGCCGGGCCTTGCAGACTAGCGTTGTTATGGGTATGGCTTATTACACCATCTTTTACTTTTTAGACCAATCTAACGCTTTTTATTTAATCCCTTTAGCTCTTGTAGTTATTTTATTCTTTCGATTAACTTATTGGGTCCCGTATCATGTTGATTTTACCAAGTTTACTTCGCAAAAAACACGCGGTCGGCAAGTGAGTATTATTTGGGCAACTCGAGCTTTATTAGGGATTTTTCTTCCTATTTTTTCAGGTTTTGTAATTGCTAAATTTGGTTTTGATGTTTTGTTTTTAATCGCTATTTTACTATATTTTGCTTCTGGGCTTCCTTATTTAAGCATACCTCGAACTCGGGAAAAATATCGTTGGAAATGGAAGCGAACTTGGAGAGAGTTTTTAAATAGGAAAAGAAGGAAAATTAATTTAGCTCATGCTGCTTTAGGAGCGGAGAATTTAATTAGTTTAATAGTTTGGCCAATCTTTATTTTTCAACTTTTAGAAGGCAACTATTTTCAAGTAGGCGCAGTTTCTACTTTAATTATTGCGGTGAGCGTAGTGATTCAATTAATGCTTGGGAAATATATGGATTTAAAATCAAATAAAGAAAAAATAATGAAATGGGGAACCTATTTTACGCTTTTGGCTGGGTTGTTAAAATCTTTATTACGACTGCTTTTCAGATTTTCTTGGTTGGAGCGTATCATAATATTTCTTCTATTTTTGTAAAAACTCCGTTTAATGCTTTGACTTATGAAATTGCCGCTGATCAAGAGCATTATGTGGATGAATATACAGTATTGAGAGAAATGTCAATTCAATTCGGCCGGGTATTTACTATTTTATTGGTTTTATTCCTTTCTTTGTTTCTTTCTCTTCAATGGATCTTTATTCTAGCAGCGACCGCTGCTTTATTCTTTAATCTTTTAAAAAAGAAAGATTTACTTGCTTTTCCAAAATAGATTTTGTAAATTAATTAAAATGCAAGATTATCAAACATATTTTAAGGACAAGAAAATAACTATGATGGGATTGGGTTTGTTAGGACGGGGCATTAAAGTGGCTCGTTTTTTAGCTCAGCAAGGAGCTGATTTAACTATTACTGATTTAAAAGATAAACAAGCCTTAGTTCCAGCCTTAGCAGAATTAAAAGAATTCAAGCAAATTAAATATGTTTTAGGCGAACATCAATTAAAAGATTTTAAAGATCAAGATATGGTTATTAAAGCAGCCGGAGTTCCTTTAAATTCAGAATATATTCAAGAGGCTAGGAAAAACCAAATTCCTGTAGAAATGGACGCTTCTTTATTTGTTAAATTAGCTCCAATTAATTTAATTGGAATAACTGGAACGCGCGGGAAATCAACAGTTACTCAGATGATTTATCAGGGATTGAAAAAATATTATTCAAAAAACCAAGTCTATTTATCCGGCAACATCAAAGGCAAGGCAAGTTTGCCTTTGTTAAAACAAGTTAAACCAGAGGATTGGGTGGTTATGGAATTGGATTCTTGGCAATTACAAGGATTTGGCGATTCTCAGATTAATCCTCAAATATCTGTTTTTACGAATTTTTTGCCAGATCATTTAAATTATTACCAGAATGATTTAAAAAGATATTTTCAAGATAAAGCTAATATTTTTAAATATCAAAATAAAGAAGCTTATTTAATTTTAACTCAGCAAGCTAAAGATCAAATTAATAAATATTATCAAAAAGAAATAGCAAGCCAAGAAATATTAGCGGAAGAATTGCCTCAAGACTGGCAATTAAAAATTTTAGGAAAACATAATCGAATTAACGCGAGTTTAGCCAAGCAAGTTTTAAAATTATTTGATTTAACTCAACAAGAAATTAAAGAATCTTTAGAAAATTATCAAGGGGAGCCAGGAAGATTAGAACTAGTTAAAACAGTGAATGGAATTAAATATTACAATGATACTAATGCAACTACTCCGGAAGCTTGTTTAGCAGCTTTGAACTCTTTTAGTCAAAAAGTAATTTTAATTGCTGGAGGAGCAGACAAAGAATTGGATTTTAAAAAACTAGTTGAACAAATTCCGAATAAGGTTAAAAAATTAATTTTGATTCAAGGAACTGGAACTGAGAAAATAGAGAAATTGATTTCAAATGATGGATATAGGGTAGTTGAAAGTATGCAAGCAGCAATTCAAGAAGCAAATAAACAAGCTCAAAAAGGAGATATCATTTTATTATCTCCCGGAGCAGCTAGTTTTGGGGTTTTTAAAAATGAATATGATCGAGGAGAGCAATTTAATCAAATAGTTAAGCAAATCAATGAAAGATAATTTATTTAAAAAATACAAAAAGATTCATTTTATTGGAATTGGCGGAATTGGAGTTTCTGCTTTAGCTCGAATGATGATTTTAATAGGTAAAAGGGTAATTGGTTCTGATCAATCAAATAGTTTAGTTACTCAAAAAATAGAGGAATTAGGCGGAAAAATTTTAATCGGACATCAAACCTCTAATTTATTAGAAGATACTGATTTATTAATTTATTCTCCAGCGATCAATAAAGATAACCCTGAATTAATTAAAGCTAAAAAATTGAATATCCCCTGTTATTCTTATCCGCAAGCTTTAGGTTTGATCTCTAAAAAGAAATATACAATTGCTATTTCCGGAACGCATGGTAAAACTACTACCACAGCTATGTTAGCTGATATTTTTATTCAAGCTGAAAAAGATCCAACTGTTGTGGTTGGCAGTTTTTTAAATAAGCAAAAAGAGAATTTTATTTTAGGCCAAAGCAGATATTTTATAGTTGAAGCTTGTGAGTACAAAAAATCATTTTTAAAATTAAGGCCAAATATTTTAATAATTACTAATATTGAAGCAGACCATTTAGATTATTATGGGCGTTTAAATAAGATTATTAAAGCTTTTGCTAAATTAATTAAAAAAGTTCCAGAAGACGGATATATTATAGCTAATTTAAATGATGAAAATATTCAACAAGCTTTGAAAATAGCTAAATCAAAAGCTAAAATTATTGATTATTCGGAAAATGATTTAAAGATCAAATTAAAAATACCTGGAAAACATAATTTAGCTAATGCTCAAGCAGGTTTTTGCGCAGCTCAAGCTTTAGGAATTAATCAAAAATATATTTTAGAAGCTTTAAAAGAATTTTCCGGAACTTGGCGCAGATTTGAGTATAAAGGAAAAACTGAACAAAAAGCTTTAATTTATACTGATTACGCGCATCATCCCACAGAGATCAAAGCAACTTTAGCAGCTGCTAGAGAAAAATATCCGGATAAAAAAATTATTGCTGTTTTTCAGCCTCATTTATATTCCCGAACCAAGCTATTATTAAATGATTTTGCTCAAAGTTTTGATCAAATAGATAAAATAATTGTAACTGATATTTACGCAGCTCGGGAAAAAATAGATAAAAGCATTCATAGCCAAGATTTAGTTGAAAAAATAGGGGAAAAGGCTGAATATATTTCTGATTTTGATGAAATAGTTGAAAAAGTAAATAAACAAGCAGATGAAAATACTTTGATTTTGATTCTAGGCGCCGGAGATATTTATCTGTTAGCAGATAAGTTAGTTAAGTAATTTGGAAATGTTCTATATTAAAGATAGTTAGACATTATTCAAAAATTGAAAAAAAATAAAGCCTCGTACTATTTGAAGTACAAGGCTTTTTGTATGAGGTTATAAGATTATGCAGGAAGGGGAACGATATAGGTACTTTTGAACTTTAAATGTTTATGAGTAAATTGACTATCTTCGTGAAGTTCCGCGTTACAGAAGTAAATTTTAATTTTCCGAGACGTTTCTTCCCCGAGACACTCAAGGATTGCGATCGCCATCGCGTACGGATAGTAGGCGCGATGAAGTTCATAGGGATCTCGGAACACATCCTTGTCTGGGGTAATGGGTGCTTTATGCTTTACGCAGATAACCGGAGGTGTTTTCCATGCTGCCCATTTTAGAGCGGTCTTTTGGGTTTTTGTTGCTCCAAAGAAAGGTGTTTTTGCGATGAAATAGATTCCGGCATATGAGAACCAAATTTGCTTTATATCTGCTTCTTCGCGTTGCAACTGGTAGTTAGGAAAGTACATGCTTGTTTTTTTGCTCATGATTTTCTCCTTTCTCTCTGTACGGTATTCAAGGCCCATCCGTATAAAGCTGACCACCGTGAGCAAAGTGGCGATTATCCTAGGACGAGGACAATCTATTGTTTGATAAAAGTTTAGCATATTATGCCATAAAAGTCAAGAGGCGGCAAATGCCGTCTCTTTTGTGATAGTGCCCAGGGCGGGAGTCGAACCCGCACGCCCATTTGGACACAGGCCCTCAACCTGTCGCGTATACCAATTCCGCCACCTGGGCTTTATTTATTATTTTTCAGCTGTTTTTTCTTTTGGATTTGATTCTTTTTTAGAACTAGTTTCAGATTTTTTGACTTTTTTTGGTTTTTTAGTTTCAGTTTTTGTTTGTTCTTTATTTTTTAAAGGAATCTCCTTAAGCCGCGCTTCTTTAGCGGTTTTATTACGTAAATAATAAAGTTTAGCCCGGCGAACCTTATGGCGTTTAACTACTTCTATTTTTTCAACAAAAGGAGCATGAATTGGGAAAATTCTTTCTACTCCGACTCCAGAAGCGGTTCTCCGAACAGTAATTGTTGCGTTAATTCCTTGGCCGTGTTTTTTAGCGATGACTAATCCTTCAAAAACCTGGATTCTTTGTTTGTCTCCTTCTTTAATTTTTTGATGAACGCGAACTAAATCACCTGATTTAATTTCAGGAATTTTTTTTTCTTGTCCGCTAATTTTAGCGGCTTGTTTGATTTGTTCTTGATTATATTGATCAATTTGATTCATAAGTTTCTTTAAGATTATTTAAAACTTGCGCTAAGTCTTTAGGCAAGCTTGATTCAAGTTCAATTATCTTACCATTAAGTGATTCAAATTTCAAGTATTCAGCGTGTAAAAATTGGTGAGTTAAATTTGTTGGATTTTTTTGTCTTTTGAATTGGTATTGTTTATCTCTGCAAATCGGATGGCCGATTGAAGCTAAATGAATTCTAATTTGATGCGTTCTTCCAGTTTTGGGAAATGCTTTTAAAAGGGTGTAATCCTTATATCTTTTAATAACTTTGTATTCAGTCCATGCTTTTTGGGATTTGTTCGTTAACAATGGAGTTCTTTTTTTATGATCTTTTTTAGACAAGCTGATTGATTTAGTAATAGTTCCGCGATTCTCTTTGACTTGTCCGTGAACCAAAGCTAAGTATTTTTTAATAATTTTTCTATTTTGAAATTGTTGTTTTAGAAAATTAAAAGCTTGGTTATTCTTAGCAATGATTAATAAGCCGGAAGTATCTTTATCTAACCGATGAATAATTCCCGGACGCAGAGAATCTTCGCCAACTTTTTTAATTTCTGGATATTCTTTTAAAATTTGATCAACTAATGTATTTTTTTGCCCGGGAAAAGCCGGATGAACATTAATTCCAGCTGGTTTATTAATAACTAGAAGATTTTTGTTTTCAAAAATTATTTTAAGCATAAATTGATAATCCCGACGCAAGGTCGGGAATAAGTAGGGTGGACCGTGTCGGATTCGAACCGACGGCCTTCGGTATGCAAAACCGATGCTCTGCCAACTGAGCTAACGGCCCGATAAGAATAAAGTAATATAAGTTTGTAAAAAAGGCAAGTTTTTACTTAGCCTTTATCTTTTGTTTAACTTCTGAGAGTTTGTCTTCTGTTTGAAGTTCTGCTAAAAGAATTTTCATATTTTCAGTTTCTTGTTTTTTAACTTTTTGCCAGAGCTTGAGATTTCCGCTAGCTAGAATTGTTTTTAAGCGGATAAGCTTATTTAAAACAAGCTGATATATTTCCGGATCGTTTTTCTTGAGTTCAGCTAAATTTTTTTGATCTTGAGGAGCTAATTGTTTTAAAATTTTATCCATTTTATCATCTAATTAATTTTACATAATTTTTAATAGTTTAAACGTTTATTTCTGAAATGACATCTTTTAACAAAGTATCTCTTGGAAAGGGATTGTTGCTTTCAAGGTGAGGTTTTAAAAAGTCACTTAATTTTTTTGCTGTATCTAAATCAATTTCTTTTATTTGATTTGAATTTTCAAAATCTTTATTTAAAATTTTCATTAAATCACCTAAAGTTTTATTTTCTAAAAATCCTTGCCAATTATCATTTTTTAAATCGGATAAATCATCATGTTCGGCAATTAGATTTAGATTGTTTTGATAAATTGTTTCTTCTTCTGGTGTATAATTTACTTCTTTGGTTTCTGGGGTTTTTTCTTCAGTTTCGAGAATATTTTTAAAACAATTAGCCATTTCCGGAGGAAGTTTATCTAATTCTACTTTATTAGTTTCTAAATATTCTTTGGCTATTCTTTTTAATCCTTCTTTTCCGTTTTTTAAGTCTTCTTCACGTTTAATTTCATACTCTAGGGATAATCCTATTTTTTTTGCTTCTTCTATAAAATTATCAATGTTTTCTAGGCTAAAATTTTTAGCGTTTATATATTTGGAATAAAGTTCTCTATATGCTTTACCGAAATCAGTTGGTTCATTGTTTTCATTTAAAATAGGACCTGTTTTTGATTCATCAATTTCTTTAACTTTCCAGATGCCAGTTAAATCTGCAATTCTTCCTTCAAAATTCATTTTTATATCCCTTGCTTCTTCTGTTTGTAAAACATAGCTATTTAAATCAGTTAAGCTAGGAACCATTGGCCTAATTCCTCCGGCAGAATTAAAAAACTTCATATAATCAATTTTAAAGGGATGAATATGATAATCATATATTGTTTCTCTTTCTTTAAATTCTGGATTATCAGCACCTAATTTATTCATTAATTCATTATTAATATGGGCAAGTGTAATATTGGCTGCCATAGCTCCTCCAACATCAACCCAACGATCTCCACACCTAAGCCAGCTGTCTTCTAAATGTTTAGTTCTAGCTAGTTCTATAAGGTCATTTTCTCCTTCTTCTGGGCTTTTTTCATATACAGCTCCATCGCCAACCTCAAATTTAATTTTTTCATCTTCATTATCTTCTATTTTTTCTTGATGTTCTTTTTGTTGATCAGTATTAAAATTTTCTACCATGGCCTTTCTTTTTTCATAAGATTGTTCAGCTACATCTCTCGGGATTCCTTGATTTTTCATTTGTTCTATAAAATTTTCTTTTTCAGAAAGTTTTTCTTGAGATTCTGAACTTCTGAGAACATTTTCTAGTTGTTTTTGATAAGCTTCTTCAGCTTGTTCAGGAGTCATTCCTGCTTGTCGCATGTATTCAATAAAGTTTTGTTTTTGGGCTTCTAATTCGTTTTCTGATTCTGCTGCTTCAGCGCTGTCTGGATTTAAGATTCCTCCGATAGCGCCAAAAGCAATAATTCCGGCAGCTGCTGTTTTCATGGTTTTGCTAGTTAATCCTTTTTCTCCGATGAATTTAAGTACTTTATTATTAATCGCCCAATTATCTATTTTACTTCCTAATTTTTCAAAATAGCTAGCTATTTTTTTAGAGTATTGGTTATAAAAGCTTTGCTGTTCGCCCATAATTTCTTGCTGTCTTTTTTTGATTTCTTGGTTGAGTACTAAATAATTTTTAAATTCTTCTTCTTGATTAGCTTTTTCTGAATCAGGCGTTTGTTTTAATCTTTCTTTGGCAGTTTCTAATTTTTCGTCAAGATCAACCATTTCGCCAATTTCTTCTTCTGGTTGAATATCAATTCCTCTCTGTTCGCCAAGCTGTTTAGCTAAAGAATTTTTTATTTCAGCAAAACCAAAATCATCTTCTGATTGAAGATATTGTTCTACTTCTTTAATCCCTTGATAAGCGATAAAAAGGTTTAGTTCTTGGTCTCCGTCTTTTTCTTGCTCATCTGGCTTGATGGTTTCTAGAACATCTTGAAGAGTTTGTCTGGCAATTTCAGTTGAAGATCCTTTTTCTTGATTTTGATCAAATTGATTTAATTTTTTTTCAATTAAAGATTGGGGAGTTTTTGATTTTTCTCCTTGTTCAGTTTCTTTTTCTTCTGATTGATTTTCTTTGTTTTCC
>CAZJBH010000027.1:0-3677 GCA_964544485.1 uncultured Candidatus Saccharibacteria bacterium
TCGATATCTTTCATGGTTATCCCAGCTTGATCAAGACAATATTTGGTTGCCTGATGAGCTGCTATCCTAGGAGAATGCTTATACCGATTAAATCTTTCTTCCTCAACAAAAGCAATTAATTTCCCATCAATTAAAAGACAAGCTGCGTTATTAAGCGAATAAGGATGAGTAATTCCTAAAATCTTCATATTTTCTTTAATTTAATTATTACTTAAAAAAAATCTTTAAAAAATTAATTAAGAGAAAAACAAATCTCTTTTAATTCTTTTCCCAATATCTGCGGTCTTAATCTTTCCTTATATAACAAATATCCATTTTTGGCAATTTTTTCTAATAAATTCTGATCTTGTTTTAATTCTAAAATTTTATTAGCCAAATCTTGCCCATTGCCCGTTTTAACTAAAAGACAATTTTCTTCATCTTTTAACAATTCTTCAATCACCTTGACTCTAGCGGTAATTATTGGTTTCTGACAAGCTAAAGCTTCATAAATTTTATTCGGAATAACTTTATCAAGTTTAGGAGTTAACCCAAAAACCCCTAAACAAACATCTGCTTGATTAATATATTCCGCAAGTTTTTGATAAGAAACTGTTTCAATAAAATTAATCTTAAGTTTTTTTTCTTCAGCTTGTTTTTTAATCTGTTGGTAATTTTTATCAAATCGAGTGATAAATTGAAATTGAATATTTTCTTGTTTTAATATTTCAGCTGCTTTTAAAATATATTTTGCTCCATGAAAAGGAACCAAATATCCATGAAAATGAACTAAGAACTGATCTTGTTTTTTAATCTTTTTTCTCGGATAAAAAATCTGGTCATTACTACCAACAAAAATTCTATGAAATTTTTCTAATGGCAAATTAAAAGTTTTAACAAAATATTCTACATGCGCCTGGGTATCTAATAAAACTTTATCAGCTAATTTACAGGAATATTTATCTAGAAAATAAAAATAGCGACCCTTTAAGCTATTAGCGGAAAATCTCTTTCTATCAAAAACAGCCGTATTATACAAAGAAACAAAAGCATCTAAAATAATTGGCTTTCTAGTTAATAATTTAGCAAAAAAAATAATTGACTGGCCTAAAAACCCTATTACCATTATATCGTAATCTTTTCTAATTCTCCAATGTTTAAAAAATAACTCCCAATATTTTTTTAATCCCTTAGCCCGACTACAGCATTCTATCACTTTAACTTGGTTTTCTCTCAATCCCTTTATTAAAATATTATTCCTGGGATAATCTTTTTGATAAATGCCAAAATAACAAATTTTCATAATAAACTCTTAAAAAATCTAGCTAATTTAATCAATCTGCTCCAAAATTTTCCATATATATAATCCCTAACTCTAATTTCAGAACCTGATTTAAGTCCGTAATCGCCAATTGTTGTTTTAAAAATAATCTCAGCCACTTTTTTAGGATGAATTCCTTGAGCGTTTCCCATTTGAGTATTAGTTAAGCCAGGATGAATTAAATAAACTTTAATTTTATCTAGCTCTTTGGCCAAAGCCAAACTAAATCCCCTTAAACCAAATTTAGCAGCTGAATAAATAGATAATTCTTTTTTTGCTTCAAAAGACAAAGTGCTGCCAATATTAACGATAGCTTGGGTTAAATACGCAAGACAAAATTTAGTCATTAAAATAGTTCCCTGTAAATTAGTTTGAATTTGCTCATTTATCTCTTGTTCTGCTTGATCTTTTAAAAATCCCTTTTTCATGCTTCCGGCATTATTAATCAAAATATCAATCTTTCCATACCTCTTAACAATTTGATTAACTGTTTGTTTAATATTTTCTTGATCAGCTAAATTTAAATTTAATAAAAAAACGCTCCTTGCCCCCATTTCTAAACATTTGGCTTTAGTTTCTTCGCCGCCTTTTTGATTCAAATAATAAGTAATAATCAAATTGTAATTAGCTTGAGCAAATAAAAAAGCGGTTTCTCGGCCAATCCCGGAACTCGCTCCAGTAATTAAAACAATTTTATTATCTTCCTTCATGTTTTATCTCTTTAAAAATTCCTATTAATTTATTAACTACTGCCTGATGCGTATAATTATTTAAAACTCTTTCTCGAGCTGCTTTGCCTAATCTTTTTTTCAAATCATCATCTTTAAATATTTTAATTAAAGCTTCAGCTAATTTATCTGAATTTTTACTAGGCACTACCAAACCGGTTTTAGAATCAAGATTAATATCCGGACTCGCTCCCGAGTCAGAAGTAATTACTGGCAATCCGCAAGCCATTCCTTCAATAGTAACCTGACCAAATGTCTCTAACCAAACTGAAGGGGTTACTAAAACATCAGCCGTATTAATATATTTATTTAATTCAACAAAAGGTTTTTTGCCAACTGTTTGAACATAGTCTTTAATTTTTAATTGATCAATTAATTCAAACATTCGCTGACTTTCTCCGCCTCCGCCAATAATCAATAAATTGGCTTTAGGAATTTGAGAAACAACTTTTGGCATAGCTTTAATTAAATAGCCAATTCCTTTTTCCGCAAAATTAATCCGACCAATAAAAATAGCTATCTTTTCTCCTTGAACTCCCAATTCTTTTCGCAATTTTTCTTTATCTTCTAACGGCTTAAACATTTCTGGATCAATGCTCACTTCTAAAATTCCTATTTTCCTCTTATCCAAACCCATCTCAATCGCTTCTTGAGAAGCAATTTTACTAACAAAAACCACTTGATCAGCTTGCTGATAAATTAATTCAGCGTATTTTTTCTCTCTTGGCTTATCCAATAAAAATTCAAGCCAAAGATCAATTAGTTTTTTAATTCCTATTTTTTTAAAAAACAAATACCAATTCTTTTTTCCAAAAACTTCTTCAGCTGATCTTTTAAAATGCCAGCGCCAAGTAGTGATTTGTCGGAAAATGAAAGGAGAATTAAGTTTATTTTTAATTTTAGCTATCGCGTAACCAGTTTCTCTAGCCTGCCAAACAAAAATCACATCTGGATTAAATTTTTTAGAAAAATTAAATACTTTCCGTTGAGTAATCTTAAGATACAAAAAACGAATAAAAAGATTAAAAGGATAAAGCCAGATTTTATTCCACAAAGGAGGCCAATAACGCAAAATTTTAATCCCGTCAATTTCCTGACTACCTTTTTTAAAAAAAGAAAGCCAAGGAGCAATTACATAAACTTGATGCCCTTGTTTATTTAAACCGCGCATTAATTCAAGAAAATAGTTATAAGTTCCCAAATGCTCACCTAACTCTTTCTCCCAACCAAATTTATACGCTACCACGCAAATTCTCATAATTAGTTAAATTGTTTAATAATTTTTTCAACTAAATTATCTAAATTAAAATACTGAATTACTTTTTCCCTCAAAGATTTTTTAATTTTTTCTTTTTCTTCTTCCGTTGAATCATATAATGCCCTTATTCTTTCTGCTAAATTTTCAGCCTGATTATTTTTCAAAAATAGCTTTTCATTTAAAATATTTTCAAAAGCTTGATTTGAAGTTAGAACCAAACATTCGCAAGCCATTGCTTCTAAAACAGCCTTATCAATACTCCCGGTCTCGCTTAAATTAATAAATAAATCAGATTATACGAGATTAAGAAAGAATCAGTGAATCAATGAAAGCATTAGTAACAGGTGGAGCAGGTTTTATAGGATCAAACGTTGTCAAATTTTTACTGGAT
>CAZJBH010000027.1:3687-8169 GCA_964544485.1 uncultured Candidatus Saccharibacteria bacterium
GCTTAAATTAATAAATAAATCAGCTTGTTGATAATAAGGCAAAATTTTCTTATTTGGAATTGCTCCTAAAAATTGAATGTATTTTTCTAATCCTTTATCTTTTACTATTTGCTTAATTTCTTGAAAATATTTTTCTTGTTCTGCTAATCCTGGCGCCCCAATAATTTCTACTTTTAAATTTTCAAATTTTTTATCTTTAATTAAAATTTCAATTGCCTCAATCAGAGTTTGATAATTTTTAGTTGGAGAAATTCTTCCAACAGAAAGAATATTAAACATCTGATGTTTAATGTTAGATGTTTGATGTTGAGCTTTAAAAAGCTCAACATCTATTCCATGCCCAATTACTTGAATCTTTTTTCTATTTTTCAAACGACAGCTTTCTTGAGAAGCAGTTACAATTTTATCTGCTAATAAATTAACTAATTTTAATTTCCAAGTAACCGAACTATGAGTATACCAAGTAATAATTCTTTTTCTAAAGATTTTAGCTATTCCAGCAGATAAAATTGTGTATTCAGGATTCATATGACAGAATAAACCATCTGTCTTAGGCAATATTTCCCATAATAGTTTTTGCAAAACAAAAACTTTTTTAATTTTAGATTTTGGCAAAGAAAATATTTCAATATTTTTTCCTAAATCTCCTTTTTTGCTTTCTTGCCAAGTAATTACATAAAGCTTATCTAATTTAGCTCCCAGTTTTTTAATCCAAGTATAAACAAAACCAGCTAAATGCTCGTCTGGATCAACTTTTCTAGTGATCATTAATAATCTCATAAACCTATTTCCTTCCAAAAATTACATATTTTCTTGATAATTTTTTCCTGATTAAATCTTTTTTCAACCATAGCTTTTCCTTTTTTACCCATTTCTTTAGCTTGTTCCGGATGATTCAATAAATACAAAACCTTTTTAGCTAGATTTTGTTCGTCTTTAATCGGAACCAAAAACCCATTTTCCCCATCTCTTACTATTTCCTCTGAACCAGTTGTTTTGGTTGCCACTACTGGCAAGCCAGCTGCCATGGCTTCAATTAATACCTTGCCAAAACTTTCATGCTGGGAAGTGGATAAATATATATTCCCTGCTTGATAATATTCAATTAGTTTTTCATGCTTTAATTTTCCTAAAGATTCAAAAACAAATTCCTGATCGCAATCAGAACAATAATTCATTTGCAAATCAGCTCCAGCCTGTAAAAAAATCATTTTCTTGAATTTCTGGCAAACTAATTCAATTGTTTTAAAAAAAGTTTTAAAATCTTTGGAAGGATCTTTTCTGCCTACATTTAAAATCATCGGGCGATAATCATATTGTTGTTTTAATTTCTCAATTTTTTGCTCATCTATTTGACTGAATTTTTCTAAATTAACCGGGGTCGGAATTACCTTAATCTTATGCTGATTAACTCCTGCTTTAGCCAGTTTTTCCTTAATTCCAGAACTGACTACTCGAATTCCATCTGCTTGCTTAACTGTTAATTTGCTTAATAAAAGAAAAAACCAATTAAACCACCAACGCCCCTTTTCCATCAACCAATATTTATTATCCCAGAAATCTCCATGAAAATGAATTAATAAAGGAATTTTAAATCTTTTTTTGATTAAATAACCAGTTAATCCGGTTAAAAAAGGATCTTGGGTAACAATTAAATCAATTTTATCCGGCCAATAAATATTCTTGGCTAAATTAAAAGCGTCTAGAACATAATTTAATTTAGATAAAGAATTACTTGGATAAACAGTTAAATTCTGACTGATTTTTCTTTTTTTAAATCCTTTTTTGGTTAGCACAATAATTTCTAATTGTCCGGCTAAATCAGCGTACTTTTGATGGCGCTCTAAAACATCGCCTGTGTAATCAGCGCCTAACAAGGTTCTATCTAAGCTAATCATTAAAACTCTCATAATAAATGTTAGATGTTGGATGTTAAGTGTTGAATGGTCTTTTCTATCATATTTTCTAAACTAAATTTTTGCAATTCATTTAAAGAATTTTGAATATATTTTTTTTGTAATTCAGAATTAGCTAAAAGGCCTAAAATCGCTTTTCTTAATTGGGCTTGGTTGTTGTAATCCACTAAAATTCCGTTTTTCCCGTTCTGGATCAATTCTGGATTACCGCCAATTCGAGTGGTGACAATTGGAATTTTTAATTGCATGGCTTCAATCAATAAATGAGACAATCCCTCATAACCGGTGTTTAAGACAAATAAATCAGCAGCTTTGAAATATATTGGTATTTCTTGATGATTAATTTGTCCAGTTAAAAAAACTTTGTCTTTTAACCTTAGCTTTTGAATTAATTTATTTAATTTTTTCTTTTCCGGGCCTTGGCCAAGAATAATTAATTTTAAATCTTGATTTTGTTTTAGTAAGTCTGGCATCAATTTAATTAAAGTGTCAAATCCCTTCCAGGCAACTAAACGACCAATAGATAAAATTATCTTCCCTTGAATCCCTATTTTTCTTTTTGCTTCTGCTTGGCTGACTTCCGCTTTTTTTAAAAAAGAAACTGCATTGTAAATTACTTTAATTTTGAATGAATCAATTCCCCATAATTGAATAATTTTTTTTAAATAATTACTTGGAACAATAATTTTGTCAGCTGATTTAGCCACTAATTTCTGAATTTTTCTCCTTAATTCAGTTATAAAATCAAATTTTTCTTGTTGAAAATCTTCTAAACTTGTAAACTTTTTTTGATTAACTTGAAATTGTTCCCAAGCATAATCTCCAACTATTTTTAAAACAAATTTCTTTCTCCTGATCTTAGCTGCCAGCATAGCCGGAAAACCAACACTTACTGGATCCTGAGCAAAAATTAAATCCTTTCCATAGCTTGATTTTAATAATTTTAAAAAATATATCAAATGACTAATTCCCTTAGGCAAATGGCGAACCGAGCCAAAAGACAAAACCTCTGTCTGAATTCCTTGCTTAGGCAGCTGCTCAATCAAAAGTTTAGAATATGTAGCTGGACCGCCAATATCCGGCGGATAAATTCCAGTAGCGATTAAAATGCGAAAATCATTTTTTAACATAAATTACTTCATAATTATCTTGATAAACTTTTTCCCAGTCAGGATGCTGATTAATCATTAATAAAAACTTTCGCGCCCAAGGAGTAATATCAGTCTGTTCGAATAAAACATATTTAATTTGATATTTTTGAACATATTCATCCCAAGTTTCTTTGCTCTGCTGCATAGGAATATATATCTCTTGAAAAAAATCTTTGGAATAAGCTAATAAGCGGTTATCAATAAATACTTTTCTTTCCGGATAAAAGCGGTAAATTAGATACCCTCCATTATCAAAATTATTAAACACATTTCCCTGAATATTATTTTCCAAAATATAATCAACCGCTTTTTTCGCTTTTACCTGAACATTTAAATTAATCTTTTCGCGTTTAGCGTAAACTCCGCCTAATAAGCAAATGATTAAAACAAAGATTAAATAAAGTTCAAAATAAGGATTAGGGGCAATTTTTCTTTTTAACCTATTCCAAATGGGAGCTAAATTTCCAGCCATTATCGGCATTATTCCTAAAACAAAAATCGGAAAATTTCTAACTGCCGAAAATCCCATAACTATTAAAAACAAAGCCAAGCATACATCAAATAATTTAATCTTTTTAAAATTCAACAAAAAACTAAAAATCAAAATCCCAACTCCTAAGAAAAATAAGTAAATAATATTTAAATGATAAGCGTAATCTAATAAGAAAAAAGGAGTTTGGTTTTCAATAATCGTATATCCATATCCCTGAAAAGCTCCTTTGATTGGCTGAGAAACATTTTCTACGCCGTTTGGATTGATAAAAAGAGCCAATCCTAAAAAAATACCGATTAAAAAAAGTTTTTTTAAATATGCTTTGGATATCTTCTTCTTTCTTAGATAAATAACTAATTTATCAATAAAGAAGAAAAAATAAATTGCTGGCAAGATAAAAAAATAAATGTGCGTATTGACCCAAATCAAGCCAATTACAGGAATCAGATAAAACCATTTGGTTTTAGATTTAAAATAGAGCAGATAAAGAGAAATAGAGAAAAATAAATAAGAAAATATTTCCGGCCGAACATCAGTTCGCTCAATAAAAATCCCGATTCCCAGCAAAGCAATTAAAAAACTTAACCAAAAGTTTTTTTTGCTTTTGCGCCAGGTTAAATAAAAAAGTATTCCAAAAGCAGTTAAAACAATTAAAGCCTTAAAAACAATCAACCCCTTTAAGCCAATAATAAAATTTAATAAGTAAAAGAGCATTCCTCCCAGCCAATGAGTATTGATAAAATGATGATCTGGCTGAGTATAGGAAAATAGATTAGTATCCGGCACCTGATAATTTTCTACAATAATCTGGCTGACTTTAAAAAAACGGCCTAAATCCTGATTAATCGCCTGTAACGGATGAATTAAAAAACTTAAAAAAAATACCGTTAAACAAGCTAATAAAGCCAATTTAAATATTTTT
>CAZJBH010000028.1:0-7545 GCA_964544485.1 uncultured Candidatus Saccharibacteria bacterium
AAAGCTACTTTCTTAATCCTTTTTTCAAAAAAATCTCTTAATAAATTTTTACTAATTTTGTCTTTTAAAAAAACTATTTTTTCATCTGTTACATCTTCAAGATGGATTAATTGCTCTAAGAATAAACGCGCGTTAAATTCATCCTTATATTTTTTTTCAGCTATTTCTATAATCTCATTTAAATTAGAATACTTTTCAGAAATTATATAATATAAATCAATATAATCCTTATAAGCTTGCCTTCTGCCAATAGTATAAGCTTTAGAAGCAGCTATTTCTTTAATATTTAATTCTAAAAAAATACCTTTATTTTCCTTGGGTATTGCCTCTAGATGCATAATTGAATTTATTAATAGAAAAAATAAGGGAAACCAAAGGCGCAACCCTGGCTCTTATTTCTGTAAAATAAACTTTTTTTAATATCTCTCTCACCTTTTTTTTGCCGTATTTTTTAACAATCCATCGCCAATGCTTCAAATCTCCATAATTAATTGAATTAATAACAATAACTTTTTTATCTTTTTCAATATCTATAGAATTAAAATCATAAGACCATAAAATCGGCTTAAAAAACAAAGGTAACTTTTTATTTTTATCTTCTTTCATTATTAATATTATACCACAAAATATATAAAATTTAAAGGGTATCTTTCCTATTTCTGAGGCTCGGCTGGCACGCCTGACATTTGCCAGCGCTTATTAATATCTGCTTCTACCATTTCCCGATTGCGTCCATAAGTTAATCCGGAAAATTCTTTAATCAATTTACTCATTTCAGGATCACCTTTTTCCGGAGGATAAGCCGCCATATTAAACGGAGCTGAAGTCTTGTTATTCAGCATTAATTTAACATGAGCGTTAAAATTATCAATATCAATTAAATCATTAGGCTTGAAAACAGGTTCAAATTGTTTGCTTAAAAATTCTGCGTTTTCAGCGCTAACCCGAAAAGCAACCATAGAACCAACATTCCCAAAAACAGCTGATTTAATATCTTCTGGCAATTGTTCAATATATTGATGCCCAATAATTAAAGATAAGCGGTACTTGCGCGCTTCAGAAAGAATCGTAGCAATGCTATCAGTGGCAAAATTCTGAAACTCATCCATGTATAAATAAAAGTCATTTCTTTGCTCTTCCAACATCTCTACCCTTGAGAAAGCAGCCATTAATAACTTGCCGGTTACAAGCATGCCTAATAAATGGCTGTTCAAATCGCCTAATTTACCCTTGCTTAAATTAACCAGCAAAACTTTTTTGTTATTAATAATATCTTGAAAATTAATTGTGCTTTCTTTTTGAGCAATAATCGGCCGCATAAAATCATTTGTAATAAAAACGCTGAACTTTGAAGTAATATACGGAACCATATTTTGCAAAGACGCTTCTCCGCCGGCTTTTTCAGCTTCTTCCTGCCAGAAATTTTTAACAATCCTATTTTGGCATTTATCTAATAGACGCTTTCTAAAATCAGCATCTGCTAAAACTCGCGGAACCTCCAACAGAGTTGCTTTTTCTTCCGGATCATCCATTAACAAAAGCAAAGCATTTCTCATATATTGTTCAAACATTGGCCCGCCAGTTGCTTTTAAATCATACAGCCGGTCAAAAATCTGTAACATTTCATTAACCGCAAAAGTTTTTTGTTCCGGTTTAGCTGGATCATATTCAAGCATGTTCAAGCCAATCGGCCTGGATAAATTGCCTGGCTCGATTAAAACAACATCTTCAGCCCGTTCTTTAGGAACTAAACTCAAAGCGTCTTCAATCAAATCTCCATGCGGATCTAACACTCCGACTCCATTTCCTTGCTGGATATCTTGAACAATCATATTCTTCAAAAAAGTTGATTTACCGGTTCCGGTTTGCCCGATAATATACATATGCCGACGCCGGTCATTCGCCCCTATTTTTATCCGAGTTTCTTCTCCGCGATAAATGTTTTTGCCTAATAAAATTCCTTGCTCTGGAATATCTGCCGGAGCAGCTGCTTGGCCTGATTTAATCGTTTTAACATTCGGAGTTTTGAGCTCGCTGCCGGGAAAATGAAAAAGACTGGTTAATTCCTCAGTATTTAAAAGCATTTTCTGTTTTAAATCAAAAAGCCGAAAAGAATAATTGTAAATCATTCTCTTAAAAGCAGCTTTGGCCTTTACTTGCTTTGCTTCCAAAGAATTTAATTCAGCAGAACTGAATTGATTAAATGAGGCTTCCAAATGACCAAGCAATTCCTCTGCTCTTGCCGCGTTTTCAGCAGAAACAAAAATCCTTAAATTAACATCAAAACCGGATTTATTAGCTTTATCTTCAATCGCCTTAATTGTTTCCTGATCTCCCTGGGTAACACTTTGCTTAGCTTCTTCTTCAGCTTGTTGCTGTTGTTCTTTGTTTTTTTGGCCTTGCTTTCTAAATTCTTTAATAAATTTCCAAAAAGGGTTTCCTGCTTTTGCAGACAAAGCTTGTTTAAAGCTTTTACCTTGCTGCATTTCTTTGGCAATCCCTTTGCCTAATTGATGCCAAGATTTATTAGTTGTTGGCCGAAACAAAATCTGAATGCTTGCTCCTTCTCCTTTTTCTTTCATTTTGCTAAACAAATTAATTACCTCTTTTAAAGGATCGGTTTCTAATTGTTGATAAGTTTTAATCGGCAAAACAGAATGCTTAGCTTGTTTTAAATATGAACAAACAGTTTCTCCGGTTGGGCCAAAAATATTATAATCTTCTGTTTTTTCAACAGCTGCGTCAGGATAAAAACTATGAATCTGCTTTTCTACCAAAGAACTATAATTCTTTGGAGCGGCTAAATAAAAAACAATCTGTTTGCTCTCATTCGGATTAGCTATCTCAAAAACTAAATGGGGTGGAGATTTTAAAAATCCTTTTTCTCCCTTAATACTCGTAAATCCGTTATAGAGCTGCTCCATTACTCCAATTAGCTCTTTTTCATCCTTTTGCTCCTCCTGATTGCTTTGTTTAGGCAAAGAAACTGAAAATAATTCCATATTCAAAGAGCGAGTTAATAACTCTTTGCGTTTTTTTACAGTTAAAAACATTAGCCAAATCACACTCAAAATAGCCAACCCAAGGAGGATAATAAGAAGAATAAATATTTGATTAATATTCATTAAAGCTGTTCTTTTAATTTTTCTTTGAAATCATCAACTAAGCTGTCGTGGAATTCATCTAAAAGATAAGGACTGTTTATTTCTTTAGCAACATCAACTGCAAAATCAATCCCTTGCTGAAAAGCTAATTCGCATAAAGCCTTAGCTTGATCTTGCTGGTTAAGCTGAGTTATTCTATGCGCTTCTGATTTAATATTCCCGGATTTTTTTTGATCATCTGAATTATTTATTTTTTGAGTTTTTGTTTCTTCAGCTTGTTGAAGTTTTTGATCCGGTACTTTTTCTTTAGGCGCCTCTTTAATTACTTCAGCTGATTCTTCTTTAACTTTTTCTTCCTTGATGTCTTTAGAGTTGGGATCTTGATCTTGCATCAAGACTTTTTCTTGTTCAGATTTTTTTTCAGGAATAGGCAAATCCTCTTCCATTGCTTTTGGATCTCCTTGAATCGGCTCGCGATATTTATCAGTAATTTCTTCTGGCATAATTTTTATTAAGAAATATCTTTTTCTAATTCACTCATGGTAGCTTGCATTTCTTGTTTAAATTCTTTAATAATTTTTTCAATCATCGCATCATAATTTTCAATTTTTTCTCTTAAAAATTGATTAATTTTTTCTGCGTCTGCTTGGTCTCTTAACTTATCAAATTCCTTTTTATCTTCATCCGAAAGCTGTTCTAAAACGCTAATCGTAATTCTCTTGAGAACCGACTCTGTCATTACGCTTAAAAGCTCTTCTTTTTTATCTTCCGGCAGATTTTCTAAGCCTAATTCTTCTAAAATATTTTGTTGAATCTTGTTTTTATCCATAATATTTAAAATTAATTATTGAGTGATTTTTTGTTGAATTGATTTTCTGATAAATTCATGAATTGATAAATTTTTAGCTGTCTTATCAGGATTAAAACTGCGCAAATATTCTGCTAATTTTACTTGTTTGCCAAATTCGTCCGGCCCATAAACTCCATCATGAGGAAGCTCAATCTGAGTCACTGGAGTTTCCCGATACATTTCCCAGGCTCTTTCTTCTGAGGGCAGCTTTTCTAATAATTCTTTAACTTTAATATCTTTGATTGCTCCATATTCAGACTGATTAAAGCCAATTCTTTTAACTAAATTATCTTCAATTGAACTGATTTTAGTTTCTATTTCCGCTTTTTCTCCAATTTCAGCCGCTTGTTTTTCTTCTCCGGCAATATTTAACTCTTCTTCAGAAAGCTCTCCTGACTCAGCTGTTTCCTCAACTGCTTTTTGGAGAAAACTTTCTCCGTTTTTAAAAGCATCTGGATCAATGCCTGGCTGAACTATTTCTTCAGACTGATTTCTTAAAATTTCCGAAACTTTTTCTGAAGTTAATTTTTCTTCAGGATGTTCTTGAACCCATAATCCAAGTTTATTCTTAGCGCTTAAAATATTCACCTTTTCATTATCAGTTAAAACGCTTGTCTGATTAAAAATTTTATCCATTTCATTCTTATTATCCAAAATCTCAGAAAAATCAATTTGCTGGCCTACTTTCAAATTATCTGGATTTTCTAATCCAAACTTAGCTGAATTTTCCGCAATTCTATCTTTGATTGAATCAATAATATGAGCCTGGCTAGCTGGGTCAAGCTGATTAAATTCTTCTCCATAATGCTTAACTAATTGTTCTTGGCTCATTTTCCAAACAGAATCTCCTGATTTAGCTGTTTCTATAAAATTTTGATTAGCCTGTTCAACTGCTTCCTTTTCAAAGGTTTCTTGATCAACTTCTTTAGAAATTGGTTCTATTTTTTCTTGGGTCTCTCCTATTTTTCCCCATTTATCTCCAGCCTGCTTTGACGAATCTTCAACAAAAATTCCAGAACTCGCTTTCCCCTTTTCCATCTCAGGAATCTTGCCTTTGTGTTTTAAATCTTCTTCAATTGGCTCTTGTTTAATTGTTGCATCCAAATCATCGCTTAAATGGTCTAACCCGATTCCCATAAGCTTGCCCATTGCCCCAGAACTAATAAACAAACCAGCTGTGGCAGCGCCTAAATAGCGGCGCCGTTTTTTCTTGCCTGATTCGCCTTCCAATTCTAACAAACGCTTATCTAAAGACGCGTCATTTTGTTTAATTTTTTGGGTTAAAGCATCTCCATAATCTCGATGTTCAGTCACTTTTTCCACGCTTTGACGAACCGATTTTTTCTCCTGCCTGGACTTTAAAAAACGCTCTGTTCCAGCAGCCATAACTCCGCCTGATAAAACTCTTAACGGAACCCTGGCAAAACAAGCTCCGCTAACTAAAATTCCGCCAGCTGCTCCACCAATTGCTCCGCCGGCTAAACCAGCTCCTAACAATCCGCCAGCCATTAAAAATTTATACTTCTTAGGCTGTTTTCGGTACCATTCCAAAATCTTATTTGAAGTCTCAGCTATTTTTTTTCTTTGTTCGCCTAAAAACTTATTTTCCAAAATGAAAGAAGTTTTGGCTTCATAAATCCGATCTGCTTCATAAACAATCGTTTCTTTCACAATTTCCTCCATTTTCTTTTTTAACTCCTTATTTTTTTTAATCTCAGACCATTCTTTTTCTTGCGCTTTATCATCAATCTCTTCTACTGCTTGCTGATAAAGTTCTTCTCTCTTTTGCTTTAAAATAGAGGTATAGCCTTCTTTAGCCTGTCTATATTCTTTAGCTGCTTCTCCATTACTTTTTAAAAAATCTTCTTCAGTTTTCTTTTTGCCAAATTTACTTTCAGCTTTTAACCATTTATCCGCGTTAATCTTGCATTTGGCAAATATTTCTCTAGCTTGATCCAAAGAAAGATCTTCCTCTTGTTCAACGCTTTGCTCTGGCTGTTCTTCCTGTTCCAAAGCTTTTTCTTGCTCAGATTGATTCTCAAGCAATTCTTTTTCCCGCAAACGGGCTGCTTCTTGCTGACTTAAAAGCCGGCCAGAAGCTTTTTTATTCTCAATTTCTTTTTCTTCAGCTTTATTTTCTTCTAAACCAGAAGCAGGATCCTCGCCTTCGCGCTCAAGATAAGCTTGCATGGCTTCGCCTTGTTTAATTTCTTCTTCTTGTTTTTGTTGAGAATTCTTTTCAGCTGTTTGATTTTGATTTTCTGGTTTCATAAATATGAAAATTAACTTACTTCTATTTTACCATATTTAACCAAGCCTTCAACTTTGCTATCCACAGCTTAAAAATAAATGTTTATGGTATAATGAAAATAAAAATTTATGAAAAATCAATTAACCAATATTTTCGCGATTATTCTTTTAGCTTTAATGTTCGGATTAGGATTTTTTAGCATGCTTGGAGACTCTTTAACCATGGATGAACTTGCCCATACTCCGGCCGGATATTCATATATTCTTAAACAAGATATGCGCTTAAATCCGGAACATCCGCCTTTGCTTAAAGACATGGCTGGATTTTCTATCTGGCTTGGCTCTAAAATCACCAATACGCCGATCAGTTTTCCTGAACAAAGCCATGCCTGGCAAAACAAATTAAACGGACAATGGGAATTCGGACGCGTTTTCTTATTTGGATCCGGCAATCCAGCTGATAAAATCATTTTTTGGTCGCGTTTACCAATGCTTTTAATCATGCTGATTTTAGGAATTTATGTTTTTCGCTGGACGCGCCAACTCTACGGCAATCAGGCTGGGTTAATCGCTTTATTTTTCTATTCCCTTTCTCCAACTTTAATCGCTCATGGACGCTTAGTTACAACCGATGTTGGCGCAGCTGCCGCCTTTATCATTGCCAGCTATCATTTAATTGAATGGCTTAAAAAACCAAGCCAAAAAAATCTTTTGATTGCCGGACTTGTTTTTGGGCTGGCTCTATTAACTAAATTTTCTTTAGCTTTAATCATTCCTTATTTTGTCGCGCTGACCATTATCTGGGCTATTTTCACAGCAACCCAGCCAAAAACATATATTTTAAAGAATAAGATTTTAGCGCAAAAAAAAGAATTTGGCCAACAAGCTAAAAATATTTTTAAAAAAATATTTAAAAATAATTTAAAATATTTAAGCGGATTATTAATCATTGGCTTGCTTGGATTAATTCTTATCTGGCCAGTCTATTTATTCCATACTTTTAATTATCCAGCTGAAAAACAAATCCAAGACAGCCAAGAATATTTAGCTACTTATGGCAACCGCTTATTAGCCGACCCGGTTCTCTGGATGTCTGAAAACTCTTTTTTCCGTCCTTTTGGCCATTATTTTACTGGTCTGCTTATGGTTATGCAGCGGGAAGCTGGAGGCAACACTACCTATTTTATGGGAGAAATTAACAATCAAGCCTGGTCTGAATACTTTCCAACTGTTTTTTCGCTTCCAGGCCGATGATCGTCTGGTGCAGCATGACGTGGTTGAGCACGCTGCCCAGGGAATAGCGGGTCTGGCCGCTCTGGTCGGTGACGGCCGCCTCGATCG
>CAZJBH010000029.1:0-7387 GCA_964544485.1 uncultured Candidatus Saccharibacteria bacterium
TTATTTACAGGTGTCGGCTGGTATTCAAATCAGCTGATGCCGGATTTTTTTGCGCCGCTGATCTTAATGATAATTTTTACTCTTTTAAAAAGAAAAGAAATATCCGTATTGTCAATGATTTTCATGATCTTGATTCTGATATACGGCCTTGCAACTCATTTTTCCCATCTTTTAATTGGTTCAGCACTAATAGTTGTTATAATCCTGGCTAAAGTTATTTTTAAATCAAATTTAGATAAGTTTGTTGATCATCCGGAAGAATATTATTTAAACAAAACAGTCAAGATTGAGGGAGAAATAAAAGAATACCAGGGAGTTCCGGAAATTATTTTAGAATCTTCAGATCAAATTGAGATTAAGGAATAAAAAAAGGGACTCGTGTTGAGTCCCTTGATTATTGTTTATTGTTTAGAACAGCGAATTATTTTAAATAATATATTTGCAAAGCTATCTTTTGGATAAGTTATGCTAATTCCTTGCATGATTCCGATTAATACTGGTTTTCCGTTTTTGAAAGCAAAGACTGGAGAACCGCTATCTCCAGGACTAGCTTCTAACTCTAATCGTAAATTTAGATTTTTATATGGCTGAAGCTTTTTTATTTTTCCGGTTTTTAGAAAAACTTTGGTTAGCATCCAATCTTTGTCTCTTGAGTGAAATACTGCGCAAACAACATCCCCAAGTTCAATTTCTTGCGGATTGCCGATTAGATGAATCATTTTTTTGAAATATTTTTGGTTTTGATAGGTTAAAACTGCTATATCTTTTTTTTGATCAACAAAATGAACTTTTGCTTTAACAAAAAAATCTGCTTGATTTTTTATTCGAATCTTTCTTTCCTCTAGAAAAGTCGGTTCTTCTGAAGTTGAATTTAATCTTTCAGAATCTAGAATGTGTGCAGAAGTGATAACATAGCCTTCTTGAGCTATAAATCCAGAGCCAATATGGTAAAATTTCTTGATTTGATTTTTTCCTTCCCATTTTCCTTTGATTTGGCCATTGATTATGATTTTTACATAGGCGGCATGTTCTAACTGCATGGTTTTCGGCAGTTGCTTGTCAAAAGCAATTCCTAGATTGATTGGAAAAGAAATTGCTAGTAGAATAAAACCAAGTAGTATTTTTTTCATTTTTTCCTCCTAATATTATTTATATTTTAAACAACTTTTTAAATTATACTATTTATTATCTAAAAAGTCAATATCAATGAAATTAACTCAAGATTTCTATTTACAACCAACCTTAAAAGTAGCTAAAGATTTAATTGGCAAAGATTTAATTCATAATTATCATGGAAAAATTTATCGAGCCATGATTATTGAAACTGAAGCTTATGATGGATTTAATGATTTAGCTTCTCATGCTGCTAAAGGAATGACAGAGCGGAATAAAATTATGTTTAGGCCAGGAGGATGCGCTTATGTTTATTTAATTTATGGAATCCATCATTGTTTGAATTTAGTTACTGAAAAAGAAAATTATCCAGCCGCAGTATTGATTAGAGGATTAGATTATCCAAAAGCAGACGGACCGGCTAAATTATGCCGGGAATTTAAAATTTCCAAGCAAGCTCATAATGGGATTGATTTAATCGGCAATGTTCTATGGGTGGAAGATAAAGGAATTAAATTAAAAATTAATTCAGGCAAGAGAGTCGGAATTGATTATGCGAAAGAATCAAAAAATTGGCCGTGGAGATTTTATGCAGAGAAATAAAGATTTGACAAAATATTTACTAATTTGTATAATTTAATTAGTTCTTATTAACTTTTAATTAAGGGGGGAAAGCATGAAAAGATTGTTTTTGGCGTTAGTTTTAGGTTGTTTTTTGCCTTCTGGGACTTTAGCTTCTTCTGGAATTCAGAAAAATGTTTTTAATGATCAAATAACCGAAGATTGCGAGATTTTTATTACTGCTTGCAATCAAAAAAAACAATATTATCTTTGCTTGTCTAAAACACTGAAGAATTATATTAAATTGGCAAAGGATCAGGAATTGATTGGATTTTTAAAAAACCATTGTTCAATTCTTGATAAAATGGTAATTGATTTAGAAAAAGTTAAAAACCAGACCCGAAAAGCCTTGAAAGGATATCGCGAAAACAGAGATAAGGCTGCTTTTGATTCATACTGCCAGCAGATTTTTAAAAAATTGAGAAAAGCAATGTATATTTTTTATGCTGATCGCTTTTTGCTTTTAGAAAGGCTGAAGCAGAGGACAAGAGAATAGCAAATCTATGGCTCTGCCTTGTTTGGCAGAGCTTTTTTATTGACATGCTTGAATTGATTCTTGATAATTAAATTAAAAGTTCTTTAATATTCAGGAGGAATTATGGAAAAGAAGATTGGTTTGTTTTTGTTAATCGGGATTTTAGGAATTCCAGTTTGGATGATGATTGCTTTAGCTGTTTTTACCAGGCGTTTAAGGATTAGAAATTTTAAAATGCTTAATTTAAACAAAGGAGTGATTTTAATTAGCAATCATCCTTCTTTAATTGAACCAGCTTTATTGCCTTGTTTGTTATTAATTAACTTAATTTATAAAAAGCTTCCTATATCTGCGCCTGACAAGATGAATTACTATAATCAATTTTGGTTTAAACCCTTTCGTTTAGTCTGCATTCCAATTGCCAGAGGAGAGCCAAAACAAGAATTAGCTTCTTTGGATTTAATGAAAAAACAGGTTGAACAGGGAAATATCTTGATTCTTTTTCCTGAAGGAGGAAGAACTTTCAAGGGAGAGCATTTAGGCAGGGAATATCTCGTTTCTGAAACAGGAGAGCGGATAAGACGTTTTCCTCAAGGATTAAGAAGATTATTTCTAAATATAGATTGCTATATTCTCCCAATTTGGTGCCGAGATATGGATAAGATTTCCAAAAATACTTTTAAATTTTCAGTCCGTTCAATGCTATTTAGATTTTGGAAAAACATGGAAATATGTTTTGGAGAATTAATTAATTCAAATGAATTGCCAGCTGATAAAAAACAAATTATTCCATATTTAGAAAAACTTCTTTTGCAAATTTCAAAAGAATAAAGCCTGGGTTAGCCCGGGCTTTTTGTTTTTCATAATTTAATTTTATGTTAGAATATATTTATGGACCAGGGGCTTTTAGAAAATTTAAAAGAATGGCGCTTAAGAGCAGCTGAACAAGAGGGGGTTCCGGTTTACCGGATTTTTAATAATGAAACCTTAGAAGGGATTGCTTCAATTAAGCCAAAAGACAAACAAGAGCTATTAGCAATTAAAGGAATTAGAGATAAAAAACTAGCTAAGTATGGAGAAGATATTTTAACAATTATTCAAGCTCAAGAAGCTCAGCCTGAAAATCAAATTAATCAAAACAATAAGCAGGAAGATAAACCGTATCAGGTAAGCGATTATTTAAATTGGATAAATAATAATCTGCGTAAACAATCTGCCCGAGTAATCGGTGAAATTAGCAGTTTGAATATTCAGGCAACTTATCTATTTTTCAGTTTAAAAGATAAAAAAGATGAAAGTTTGTTATCTTGTTTTATGTGGAGGCGGGATTATGATTTATCCGGAATCAAATTTGAAGAAGGCATGGAAATTATTGTTCATGGCTATCCTGAAGTCTATAAACCGAATGGAAGATTTAGTTTGCGCGTTTCCACAGCTGAATTAGTTGGCGAAGGAGCTTTGAAAAAAGCTTATTTAGCCCTTAAAAAGAAATTGGAAGAAGAAGGATTGTTCAGCTTAGAAAGAAAAAAACAAATACCTGAATTTTCGCAAAAAATCGGCTTAATTACTTCTTCAACCGGAGCAGTGATTCACGATTTTTTAAATAATTTGGGACAATATGGATATCAGATTAAATTTTATTCATCTCGAGTAGAAGGCCAGACAGCAGTCAAAGATTTATTATCTGGAATTGAATATTTTCAAAATCAAGAGATAGATGTTTTAGCTATTATTCGGGGAGGAGGAAGTTTGGAAAGCTTGCAAGCATTTAATAACGAGGTTTTAATTAAAAAAATAGCTGAATTTAAACAGCCGATAATTTGCGGAATCGGGCATGATAAAGATGTTCCGTTAGCCTGTTTAGCAGCAGATATGAAAGCGTCAACTCCAACTACAGTCAGTATAATTTTAAATCAATCTTGGGAAAAAGGAATTCAGAATATTAAGCTTTTTGAACGGGAAATTGTTTATCAATTTAAAGATTTATTAATTAAGCAAAATAAGCAATTAGATAATTTAGTTTATCAATTAAAAACCCATTCTTCTTTTGTTTTTAAACGTTTTAGCCAGTTAGAAAATCAATTTCGGGAAAAAGTTGGCCAATTAGGATATGAATTTAAAAATTTTGAATTAAAATTAAATGATTTTTCTAAAGCATTGTTAAATCATTGGCAGAAAAAATCTGAACAAATTAAAGAATATCTTGAAAAAACAAGCAAGCGTTTAAACATTTTTGATCCTAAGCGCCAGCTTAAATTAGGCTATAGTATTGTTTCTTTGAATAACCGGGTGATTAAAAAAATAACTGGGATTAAACAAGGAGATAAACTTGATATCCGCGTATCAGATGGTAAAATAAGGTCAGAAGTAAAAAAAATTATTAATCAATAATATATTATGGAGAAAAACAATCTTAAAGAATCATTGCAAAAATTAGAACAGATTATTAATTGGTTTGAAGAACAAGAAGAAGTAGATGTAGAAGCTGGTTTAGAAAAAGTTAAACAAGGAGTTAGCTTGATTAAATCAAGCAAAACTCGCCTTAAAAAGTTAGAAAATGAGTTTGAAGCGGTTAAAGAAGATTTAGAGGAAGGAATTCAGGAAAAGCAAGAAGATTAATTTTGTGGATAAACTTATTGACAGAATTCATTTATTTTGTTAATTTATCAATCATGAGATTAGAGCTAGTCAAAAATTTAGATGGAATCATAAATGCGATTTTAGCCAGTTTGTATTTATTGATTGCTTATATCTTTATTACCCTAAAGCAAATGGGCTGGCTAAGCTGTGTTAAAGAAAAATAAGAGGAATTAAAAACGCAAACAAGCAATCCAGTCAGCCCGGCTGGATTTTTTAGTTCTTTTAAAATATATATTTGGCAAGTGAAAGGAGGGGATCATGCCAAGCGCGGAATCTATAGCGGTTAAGGTTTTTGTCTCCGGGTCAACTTTTAAAGAATATTTTTGTTCAAATAGGGAATGTCCGAGCCAAAATATGGTTGGCGGCCATTCAGCTGGCAAAAGCGGATTGTGCCCTTATTGCGGTAAAAGGCTAAAATCAATTAAAAGCAGAAGGAGGTGAAAAAATGTTTGTTGATCGGCGAAAACAAAAACTTTTTAAAAACCCGCAGCAGAAAGAAAAAGAGGATCAAAAGCAAGCCCAGGAGAAAAAAGCAAAGAAGAAATAAGGGGGAATTATGGTTGATGTGGCTGAGGTTGATGTTAGAATGAGCATTCAAGGGAATGACAGATTAACTGCTTTAAATAGATATTTTTGTCCGAATCAAGATTGCGAAAGCAATCAAGGGACAATTCAAAGATTCTTTGTTAATCTGGGGGTTTGTCCTTTTTGCGGGGTAAATTTGAAAAAGGCAAATTATATGGTTCCGTATTAAAAGAAAGGAGAAAAAGATTATGGGAGAAATCAGAATAAAAGGAACATGCGAAAGCATTGATCCAAAAGTAATTGTTAAATTGGATCCGTTAGCCAGGAATTATCTGGTTGGTGATTTGCCTGAGATTCAGGTAAATCCTCCAGTTCAAGCTCCGATTCCGGCGCCTAAGACTTTTACTGGATTCCAAGTTACTTATTAATTCAATTGCCTTAGTAACCTTTTAGGCGGTTCAAAAAGAGCCGCCTTTTTTTATCCACAAGTCTATGTAGCTTTTTTATGTTAAGATTAAATCACTGAATAAGAAAATAATTAAATTTAAAAAAAGTATGTCAAAAATATTTGTTACTCGCCAAATTCCGGAAATCGGAATTAATTTATTAAAAAAAGCTGGTCATGATGTTGAGATTGGCCCAGAGGGTAAAATTTCTCGGGAGGAATTATTGGAAAAAGTTAAAGGAGCAGAAGCAATTCTTTCAGTGTTGACTGAAAAGATTGATCAAGAATTGATTGAAGCAGCTGGAGATCAATTAAAAATTATTGCTAATTACGCAGTTGGGTATAATAATATTGATCTTCAGGCAGCCAAAGAAAAAGATATTTTAGTTACTAATACTCCAGGCGTATTAACTAATTCAGTTTCAGTTCACGGAGTCGCTTTGATTTTAGCGATTGCCCGCCGAATAGTTGAAGCAGATAAATATACCCGGGCCGGGAATTACAAAGCCTGGGGGCCAAAATTGCTTTTAGGCGGAGATGTGGTTGGAAAAACTTTAGGGGTAATTGGCTTAGGCAGGATTGGTTCAGCCGTAGCTGAACATATGGCTAAGGGCTTTGATATGAAAGTAATCTATTATGATATTCAACAGAATCAGGAAATGGAAGAAAAATATGGATTTGAATATATGGAATTAGATGAAGTTATTAAACAAGCTGATTATTTAACCATTCATACTGCTTTAAATGACAAAACTCGTCATTTGATTAACCAAGAAAGATTAGAATCAATGAAGCCAACCGCTTATTTAATCAATACTTCGCGCGGTCCAGTAGTTGATGAAGCTGCTTTAGTTGAAGTTTTAAAAGAAAAAAAGATAGCGGGAGCTGCCTTGGATGTATTTGAGGATGAGCCTGAATTAAAACCGGGCTTAGCAGAATTAGAAAATGTGATTTTAACTCCGCATATTGCTTCAGCTACTGAAGGGACTAGAAATAAGATGGCAGAAATGGCTGCTCAAAATGTGATCGCCGCTTTAGCTGGAGAAACTCCGGAAAATTTAGTTAAAAGCTAAAAAAAATTATAATTCTTTGAGCGAAATAAAAAAAGATATCATTTGATATCTTTTTTTAATAGAATTCAATAGTTAGTTTAATTTTTTGATAAGTTTGTCTTAAGTTCTAATCTTTTAACTCGTTCTTCAAGCTCTTGCAATTCAAATTTATAAGCAACATTATCTAAACAAAGCTTAATATCTTCTTGTCCTTGTTCTAATTCTTTTCTTTCTTTACTTGCCTGTTCTAATTGTCCGTCAACCTGTTCTAATTGTCCGTCAATATGGTCAAATCCCTTTTTGATCATATGGGCTAAAGATTGAAATTCATTTTTTGTTTCTTTATCCATATCTTTATTTTACGCCAAATAAAAGAGCTGTCAACATGTGGAAAATTCTTTTAATAGACATAATTTGATTAAATAGTTAGGATAGAGATATGAGATTTTCAAATCAGGAAAGAAAAATATTTAAACAAGGTTATCGGATAATCGGCGGAATTGATGAAGCTGGCAG
>CAZJBH010000030.1:0-5391 GCA_964544485.1 uncultured Candidatus Saccharibacteria bacterium
AACAAATGTTCATCTTTTTTAAGGTAAAAAAATCCCACCAAAGAAACCGCTAAAGCTCCTAAAAAACAAATAATTAAATCCCACATTGTATCAACTAAACCTGACTTTTGCATATTTAAATTAAAAAAAGAATCCATTGAAAATTCAAAAATTTCCCATAAAGTTCCTAAAGCAACAGAGAATACCAAAGCAAAAAAAGCCACAAAAACCGGACTTAATTTTATGCTTGTTCTTTGCTTATTTAAAGTATGAACCAATAAAAACCCGATTCCCCCAATGATTATGCTGGAAAGAGCATGTAGAAAAATATCCCACCACCAAAATCGGTAATAAAAAGAATGAATTTCCCCAAAATACATAGAAAAAGCAATAAACGCCAAAATCATAATTTCAAATTCATTCGTATACCCCACCTTATATCTTCTCTCAATAATGTTTGGCAAAAAAGTTAAAAACAAAGTCAAAATTGAAAGAGAAAGGTTAATCCAATCATTTAAAAATATTGCGATAATTGCCGCTATTAATAAAAGGATTCTTAAAATTAAAGAAAAATAAAATTTAATTCTTTCTAATTTGTCCATAGAATTTAATAACTTAGATAATTATCATAATTTTACCATAAATAAAAAAGTTAAACTATTAAAAAACGAGCAATTACGCTCGCTTCGTACATCTTTATACAATAATTGGGATAACTTTGCTTGACAAGCTTTCTAAAAATTGATACATTTATAATAGAATACATATAAAAAACACCTCTACTGGTTCCGTCCTTTAGCGGTGTTTTTTCTTTTTGTATTCTAATTTTTTTCTTAAATTATCCATAAAAACAATTTTCTCTTTTGCCGTCTTTTTTAATAACGCAGAACAAGTCTTAACATAGGGACTCATAACAAGTTTTAATTTATCATTCTTGTATAAATATTTTACTAATGAATAGAAATCGCCATCGCTACTAACAATTAAAGCTTTATTATATTTCTTATAATCAATCATTGCTTGTAAAACTAAATCCGCGTCAACATTTCCCTTAACTTCTCCTTTATTATCAGGCAGAGTTGGTTTAAAAATTAGAATATAACCAATTCCTTGTAAAAAAGAATACAAATCTTGATTAGATGGAAGATAGCCAATAAACAAATACGCTTTAGAGACAGAATATTTTTCTTTAAGATAGATCCTAAACTTTTTATAATCTAATTTCCACCCTAAGCTCAATATCCCTAAATTAAGATTCTGGCTATCTATAAAAGCAAAATTATCTTCTTTATTCTTTTTCATGTTTATTTTAATTTCTTCTCCAAAGTAAGATTATAGTCCTTGAATCCCATGCTTCTGTAGAATTCAATAGCGTATTTGTTATCGGCTGATGCTGTTAGAGAAATGTAATTAACTTTATTTTCTTTACACCAATTAATAAAGTTTTTCATTAATTTGAAACCTAATCCTTGTCCTCTGTATTTTTTCTCAATTAACATATTCTCTGCTTCAGCGTATTTGGCATCTATCCGATAATCCATTTTCTCTACTAACCCACCAGCAAGATAGCCAATAGTTTTTCCATTGTATTCTAATATTTCAACAAATCCGCCTTTTCTAGTAATCCTATCTTTAAAATATTCCTTACCCTCTTTACTGTAAGTCCAATTCATATCAAGGCTTTTATCAAATTCTTTGTATTCTTTTTTGAATAAATCAAAATTTAACCTCAGAATGTCATCTAAGTCTTTGATTGTCGCTTTTCTGGTTGTAAATTGTTTTTCCATGTCTTTACGCACCTCGGTCGGTGCCCTGACTGGCTGGGGAGGAGGGATTCGAACCCCCGAATCATGGCACCAAAAGCCACCGCCTTACCACTTGGCTACTCCCCAATCTTATTTTGACAAATCTCCACTACAGCCAATTCTAATGGCAATTGCGGAAAATCAGCCATTTTTATCTGATTTTCTGCCTGAATAAACAAATTAATCGCCTGAATAATTTGCTGATGGCTAAATTTTTGAATCATTCCCATTATGTCATCTATTTGCTCCTTAGTCAATTCCGGAGCAACCAAATCAATTAATTCGCTATCAGTTTTTAAAATCATCATTTTTCTTAAATAACTGATTAAAGATTTAGCATATTGGGTTAAATCATATCCCTGGCTAACTATTTGATTAATATGTAAAATTGCCTGGCTAATATTTTTCTCGCTTAAATAACTAATTAAATCATAAATAGCTTTGATGTCTGTTACTCCTAAAATAGCTTGCACTTCCTCTAATGTTATCTGCCTGTCTTCCATGGAAATAATCTGGCCAAGCAAGCTTTCTCCGTCCCGAATAGATCCATCTGCGTTTAAAGCGATTAAACGCAAAGCTGAATCATCAATCTTAATTTTTTCTTGCTTGGCAATCCAACTTAGTCGCTGAACGATTTTTTCCAAAGAAAGCTTATGAAAATCAAATCGCTGGCAACGAGAAATAATTGTCTGGGGAACTTTATGAATCTCGGTTGTCGCTAAAATAAAAATAGCATGGCTGGGAGGCTCTTCTAATGTTTTTAATAAAGCGTTAAACGCTTCTTTAGTTAATTGATGGACTTCATCAATGATAAAAATCTTGTATTTCAGATTATTCGGACTAAATTTAATTCCATCTCGCAATTCTCTAATTTCATCAATCCCTCGATTAGAAGCTGCGTCAACTTCAATTAAATCTAAAGATTTACCGGAATTAATTTCCAAACAATGAAAACATTGATTATCTGGTTCGCCTTGCTTCGGTTTTTGGCAATTAACCGCCTTAGCTAATAAACGAGCAATAGTGGTTTTCCCGGTTCCTCTAGGACCGGTGAATAAATAAGCATGGGCAACCTTATCCATTTTTAATGCATTCAATAAAGTTTTAACCACATGTTCCTGGCCAACTACTTGATCAAATTTCTGAGGACGATATTTTCGATACAAAACCAAATTAGACATACCTATTTTTTAAATACAATAAACTTATAACCGATAAAATTCCAGAACATACCGACAAAAGAAGCAGCAATTGCGCCCAAATTCGCCCATAAATCAGGATTTATTCCGAATTGCGGGCCAATTAAATTAACTAATCCAGAAGCAACCGCATTATTCACTCCTAAACCAATCAAGCTGACTATGATAAATTGAGCAAATTGCCAGCCAGTATCTACTTTTTGAGAATCCTGATCGCTTGATTGAAAGGTCCACCAGCGGTTTAAGATATAGCTGTTAATTACTGCCACTGAAAAAGCCGCTGCTTTAAAAACTGAATACCAGCCGCCTTGATTAATTTCAGTTAGAAAAATAAGCAAGTTTAAAATTCCCAAATCAACTAAAAAATTCAAACCGCCGACCAAAACAAATCTGCCAAGCTGATTAAATAATTTGAAAAACTTCCCCAAAAAAACAGTAACCAAAAACCAAATTAAGCAAAAAATCGGGAAAAAAACAGGCAAAAACCACCAAGGGATTAAGTTAATCTGTTCTATTTCCTGGCTTAGATTTTTTAAAACCATTAATAAAAGCAAACCAGATGCTTCACCAATAGCTAAGCTTAAAAAAATTCCTTTTTTAAATATTCTCATATTGATTTTTAAATTAATAATTAAATTCGTACAGCTTTCTTAACTTGAAATTGTAAATCATTTTTTAGAATAATTGTATCGCGCCGACCAATATTATTCTGCAAAAGCAATTTAGCGATTGGATTTTCCACTTTTTCCTGAATCACCCGCTGCAAAGGCCGAGCCCCATACAAAGGATCATAACCTAATTTAGCTAATTCTTCAATTGCTTCTGCTTCAACTTCAAAAAACAAACCTTTTCTAGATAAGCGCGCTTTAACCTGATTAATAAACAGCTTAGCAATATCTTGCATATTTCCCATGCTTAAAGGCCGAAACATAACAATTTTATCAAGCCGATTTAAAAACTCAGGACTGAAATAATCTAGCAGAACCTTATCTTTAAGCTGACGATAAATTTCTTCATAAGCAATTGCGTTTCTAATTTTCTCTTGAATAAAATTAGTCCCGGCATTAGAAGTAGCGATTAATATGACATCGGAAAAATTTATAGTTTCTCCAGAAGCATCAGTTAATCTCCCATCATCCATAACTTGTAAAAAAAGATTTAAAATATCTGGATGCGCTTTTTCTAATTCATCTAAAAGAAGCAAAGAATGCGGCTGGCGCTTAATCGCCTCAGTTAAATATCCTTTTTCCGTACCGGTTTCTCCACGCATTCCAATTAAACGGCGTAAACTTCTTTTTTCCTGATATTCTGACATATCTAAACGAATCATTCTTTCTTGTTTGCCATAATAAACTCTGGTTAAGGCTTTAGCTAATTCAGTTTTGCCAACTCCAGTCGGACCAACAAACAAAAAATTACAAATAGTCCGTTCTTTTTCTCCGAGCTCTAATCTGCTTCTGCGCATAGCCGCGCTAACCCCTCGAACCGCTTCTTCCTGATTAACTAATTGCTTATGAATCTCTTCCTCTAACCGCAATAATTTTTCTTTTTCTGACTGAGTTACTTCGCCAACCGGCAATTGAACTTTTTCTGAAACAATCCGAGCAATTTCTTTTTCTGAAACCAATCCAGAATCCTTTTTTTGAGCCGTTAAATAGCCTGCTTCAACCAATAGGTCCATAGCTTTAGCAGTCAATGCTTTGCCGTAAAAATAGCGATCAGCTAGCTCAATCGCTTTGTCCAGCGCATCAATTGAAAAAATAACTTTAAGCTCCTTTTCAATTGTATAAATTTTAGTAATTAAAATTTGCCAAATTAAATCGCGCGGAGGCAGATTAACTTCAATCTTAGTTAAAGAACGGCCTAAAATACTTCCTTCAATCTTATTCGCATAACCTTGCTGGCTAGCCGCGCCAATAAAGAAAAAAGCAATGCTTTTTAAAGCCAAAGATAAAATTTCAGAAAAATCAATCCCGGCTGAATGTGATTTCAAGCCAACTAAACTTTCTAAATCACTAATTGCTAAAATGATATTCCCGGCCCGATTAACTTCAAAAAGAGCTTTTTTTAAATATTCTTCTCCGCGCTCGCCAGCTTGCCCCATGCCAGCCAAATTCCCTATTTCTAATTCTACTAAACGCTTATCTTTTAAAAAATCAGGCACTCTTTCTTCTACCATTAACTGGGCAATTTTCTTTAAAATCGCTCTTTTGCCAACCGAACTATTCCCGACTAAAACAACGCTTGATCTGCCTGAGTTAAAACAATTAAAAATCTCTTCTATTTCTTTTTGCCTGCCTAAAACTGCTTCAAATCTCCCTTGTCTGGCAAACATAGTTAAATCATGGCTCATCTTATCCAAAGTTGGAGTTAAGACTGCGGTCATTGCCCGATCTAATTTACCTTTA
>CAZJBH010000030.1:5401-7119 GCA_964544485.1 uncultured Candidatus Saccharibacteria bacterium
TAGATGCAGACAAACCCAGCGTTCAAAAAGCGGTTGAAAAATTTTTGCCAAAAAAAAGATTTTTCCCAATCAGCTAAATTCTGCTCAATGATTGCCCAGCGGACAACCCGGCTGATTTCTTCCGGACTGATTCCAAATTCATCAAAAATCATGCCAACTAAATTCTTTTGCCGGGAAATTGCCCAAAGCAGATGCAAAAGATTAACTGACTGCTCACCCTGACGAATCGCAAAAAGATAAGCTTCAATAAAAATTTCTTTAACATCAGAGGCTATTTTAGGTCCAAGCAAATTAATGCTTCTTTCTCCGCTCAAAGAAGAATTTTCTAAAATTTTTTCTGTTTTTTCATAAATTTCATCAGGCGGACAATTTAACCGCTTAATTATTTTCTTAAACTTCTTGTCTTTCAAAAAAGCGGCAAAAACATGAATTGGCCGCAGATAATGAAAACCCTTTCTAGAACAAAGCAACCAAGCTTTTTCTGCTGCCTGCAAAGCAGACTCATCTAAAAATCGAGAAACCTCAATCTGCTCTGAAAAATCTTTTTCAGAACTGCCTTGTTTTTTAGGCGGATATTTTAAATATTTAGTTAAATTAATACTTTTCTTCTTTTCTTTGGATCGCTCAAATAAATAGAGCAAAAACATATCTGAAAGAAGGGAGAAATAGAATAGGTTTAGCTTCTCGGCTCCGCTGCCTAGCTCCATAAACATATATCTGATTAAAGAATAAAGTCCATATAAGCCGAAAAGAATCAAAGCTCCATAAATTATTAATTTTAAAACATGATAAAATTTACGCTGGCTAATCCGCGCTAAATTCAAATGCGGCTGAAAAATTAAATTTGATTTATCAAATAAAGGATCATTCATAGATTAAAAAAATAATTGCCAAAGAATAAAAAACGGAGCAAATAGCCAAAATAATAAAACAGCCAGCCATAAAACTAAATACAAAAACAAAACCAGTAAACGCCAGCTTATTTGCCAAAAATGGGCAATTAGGCTGAGCAAATAAGCGTCCCAGCCGCGCTGATTATACATTGGCTTAAAAAAACTGCGCAGAATAATCAATGTGCCGGAAACACGCCAGGCGTATTTTAATTGGGACAAACAAAAAAGAGCCGCTTTCTTAAACCCGCGGCTATACCACCAAATTGGAAAATATAAAATCTCCCAAAAAGCGTCTAAAAATATGCTTTTAATAACTAGTTTATAAGTTTCCATTAAATTACAAAGCTACTTTCTTAATCCTTTTTTCAAAAAAATCTCTTAATAAATTGCCGTTAATGGACTTTGAAACTCTTTGAACATATTCATCCAAGTGCTCTTTATATCTTCTCTTTGCCAGAAAGTGCTCACAGCCTATTTCGTAAGCTTGCTCGGTGATTGAATCATCATCGCAAGAGCTCAATATAATCGAGGGGATGGATTTGGCCTTGGTGGATTTCAAGACTTCAAGTCCTTCAGTTCGCTCCTTTAGGCTCATGTCAATAATCGCCAAATCGATTTTTTGCGTTTTTAGGATGGAGCTTGCCTCTGAGGCATTTTCGGCCTCCACAACGACTCCATGCTTAAGCAAGACGTCTCTAATGCCAAGTCTGAAGTATTTGTCGTCTTCAACCAAAAGAATGCTCATGCGCTTGTTTTCCATGCCATATATTATAGTTCCAGTCCTATTCGGTTTCAAAATAAATATTCCAATTCGGAATATTTTAC
>CAZJBH010000031.1:0-6830 GCA_964544485.1 uncultured Candidatus Saccharibacteria bacterium
TTGAAGATTACCAAAAAGAGAATAAATAATTATGAAGAATTTATACAAACCATTTAAAGTAAATTTGGTTAAAATTGAAAAACATTCTCAGGATGTAAAGCTTTTTCGTTTTCAAAAAGAAAAAGGGAATTTTAAAATTAATAATCAGGGAATGGCTTTTAATCCGGGGCAATTTGTTTTATTAAGCCATTTTGGATACGGAGAAGCTCCGTTTGGAATAGCTTCATCGCCTTATCAATCAGAATATTTTGATTTAGTTATCCGTCAGGCTGGTTGTTTGACTAAAGCCTTGCATAAATTAAAAGAAGGGGATCAAATTTTTATGCGCGGACCTTATGGAAATGGATTCCCAATTGATTTTATGGAAAAAAAAGATATTTTAATGATAACCGGGGGCTGCGGAATTCCACCAATTGCTTCTTTAATTGAATATATTCTTGAACATCGTAAAAAATTTGATAATTGCTATTTAATCTATGGAGCTAAAACTCCTTCGGATTTATTAATGATGGAAAAGATAAAATTTTGGCAAGATCAAATTAAAGTCATTTTAACTGTTGATCAACCGGATAAAACCTGGAAAGGCGAAGTTGGCCTGGTAACTAAAATGATAAATAAGATTAAGATTAATCATTTAGACGCAGTTTGCGCTATGTGCGGACCTGGGCCAATGATGCAGGCAATTGAAAAAATAGTTCGGCCTTTAGGAATTTCTGATCGAAGAATTTTTGTTAATTTAGAAAGAAAAATGCAATGCGGAATTGGCAAATGCCAGCATTGTTCAGTTGGAGATAAATTAGTTTGCCAAGACGGTCCGGTTTTTAATTTTGATGAAATTGATAAAACCTGGGATTAAAAAATATGCCTAAACCTAAAATCGCTATATTTGATTTTACTGATTGTGAAGGATGCCAGGTAAAACTGGTTTCTTTGCGCGAGAAGTTTTTAAAATTTGAAAAACGGGTAGAAATAGTTAATTGGCGTTTAGGCCAGGAAAAGAACAAATCTGGTCCTTTTGATATTGCTTTAATTGAAGGAACTCCGATTACTCAGCATGAGATAGATTTATTGAAACAATTAAGAAAAGAATCCAAGCTTTTGATTGGATTAGGAGCTTGCGCATGCTTAGGCGGCATTCCAGCAATTATGGAAAAAGAACAAAGGAAAGAATGGTATAATAAGATTTACGGAAAAGATTATCAGCCGCGCGGAATTGATGCTCTCCCATTAAGCGCTTATGTAAAAATTGATTATTTAATTCATGGTTGCCCGGTTGAAGAAAAGCAATTACTTAAAGTAATGCAAGATTTATTAGCCGGAAAAACTCCTCAATATAAAGGCTATTCTGTTTGTTTGGAATGCAAATTAGCTGGAAATGATTGTCGTTTGCTAAAAGGCAAGCCATGCCTTGGCCCAATTACTCAAGGAGGATGCGGAGCAATTTGTATTCAGGGCGGTTCTGGATGCTATGGTTGTTTTGGATTGCGCCAAAAGGCGGAAATTAAAAACTTATTAAAAATTCTTAATAAGATTACTGATAAAAAAGAAATTAACCGGTATTTTTCTATGTTTTTAAATAAAGAAAAACAAATTAAAAAAGAATTAAAATGAATGATTTTATTGCTAAAATTGAAGGCCATGGAAGCTTGGATATAGATTGGTCTAAAGAAAGCGTTAAATTAAATATCCATGAAGGCGAACGCTTATTTGAAGGCATTTTAGTCGGCCGAACAGCAGAAGAAATGCAATGGATTACTCCGCGTATTTGCGGAGTTTGCCCAATTGCTCATAATCTAGCTTCTTTAGCTGCTGTAGAAACAGCCTATAATATTAAGATTAAGCCAAGTTCAATTTTATTGCGCGAATTAATGCAGTGCGGACAAATGATTCAAAGCCATGCTTTGCATCTTTTCTTTTTGTCTTTGCCTGATTATTTAGGCATTGATCGAGGAACTGAATTAAAACAAAAAAATCCAAGCGTTTTTAAGCATGCTTTGAATGTTAAAAAAATATCTGATGAAATTGCCGCTTTGGTTAGTGGAAGAAATGTTCATCCAACTCGTTCTACAATTGGCGGATTTCACAAAGTTCCAAGCCAGCTGGAATTAAAAAATTTATTAGCTAATCTAGAAGATTCTTTCAAGTCTTCGCAGAAAACAGCTGATTTAGCTTCTCAATTAGATTATCCGGAATTAGCGGTAAATTTAAGATTAGCTGCTTTGGAAAATGGCAAAATTAAAGTTGTTTTTTCTGAAAATATAGATAAAAAAGAAGAAGATCAAATCAAGGATTATAAACAAGTCATTGAAGAAGAAGTAAAAGAATATTCAACCGCTAAATTCGGCCGTTATAAAGGGCAAGAAATGTTAGTTGGTTCTTTGGCTAGATTGGCTGTTTATGGAAATTATGATAAGAAATATAAATTAGATTTTGAAAATCCGTTTCATAATAATTTTGCCCAAGCGATTGAAATAGAGCTTTATCACCAAAAAGCAATTAATTTAGTTAAAGAATTGCTTAAAATGGATTTAGATGATCAACCAGTTAAAGCAGGAAATCAGCCAAGCTTAAAAGGAATTGGCGCAATAGAAGCTCCGCGAGGCGGACTTTATCATGAAGTTCATTTAAACAAGCAGGGAATTATCCAAGAAGCAAATATTATTACTCCAACGGTCCAAAATTTAACTTCTATAGAAAAAAGCGCGCATGCTATTTTAGCTCAAACAAAAAACCGCTCCCAAAAAAAATTAGAGCGGTTAATGATAATGTTGGTGCGAGCCTATGATCCTTGCATTACTTGTTCAGTCCATTAATTCTCATTTTCATGGCAAAGGCAAGCATGTTCATCTATCATTTCTAGAATTTTTTTAGCTTCTTGCTCAGGTAGTTTATTAATTGCTAAATCTCCATGAACCAATAGATAATCTCCGATTTTAACATTTTCCAGCAAATCAAGTTTAACTTTATGATGATGATCTCCTGATTCAACAAATGCCCAATTATCTTTAATTTTTATTACTTTAGAAGGAGTTGCTAAACACATAATTTAAATTATAATTAATTTTAATTTATTATAACTCATTTATGAATCAAAATAAAGGAATTTTCTTAATTTTTTTAACCGCTTTTATTTCCGGCTTATCTATTTTTATTAATAAGTTCGGAGTTGATTTTATGAATCCATATATATTTATCGGCTTGAAAAACAGCTTGGTTGCTTTTTTGGTTATTGGCTTAATTTTAATTATGAAAGATTGGAAAGCTTTGCTTAATTTAAGAAAAAAAGAATGGTTTGGCTTGTTTGGAGTCGGCTTATTAGGAGGATTTATTCCTTTTATTCTTTTCTTTAAAGGGCTAACTATGATTAGCGCGGCTCAAGCCGGATTTATCCACAAGCTAATGTTTATTTTTGTTTTTGTTTTAGCCAGTATTTTTTTAAAAGAAAAAATCAAGCAAGTTTATTTAATCAGCGGATTGCTTTTATTATTAGGCAATCTTTTTTTATTAAATCTGCTTCCTCTGGAATTTAATTTTGGCAGCTTGCTAATTTTGTTAGCTATTATTTTCTGGGCAGCAGAAACGGTTTTAAGCAAATATTTATTAAAAAAATTATCAGCGCGGATTATTATGGGAGGACGCATGTTTTTAGGGTCAATCTTTATTTTCATCTTTCTTTTATTTACTAGCCAGGCTGGATTAATATTTGAATTGAATTTACAGCAAATTGGCTGGATAATGATTACTGGAGTATTTCTATTCGGATATATAATGACTTGGTATACTGGATTAAAATATGTTAAAGTATCAGTAGCTGTTTTAATCTTGCTTTTAGCTAGTCCAATTACCAGCTTATTAAGCCTGATTTTTTTGAATCAAGCTTGGACAGGAATGGAATTAACTGGCTTAAGCTTTTGTTTAGGAGCTGGTTTGCTGGTTTGGACGATGAATAAATATTATGTCTCAGGAAAAACCAGATTCTTGGAATAAAGGAATTATTCGTTGCGCCCGTTACGCTTTTATGCCGAATAAATTAAGTTTTTGCGGGCCGGATAAAAACAAAGATCTCTTCTATTATTGTTCCGAAAACAAAGCAGACTCGGGATTAAATTCAATTTTAGAAGAATTTCAAACTCTTTATCCATATTTGCGCTTTATTGCCAAAAGCAATAGAATAAAGGATCCTTTTGATGAGAAAGTGATTGAAGCTTATTGGTTGGGTAATCAGCTTTTAGAAAGAATTGATCAGCCTAGCCTGTATTATCATTTAAATAATAATTTAGAAATTAAAAAAAAGGTTAAACTTGGTTCATATCGAAAAATTGAAAAAAAGATAAGCTTAGGAGCTAAACCGCATCATAATTTTCATGTTTTTAGTGTTTGGCAGCAAGCTAAAAATCAAGATTTAGCGCGCATTCTCAGCAGTATGGATTTATGCAGAATTAGCTGGGGACGAGTTTTAAAAGTTGGTTCTTCAATTTTAGAAACAGCTTATCAGCCTTTAACCTTAAAAGATAATTCTTTAATTCTTGGCTCAGAAAAAATGATCCAAGTAAATTACCAGGCGAATGCATTTTTAAAAAAAATTAAGCCGGGAGATTGGATTTCTTTACATTGGGGATTTGCCTGCGAAAAATTAAACGATTTGCAAGTAGCTTATCTTAAAAAATATACGCAGGAAAATATTCAATTAAACAACTTATATTAAGAGGAAAACCTATTATGCATGATTTGATTATTATTGGCGGCGGCCCAGGAGCGGTTAGCGCAGGCATTTACGCAGCCAGAAAAAAAATAAAGACGCTTTTTTTAACTAAAGATTGGAATGGCCAGATAAATTGGACAAACTATGTGGAAAACTATCCAGGAATTGAATCAATTACTGGCCCTGAATTAATGGGTCGGATGAAAAATCATTTAGAAAAATATCAAAGCCAAGAATTAGAAATTAGAGGCGGGGCAGAAGTTAAAGAGATTCAACTGATTGATAAAAATTTAATCAAAGTAAAAGCAAATGGAGATGAATTTCAAGGAAAAGTTTTAATTATTAGCACTGGCCGGAGTTATCGCAAATTAGGAATCCCCGGAGAAAAAGAATTTCAAGGAAAAGGAATTAGCTATTGTCCGGTTTGCGACGCGCCTTTATTCCAGGATAAAAAAGTAGCTATTATTGGCGGAGGAAACGCTGGCGCGGAAACAGCCTTTGATTTGACTAAATATGCTGATAAGATTTATTTAATTGATTCGCATCCGGAATTAGCTTGCGATAAATGCTTTTTAGATCGCTTAAAAAAAGAAGATCAAGTTGAAATAATTTTGAATGCCCGGGTTAAGGAAATTAAAGGAGATGTTTTAGTGGAAAGCTTAATTTATCAGAACACTCAAACAAATCAAGAAAAAGAATTAGCTATTCAAGGAGTTTTTGTGGAAATCGGAACAATTCCTAATTCTAATTTAGCTAAAAATGTGGTAGAATTAAATCAAGGAGGGGAAATAAAAATTAATCGTTTTAATCAAACATCAGTAGAAAACATTTTTGCGGCGGGAGATGTAACTGATGTTTCTGATAAACAAATCGTTATTGCTGCCGGAGAAGGCGCTAAAGCCTTATTAAACGCAGCAGATTATCTAGAAAAAATTAATTCATAATATATCTATGACACAAGAAAATACGCAACCAAATATTAAAGTTTATTCAACCGAAGCTTGTCCTTATTGCGTTTCTCTGAAATCGTATTTAGACGAGCATAATATTCCTTATCAAGCAATTGATGTTGGGAGCGATAAACAAGCAGCTCAAGAAATGATTGATAAGACCGGACAAATGGGAGTTCCGGTAATTGATATTGACGGAGAAGTTATTATTGGCTTTGACAAGGAAAGAATTAATCAATTATTAGGCATAGAAGAATAATTTTATGGCAAATATAGCAATCAATGGGTTTGGCAGGATTGGCCGGTCTGTTTTTAAAAATATTCTTGAAAAGCATCCTCATCTTTCAGTGGTGGCGATTAATGATTTGGCAGATCCTGAAAACCTGGCTTATTTATTAAAATATGATTCAGTTTACGGAGCCTATAACAAAAATGTTAAAGCAAAAAAAGAATCAATTGAAATAAATAGCCAAAAATATCCGGTTTTAAAAGAAAAAGATCCGGCAAAATTACCTTGGAAAGATTTAAAGGTAGATATTGTTTTAGAGTGTACCGGTCTTTTTACCAAGCCTGAATTAGCTAAAAAACATTTACAAGCTGGAGCTAAACAAGTCCTTATTTCAGCTCCTTGCAAAAGTAATCAAGTACCTCATTTTGTGCTTGGCGTAAATGAAGAAAAGTTTAATTCAGAACAAGATAAAATAGTTTCTATGGGTTCTTGCACAACTAATTGTTTGGCGCCAATAGCTAAAATTTTAAACGATAAATTCGGAATTAAAAAAGGATTGATGACCACTATTCACAGCTATACTAGCAGTCAGCGCCTATTAGACGCTCCGCATAAGGATTTTAGGCGCGGCCGTTCGGCTGGGCTTTCTTTAGTACCAACCAGCACTGGGGCGGCTATCGCAGTTACTAAAACAATTCCTGAATTAAAAGGGAAAATTGACGGAATGGCAGTTCGAGCTCCAACACCAGTAGTCTCTTTAGTTGATTTTGTTGCTTTATTAAAGAAAAAAACTTCAGTTGAGGAAATTAATTATACTTTTAAAAAAGCTTCGGCTAAAGAAAATCTGAATGGAATTTTAGGAATTGAAGACGCCTTATTAGTCTCAACTGATTATCGAAAAAATTCTTTTTCCGCAGTCATTGATATGGAGTCAACAATGGTTCAAGAT
>CAZJBH010000032.1:0-6795 GCA_964544485.1 uncultured Candidatus Saccharibacteria bacterium
TTTTACCTCTTTTTCTGCCATAGTTATTTATGTTTTTTGTTTTTATAAATTTAGAACAATGAAAGCAGATTTATGCGATGGAGAATTTGGCACGCAAAAAGGGAATCAAATGCTAAGACAATTAGAGCAAGATCAGTCAAAAAACGCGCGCCAAGGCAGTCCTTTGCATAAAATTATCAATGATCCTAGGATTACTAGAGTTGGAAAATTTTTAAGAAAATATTCTTTGGATGAACTTCCTCAATTTTTAAATGTGCTTAAAGGAGATATGAGTTTAGTTGGCTATCGGCCGCATATGTCTTATGAAGTTGAGAAGTATACTCGGCAGCAGTCAAAAATGTTTGTTGGCAAGCCCGGAATTACTGGCTTGGCTCAGATCTCCGGAAGAAGCGATTTGAGTTTTGACGAAGAAGTTAAATTAGATCTTTATTATATTGAAAATTGGTCTCTTTCTTTAGATGTGGTTATTTTATTAAAAACTCCTTTAATCATTCTATTTAAAAGATATCAGGTTTAATTATGAAAGTAGCTTTGGTTCATGATTATTTGAATCAATACGGAGGGGCAGAAAGGGTCTTGCAGGCTTTTATTGAACTTTTTCCCAAAGCGCCGATTTATACTTTGCTTTATGATGAACAAAGAACCGGCCGCGCTTTTCAAGGAAGAAGAATTCATACTTCTTTTCTCCAGCATTTTCCATTAGTCAAAGCTCATCATCGCCCTTTTTTAATGTTTATGCCTTTGGCGATTGAGCAATTTGATTTATCTGATTATGATTTAGTTTTGTCTGATTCAGCTAGTTATGCCAAGGGGATTATTACTGGCGCGAAAACAAAACATATTTGTTATTGCCATACTCCGATTCGTTATGCCTGGGATGATTCGCATAAATATATTCAGGAGTTTGGCTATGCGAATTTTATTAAAACGCTTATTCCAATATTTATGAATTACATTCGTTTATGGGATGAGTCAGCAGCTGATCGGGTAGATGAATATATTTGTAATTCTGAATTTGTTGCTAATCGGATTAAAAAATATTATCAGCGCCAAGCAATGGTTATTAATCCGCCGGTTAAAACTAATCTTTTTTATTCAGTCAGCCAGCCAGATAAATATTTTTTAATGGTTGGCAGGTTTTTGCCTTATAAGCGTTTTGATTTGGCAATTCAAGCGTTTAATCATTTAGGCTGGCCATTAAAAATTATTGGCGATGGACCTGATAAAAAACGGCTTCAAAAAATGGCTGGTAAAAATATTCAATTTATTGGTTTGGTTTCAGATAAAGAATTGAAAGATTATTATGCTTATGCTCAGGCCTTTATTTTTCCCCAAGAAGAAGATTTTGGAATTACTGCGATAGAATCCATGGCTTCAGGCCGGCCAGTTATTGCTTATCAGGCTGGCGGCGCTTTGGAAATAGTTAAGCCGGGAGAAACCGGACTTTTCTTTTCCAAGCAAGATAAACAATCTTTAATTAGAACTCTGAAGGAATTTAAAAAGATTCATTTTGATCCTGAAATTATTAAGCAGCGAGCTTTTCATTTTGATCAAGAGAATTTTAAACGGAAAATAAGTGATTTTATTAATCAGGTTTTTTAATTTATGAAAATAGGAATTGATCTTAGAGTTTTAGCTCGGGGCGCCAGAACCGGGGTGGAGGAATATGTAATTAATTTGCTTCAGCATCTATTTCCTTTAAAAGAGGAAATAGATTATTTTCTTTTTTATAATGCTTTACGCAAGGTTAAGCTTGATTATTCCTGGTTGGATTTAGTTAATGTTGAATTAAGGGAATTTAAAATACCAAACCGTTTTTTGTTTCTTTCAGCTAAATACCAAAAGCAGCCTAAATTAGATAAGCTTTTAAATAAAGTTGATATATATTTTAATCCGCATTTTTTTAATGCTCCGGTTAGCAAATCCTGTTCTAAAACAGTTGTTTTTCATGATCTGTCTTTTGTCAGGCATCCGGAATATTTTTCTTGGCGCAAGCGGATTTGGCAAAAATGCTTGATTAACGCTAAAAGCGAAGCTAAAAGCGCTGATAAAATAATTGCTGTTTCTGAATCTACTAAAGCTGATTTAATAAATTTATATCAAATTGATCCACAGAAAATTAAAGTTATTTATTCCGGGGTCGGGCAGCAATTTCAGCCGATTCAAATTTCTTCTGAAGTTGAAAAGAAAATTCGCGATAAATATTTTTTGCCGGATAAGTTTATTCTTTATTTTGGAACAATTGAGCCGCGCAAAAATTTAGTCGGCTTGATCAAAGCTTTTGAAATTTTAAGAAAAAAACATCAGGTTAAATTAGTTTTAGCCGGCGCTAAGGGATGGCTTTGCAGAGATATTTTAAAAGCAGCCAGGCAAAGCAAATATTCATCAGATATTTTTTTTACTGGATTTGTTGAAGAGCAAGATAAGCCATATTTGTATAATTTAGCTGATTTGTTTGTTTATCCGAGTTTTTTTGAAGGATTTGGCTTTCCTCCTTTAGAGGCAATGGCTTGCGGAAAGCCAGTGATTACTTCGCACACATCTTCTTTGCCTGAGGTAGTCGGAGAAGCTGGTTTGATGATTGATCCTTATAAAATTGATGAGCTTTCCAGAGCTATGGATCAGATTTTAATTTCTTCAAGTTTGAGAAAAATTTTATCTCAAAAAGGGTTTTTACAGGCAAGAAAATTCTCTTGGCAAAAATGCGCCCAAGAAACATTAGATTTTTTAATTCAAAGCTAAGCATATGTTTAAGCATAAAGCTAAAAAAAGAATTGGAATTGACGCTCGATTTTATGGACCTAAGCAGAAAGGATTAGGCCGTTATGTTCAGCGTTTAGTGGAAAATTTAGAAAAAATTGTTCAAGAAAGAGATAATTTAGAATTTATTATTTTCCTCCGTTCTGAAAACTGGGATGAATATCAGCCAAAAAATCCAAATTTCAGCAAATTTTTAGCTGATTATCAATGGTATGGTTTTAAAGAGCAGATATTAATGCCTTGGAAAATCAGGCAGGCAAAGGTTGATTTAATTCATTTTCCTCATTTTAATGTGCCGATTTTTTGTTTAAGGCCTTTTGTTCTTACAATCCATGATTTAATTTTGAAAAGATTTCCCACGCGCCGGGCTTCTAAATTGAATTTAGCTAGTTATTGGTTTAAAAATTTAGCTTATCATTTAGTGATTAGCTTGGCCTTTAAGCGGGCTAAGAAAATTATTGCTGTATCTGAGTTTACCAGGCAGGATATTTTTAAATATTTTAAAGTTGATTTAAAAAAAATTAAAAAAATTTATGAAGGAGCGCCGAAAAATGTTTTAGCTGAATCAACTCAAACAGATGAAAAGTTAAAAAAATTAAAAATTAATAGGCCGTATCTGCTTTATGTTGGGAATGCTTATCCGCATAAGAATCTAACAAAAATGGTTCAGGCATTTTTAAAATTAAATAAGCCTGAGTATCAATTGGTTTTAGTCGGAGAATTAGATTATTTTTATTCTTGCTTAAAAGAACCTTTAGAGCAGATAAGCGATTCAGTTGTTTTTACTGACTTTGTTTCTGATCAAGAATTGCAAGTTCTGTACCAAAACGCCTTAGCCTATATTTTCCCGTCTCTGTGCGAAGGGTTTGGCTTGCCCCCTTTAGAGGCAATGAGTTATGGTTTGCCAGTTATTAGCTCTAATTCTTCTTGTTTGCCTGAGATTTTAGGCAAAGCTGCGCTTTATTTCAATCCTGGACAAATAGATAAGATTGCTGAGGCAATGCAAGAAATATTAACTAATCAAAACAAGAGAAAAGAATTGATTAGCCAAGGAAAAGAAAGGATTAGAATGTATAATTGGCTTGATATGGCTAAGCAAACTTTAGCTGTTTACCAAAAGCAAATTTAATTTTTAAAGCTAAAAATTTTGTGATATAATAAAAATGGATAAATATTCTTTAAATCAATGGAGGGCAAAGCAAAAAAATATATTTTATCTGTTCTATATGATGTCCGGCCGGTTGATAAATCAGGCAATTTAGATGTGGAAAAGATAAGAAAGATAAAAGAAGTCTTAGATCTAAAAAAAGATTATCAGTTTGTTAATTATCAGCCGAGCAAAAATATTTTAACAATTCAATCTAAGCGCGATCAGGAACAAAGCAAAATAAAGTTAGTTGCTAAGAAAAAAACAAAAACAAATTTTTCAAAACCCAGGAATCCGCTGCCTAATAAAGACGAGATTCTTAAAGAATTAGAAGATTTTAATAAACTAGATACTTTATTGGCTGCAACTAATCAGTCTGTTTTTGAGGATTTTGATTTTATTGAAAAATCTCAACCTAAAATCAAAACTTCGGTTCTAAAAAAATCAAAGAAAATTAAGAATAAAAAGAAAAAGAGAATTAAAAGCAATTCGCCTAAAAAAGAAGTTTCTTTTATTCAAAAAAAACAGGAGCAAGATAAGCCAGTTATTTGGCCGGGTGATAAAGAGATTAATCAAGATAAAATAAACCAAGAAGATCTTTTTAAAATTGAAGAATTTTATTTTCCTGAGGCAGCTGATTCTGAGACAAATATTTTAGAAACGCGCTTAGCTAGTGAAAAAAAAGTTTTAAGCCAGCCTAAAAAAAATCTGCCCAGAATTGATTGGTCTAAACCGATTTCATTTCTAAAGCCGGGGAAAATTCCGCAGCCAAAATCTTTTTTAGGCTTTATTTTAACCGGATTTTTAATCGCTTTAGTTATTCCTTTAACTGGCTGGCTTGGGCAGGGAATGCTGGTTAAAGAACGGGTTATGTCAAATAGCTTGTCTGCTTATCAAAATTTGCTTGAAGCTAAAGATTCTTTAGAGAATGTAGATTGGCAAAAAGCAGAACAAAATTTTGCTTTTGCTCATAATAATTTTAATCAAGCCTATAGCGAAGCCAAAGAATTAGGCGGTCTGGTTTTAAATATTTTAGAAGGATTGCCAGGGGATAATAAGGTTTCTTCAGGCACTCATTTAATTAAAGTTGGCGAACATTTGACTTCTGTCGGGCAGACTCTTGTTTCAGCGATAAATGATTTATCTCTATTGAATTTTTTTAATTTAACTGATTTGCCTATAGATGCTGAATTAACTGATTATAGCAGTGATTTGCCGGTTTCTGATGATGCTTGCTTAACTGATTCTATTTTTCAAAGCAAGCAAAAACTAACTCAATCTTTAAATAAAGTTAGATTAGCTATTCAAGAATCAAAAAAAGTTGAAGTAAGCGTTTTGCCTGAGGATATTCAAGAGAAAGCGGCTTTGCTTAAGAAAGAACTGCCTGATTTGAAAAAAATGCTTCTTCAGGCAATTGATTTTTCATCTGCTTTATTAGAAATTTTAGGGCATGATAATCCAAGGCAGTATTTATTAGTTTTCCAAAATAATAGCGAGATTAGGGCAACCGGAGGATTTATTGGAACTTATGGGTTAATTCAATTTGACCAAGGCAAAATGAAAAGATTGTTAGTTGACGGAGTTTTTAATCCAGACGGGCAGCTTCATGAAAAGATTATTCCTCCGCAGCCGATTCAAAAGATATCTACTGCTTGGTCAATGCATGATGCTAATTGGTTTCCTGATTTTCCTTCTTCAGCAAAAAAAATACAATGGTTTTATGAAAAAGCAGGCGGAGTGACCACAGACGGGGTTTGGGCTTTTACTCCGGTAATTGTTGAGAGATTGCTTGAATTAACCGGGCCGATTCATATGCCTGAATACGGAATTGAATTAAATAGCCAAAATTTTGTTGAAATAATGCAATATAAAGTGGAAGTGGATTATGATAAGCGCTTAAACCGGCCTAAGAAAATTTTAGCTGATTTTACTCCTTTGTTTTTAAATGCTTTGTCTGATTTATCTTTAAATGACAAAACTAAAGCTATTCAAATCATTTTTAACGCTTTAAAAGAAAAACATTTGCTTTTCTATTTTAACGATTCAGAATTAGAGGATTTAATTATTGATCAAGGCTGGTCTGGTGAGCTTAAAACAACTGAACATGATTATTTAAGCGTAGTTTCTTCTAATATCAATGGATATAAGACTGATCGAATGATTGATGAGTCAATTAGCTTAACTTCTCAGATAGAAACAGATGGTTCAATTTTAAATACTTTAACAATTACGCGGCAGCATTTAGGCGGAAATGAAGAGTATGATTGGTGGAATCAGGTTAATTCTAATTATTTGCGCGTTTATGTGCCTGAGGGGAGCGAGCTTGTTTCAGCGCGCGGACAAACAATTGAGCCATATAATCCGCCAATAGATTATCAAGAGAATGGTTTTCAGGAAGATCCTTTGGTTGCTCAAATAGAGAGAGAAATGGAAATTGATGATAAAACCGGCACCTATATTTTTAAAGAAAATAATAAAACTGTTTTTGGCAATTGGGTTTATGTTTCTCCGGGGAGAAAAGCAGTAGTTACATATAAATATCGTTTGCCATTCAAAATTGACTTGACAGAATCGTCAAATAATTATAGTATTCTAATTCAGAAGCAAGCAGGCAGTTTAGGAAGCGATTTTAGTTATCAATTAGATTATTTAGATGAATTTAAAACAGCTTGGATTTATCCAGAAGACGCAAGAAATGAAGCAGGTCAATTTATTTATCAATCTGATTTAAAGGTTGATCAATTTTTAGGAATAACTTTTGAAAATTAATTGTCTTTATTGGAGGGAAGCCAATAAAAACTATGTTTAAAAATATTAATCGTCAGGCAGTTTTAATCGGAGGCTGCTTTTTAATTTTTGCTTTATTTTTAAGTTTACCCGGATTTTTT
>CAZJBH010000033.1:0-6632 GCA_964544485.1 uncultured Candidatus Saccharibacteria bacterium
CATTATTTGACCTCATACTTATATTATAAACGACTTCCCTGCTGATTGCTAGTTATATAAAATAACTAGGTTCCAGCATATAAGCTAAGTTTCTCTCTAGTATGAGCTTTATACTAGATTCTCTCTCTAACGTTACCGTTAGAGGTCGCGCCAATGCACGAAGTTTGCCGCCCCTTATTCCTGAGGTAAGCTCATCATGATAAATCATAATTGTTCCCTCAGAAAAGCTCTTTACGCCCCGAAGGGTTTCTTCAAGCACGCGGCGTCGCTCCATCAGGCTTTCGCCCATTGTGGAAGATTCTCGACTGCTGCCACCCGTAGGTGTGAGGTCCGTGTCGCAGTACCTCTGTTGGGGATCGAGCTCTCACTCCCCCTACCTGTCAATGCCTTGGTAGGCCATTACCCCACCAACAAGCTGATAGGACGCAGGCTCCTCTTTGTCCGAAACCCCTCACTAAGACTGGATACAATTTTTACAAAGTAAAAATTATTAATTAACAAACAAATAATCTAAAACTTAATTTTTTAAAATAACTTATTAAGCATTATAAAATTTATTTAAATCCAGTCTAAGTGAGGGGCACTTTACCCTTACGGGACTATCGGGTATTATTCCGGATTTCTCCGGGTTATTCCCGAGACAAAGGCAGATTCCTACGCGTTACTAACCCGTTTGCCATGCATCTAAAAGACGCATTCGACTTGCATGCCTTATCCACGCCGCCAGCGTTCATCCTGAGCCAGGATCAAACTCTCAATAAATGTTGCATTTATTGGGACAACTGCACAAGATTACAATTAACATTTTTAAACAAATCTAAATTTGAATAAAAATGAGCGGTTATTCAATTATCAAAGAACATCACTATCTTATCTTATTCAAAAATTCTTGTCAATTCTTTTTTATTTAAAATTTTTAGAATTCTTTTCCTGCCATTCTTTAACTTTTTGATGATCTCCGGATAATAAAACTTTAGGAACTTTTCTTTTTTTTCCGTCAATCTCTATTTGTTCCGGCCTGGTGTAATGAGGATATTCTCGATACTTATCATTTTCAACAAAGCTTTCTTCTTCTAAAGACCCTTTGGCAATTGTTCCTGGGATTAATCTAGCAACTGCATCAACTATCGCCATGGCGGGAATCTCTCCGCCGGTTAATATATAATCGCCAATAGAAATTTCTTCATCAGCAATATATTTAGCTACTCGTTCATCAACCCCTTCATAACGCCCGCTAATAATTATTAATTGATCCAATTTAGCAAATTTTTGAGCTGTTTTTTGATTAAATTTTTTCCCTTTGGCAGACATTAAAATAATTTTTCTTTTTTTAGCCCGTGAATATTTTTTAATATATTTAATCGCTTGATAAATCGGCTCAACCATTAAAACCATGCCAAATCCTCCTCCATACGGCCGATCATCAACTGTTTTATGCTTATCAATTGCAAAATCGCGCAAATCATGAAGCTTAATTTTAATTAAATTCTTTTTTTGAGCGCGCTTAAGAATACTCTCGTTAAAATACGGAGCAAGCGTTTCCGGAAAAATTGTTAGAATATCAAATCGCATATATTTTAGATAAAAAACTGCCCTTCCGCCCGCTAAGACGGGTGAAAGAGCAGTTTTTAACTTTCAAATACGATAAAACTGAAATTACAGTTTAAGATCGTCAACTACTTCATCAACGTTTTTCTGGCCTTCGTTTTCAGAAGCAGTTTCTTCAGCTTGAGGTTGTCGTCTGCCACCTTCAGGCTCTTCTATTTTTAAGTTAATTCGGGCATTATTCTTAATCCCGATTACTCTTAAAACAGTTCTGATAGCCCGAGCAGTAGATCCTTGTCGTCCAATAACTTGACCCATATCTTCTGGGTTAACTTTTAAAGTTAAGAGAACGCCCATTTCATCAACATTCCTTTTGACTTCTACATCATCAGGATTATTGACAATGGCCTTAACAACAAACTCAAGAAAATCCTTATCTGCTTGCTGGTTAGTCATAATTCTAAAATATCTTATCAATTCTTAACGCATAGCAGTTCGACCGTTCTCCCTATTCAGGGTTTATTATAACTGCTACTCTACAAATTATTTTATCCTATTTTACTAAAGATTGTCAAGCAAAAATTTACTCGGCTTGTTTTTCTTTTGACTCGGTCTTGCTTTTCTCTTCTTTGTCTTTAGCTTCCTCTTCTTTTTCTTCAACTGGCTTTGCTTCTTCAGCTGGCTGAGTCTCTTTTGCTTCAGTTTGTTTCTTTTTCTTAGCTAATATTTTTTTCGGCCGCTTAGAACCTTCAATCACTTTATTCTTTATTAATAGATTATAGACCCTGTCAGATATTTGCGCTCCTTGGCTTAACCAATGCTTAATCCGGTCTTCTTTAAAAATAGCTTTTTTTTGATAAGGATCATAGCTCCCGACTAATTCTAAAAATTTTCCGCTTTGCGGAGCATTTTTTTTCTCTGTAACCACAATTCGAAAATATGGTTTATTTTTCTTGCCTATTCGGCTAAATCTAATAACTAACATAATTTAATATTGATTAATTCCAATTTTTTTTCTTTAATCCGGCTTGAGCGGATTTTTCCTGAGCTTCTTGCTTGGAAGATCCCTGGCCTTGAGCAATCAATTCATCTTCCAGATAAACTCCGATAATAAATTGCTTATCATGATCCGGGCCCCATTCTTCTAAAACGCGATAAACCGGAGTAATTCCTGTTTTTTCCTGAGCTATTTCTTGAAACCGGCTTTTAGGATCCTGGTAAAGCTTTTGCTCGATAATTTCAGGCAGCTCTTTTAAAATTTCTCGATAGATAAATTCTTGGCAAGCCTGATATCCTTGATCTAAATAAATTGATCCAATAATTGCTTCCATGGTATTAGCTAAAATATATTGCCTGGCCCGGCCTTCATCTTTAGACTCGCCTTTTGATAAAAGCAGATAATCATTTATAGCCAATTGATTAGCTACTTTAGAAAGCATTTTTGTATTTACCAAAGAAGCTCGCCAATTAGTTAATTCACCTTCTGGATTAGGATAATGATTATACAAATATTCAGTCACTATTAACTCTAAAACCGCATCTCCTAAAAATTCTAATCGCTCATTGTCTTTTAAATGAAAATCCGGATTTTCATTTAGATAAGAGCGATGAACCAAAGCTTGCTCTAGCAAATCCTTATTATTAAATACTATCTGAAGTTTTTTTTCAAGAGAAGAAAGATTATTCACAATTTTTTAATTTTCAATTTTCAAACAATTTAAAATAAAAATTGTTTAAAAACTAAAAACCAGAAATATTTATTGTTCTTTGCCAGGTTCTCCAATTTCTCGATAAACTGTTCCTAAAACCCCGTTAATAAAGCGTCCGGATGATTCTCCGCCAAAAGTTTTAGCTAGCTCAATTGATTCATTGATAGCTACCTTTGGAGGCACTTCTTTACTATCACCAAATAAAAGCTCATACAATCCGATTCGCAAAACATTCCGATCAACAATCGTAATTTGTTCAATCGGCCACTCAGGAGCTGATTTTTCAATAATTTTATCAAGCTTAGATAAATTATCAACTACTCCTTGTATTAGCTTCCAAATAAAATCAGTATTATTTATCCCTGGACCAAATTCTTTAATATTCCGCTCAACAAAATTTTTTAATTTATCTTTTTCTTTGCCATAAAAATCCCACTCATAAAGGGATTGCATGACAATAGAACGACAAAGATGACGATTAGCCATATGAATGTTTGATGTTTGATGTATTAAATTTCTGACATCAAAAATTAAAGATCTATTTTTTAGAAAGGCCTTCCATATTTAAATCCTGTCCAGCAGATTCTTGGTTTTGCTGTTCAGCCATTTCTTTTTCTTTTTTCTTCCGCTCTTTTTTATCCAGCTTAGCCAATACATCAATCACTTGGCGCCCGGCATAATGCCCGCAATTAGCGCAAAGCTGATGCGGTAAAATAGGCTCTTGGCATTTAGGACAGCTAAAAATAGCTTGTTTTTTCAAGCTATGATGAGATCTTCTCTGGTCTCTCCTAGATTTAGTTTTTCTCTGTTTTGGTACAGCCATATTTTTATCTTTCTCCTAATTCAACTTGAACTATTTTTTCCTCTCCTTGGCGCAAAATCTTAAGCTCAACCTGTTCATTAATCTGGCATTCTTGAATTAGTTTAGCTAAATTATTTTGTTGATTAATTTTTTGATTATTAAATTCTAAAATTATATCATTCTCTTGCAAGCCCGCTCTATCAGCCGGACTATCAGGAATAATTGCCGGTTCATTTGCTTGTTCCCCTCTGATAATTAAAGCTCCGTAATCAACGCTTAAATTTTTTTCGTCTTTGATTTCCTGATTAATTAAAACATATCTTATTCCTAGAAAAGGATAACTGATTTTTCCAGTTTTTTCAACCTGTTCAATATCGCGCTTAACTTTATCAATCGGCAAGGCAAAACCAATATTCTGAGCTCCTTGAGCCATAGCTACATTTACTCCAATCGCTTCTCCCTGCAGATTCAGCAATGGACCGCCGGAATTCCCCGGATTAATTGCCGCATCTGTTTGGATTACTCCGGAAAGCTGTTCTAATTGACCGTATCCGCTAGCAGCTTGAATTGAACGCATTAATCCAGAAATAACTCCTAGGCTAACTGTGTTTCGATATTCTCCCAAAGCGTTTCCAATTGCAATTGCTGTTTGCCCGATTTTTAAATTTTCAGAACTACCTAATTGTATAACTGAAAGACCGGTTTTGTCAATCTTTAACAAAGCAATATCTTCAACTGGATCTCTAGCTAAAACTTGCGCTGAAAATTTTTCTCCTTGATTGGTTAAAACAGTATAAGTCGCTTCTTTGTCTGCAACCACATGTCGATTAGTCACAATCATGCCATCTGAAGAAACAATAAAACCGGTTCCTCCGCCAACTTCTCTTTGTTCAGTTCCCTGCTGACGATATTTAGGCACGCTAAAATTAAAAGAATCAAAAAACCCCTCTCCGAAAAACTGTTCAAAAAATTCATCATTGCCAAAAGGATTATATTCCTGATAATATTTTTCAAGCACTGGCAAATCCTTAGTGACAATAATTGAAACCACTGCCGGTGAAGCTTTTTCAACTGCTTTCACAACTGCTTCTTCTTTTGAATCTAAAAGAATTGTCTTCTGATCGTTCTGGGCTGATTCTGATTGACTAATTAAATTATCTTGATTAAAAAAGAAACTTCCCATGCCAGAAACAATAAAACCGGTTGTTGCGGCAGTTAAAAAGCTAACTACTATTGCTAAAACAACCACTTCTCTAAATTCAAGCTTAGTTGACCAAATATTTTTATCTCCCATAAAAAAATTAATTATTTTCTTGATAATTTTTAATTGCTTTTCTTAACGCTTTAACTGCTAAATCAGCGCAATGCTGCTTAATCGGAGGCAAATCCCCCAGTTCTTGAACAACATCATTATATGAAATTTCCATTGCCTGTTCAAGCGTCTTGTTTTTAGCCATTTGAGTTATCATTGAAGAAGTAGCAATTGCTGCTACGCAACCCATAGTCTCAAAACTAATTTCCTGAATAATATTTTTCTCAATTTTTAAATAAATTTTTAAAATATCTCCACAAGTAGGATTTCCCTGTTTGGCAACTGCATCAGGATTTTTTAATTTCCCCATATTCTTAGGACTTTTAAAATGTTCCATTACTTTTTTATTATACATCATAAATTAAAAATTATTTCATTCCGGAAATTTTTCTCAAACGCTTAATAATTCCGGGTAATATTTTTAAAACAAAATCAATTTCTTGTTGCTTAGTCTGCCGGCCAAGAGTAAAACGGATACTGCAATGAGCCAATTCAGGAGACAAATTAATTGCTTTAAGAACATGCGAACCAGTTAAGCTCTGGCTTCCGCAAGCTGAACCGGTTGAGACAAAAATATCCTTAGCGGATAATTCCATTAAAATACTTTCTCCTTCAGCTCCGCTAAAACTAATATTTAAATTATTCGGCAAACGGAATTTCCAAGAACCATTAATCTGGGCATCTGGAATTGTTTTTAAAATTCCAGTACTTAATCTGTTTCTTAATTTTTTAATCTTTTGGTTATTTTTCCTATGTTGTTTTACTTTAACCAAAGCTTCGGCTAAACCGATTATTCCAGGAATATTTTCCGTGCTAGAACGCATTTTTCTTTCCTGTCCGCCGCCGCGCAAAAAAGGATTAATTAAACTTCCTTTTTTAATATAGAGCGCGCCAATTCCCTTAGGCCCGTAAATCTTATGGCCAGAGAGAGAAAGCAAATCCACTTTTAATTTTTTGACATCGCAATTTAAATAATTAACTGCCTGAACCGCATCAGTATGAAAGAGTGTTTTCCAGCCAGAAGCCTTTCTTTTTTGATTTATTTTCTCAATCAATTCCCCTATTTTCTGAATCGGCTGAATAGCTCCAATTTCGCTATTCGCATACATTACAGAAACCAAACAAGTATTCGCCTGAATTACTTTTTTTAATTTAGCTAATTTCACCACTCCTTGCTGATCAACCGGCAAAAAATCAACTTCCGCCCAGCCTCTTTCTAAGCAATATTTAGCCGGCTCAAGAATCGCTTTATGTTCTATGGCAG
>CAZJBH010000034.1:0-5891 GCA_964544485.1 uncultured Candidatus Saccharibacteria bacterium
GGTCCAGTCTTCACTATTTGAATATCCGTTCCTTCCTCTTGGAGAATATGGACACCCTCACCATCAAGATGTTTGTGCTTCTGTTTATGAAGTATTTAATGAAAAATTAATTTGGACCAGTGCCTATAATTCTTATCCTAAAATTACTTTAAATTTAACTAAAGATGAATTAATTAACGCTCAAAAATTTTGTAAATTTACCAATAACAAGGGAATTAATAGGGTTTTTGAGATAATTTTATGATAGAGAAAATTTTAAGAAAATTAGTTAAAAATAAAAAAGAACAAAATATTCCTGATTTTTTAATTATTAATTTTTTAAAAGAATATTTGCAATATCCGGTTTTAGATTTTTTATATAAAGATAAAAAATATCGTAATTTTATTTTTACCGGAGGTTCGTGTTTGAGGATCTGTCATGATTTGCCTCGTTTATCAGAAGATTTAGATTTTGATTTAAATAAAAAGGATTATCAAAATTTAGATTTAGGGGATTTGAAAAATGATTTATTAAAGCATTTTAAGGATAAATATTTGTTAGAAATACAAGCTAAAAAACAACAAAAGAAAAGAATTTATCTTAAATTTCCTGTTTTGCGTAGATTGAATTTGAATTTTGGAGGAGGAAGTGATTTCCTTTATGTAAAGATAGAGCCGGATTTAAAGCGCTTTAAAAATATCCGGACGGAAATACAAGCTATTTCTAATTTTGGATACAATTTTATAGTTAAAAAATATCCTTTGAGCGAAATGATGTCTGGGAGAATAATTGCTATTTTTACCAGAGAATGGTTTCAGGGGTCTGAAAATGAGATAGATATTAAAGGAAGAGATTTTTATGATTTATTTTGGTATTTTCAGCATAATGTAGAGCCAAATTACCAGATGTTGAAAAAGGATTTAGATATAAAGAATTGGGAGGAATTAAAGTTAAGACTTAAAGAGAGAATAGGGAAGAATATAACTGCGCGAAAATTAAAACATGATATTAAGAATTTTTTACCGGATCAGTCTTTTGCCGAGAATTTTTGTTTAAATTATCAGGATATAATGAAAAAATATTTAATCTAATTATTATATCTTAAACTCAATTACATCTCCGTCTTGGACAATATATGCTTTGCCTTCAAGCCGGAGCAATCCTTGCTGTCTGGCTTGCTGCCATGAGCCGGCCCGGATTAATTTTTCCCAGTTAATTATTTCCGCCTTAATGAATTTTTCTTCAAAATCAGAATGAATCGCGCTGCCTGCTTGCGGTGCAGTAGAATTCTCGGGAGTTGTCCAGGCGCGTGATTCAGGCCCGCCAGTAGTATAAAAGGTGATTAATCCTAAAGCTTGGTAACAAGCTTTAATTAAAGCGTCTAGTTTAGGCTTCTCTATTTCTAATTCTTTGATTTCTTGGTCTGATAATTCTGAGATTTCCATTTCATTTTTTAGATCAAGAGAAATGCCTGGATAATCAATCTGTTTAGCTTGATTTTGAGAAGTATTGAAAACATAAATCATTGGTTTAGCAGTAATCAAACCCAGTTCTTTGATGAGGGGAGCGTATTCTGGCGCTTCTTTAATTTGGCTGATTAGTTTTTCTTTTTCTAGATTTTCTTTAAAAAGACGCAATCCTTGTATCTGTTTAATTGATTCTTTGTCATTATTCGCTTGTTTTTTTGTTTTTTCTAATCGTTTTTCAACTGTTTCCAGGTCTTTCATAATTAATTCTGTGTTAATGATGGAAATATCATTTTCCGGCTCAATTCTGTTTTCAACATGAGTAATTTGTTGATTGGTAAAATTTCTGACGACTTGGCAGATAGCGTCAACTTCGCGAATGTTAGATAAAAATTGATTCCCTAATCCTTCATTTTTATGCGCGTTTTTGACTAATCCGGCAATATCAACAAATTCAATCACTGTCGGAGTCATTTTAGGTGTTTGCATAGCTTGATGGATTTTCTCTAAGCGCTCATCAGGCACAGCAACAATACCCACATTTGGATCTATGGTGCAAAAGGGATAATTAGAGATATCAATTTGTTGTTTAGTTAAGGCTTTAAAAAGAGTTGATTTGCCAACATTTGGCAAACCAACTATGCCGATTGAAAAAGACATATTATTGAGTGGATTGGGTTAGGAATAATTGTATCATTTAAAAGACGCTAATTGTATCATAATTGATAAAAAAATGAAACAATTTTATTCAAGATTCAAAATTAGAAATTTAAAATTACTTTAGGTATCCATTAACGAATTCTTGGCCGGTGATTGGTTTTTTGCCTTCTGGCTGGACTGATTCTAAAAGCAGATATCCTTGTTTTGTTTTTAAAGCGTTTTTAGCTGGAGAATTAATCGCTTTAGCTTTTAGAATTTTAATTCTTTTGTTATTAATAATAGTCCAGATTCCGGGCCAGGGATAAAAAGCGCGCAGTTTGTTTTGAATTTGTTGAGCGGTTTCTTTATCAAGATCTATTTTGCCATGTTTTCGAGTAATTATTTCTGTATAACTAGCTTGAGTTTCATCTTGCGGCTCAGGTTTTATTTGATTATTTAAATATTTGGGCAGGGTTTGAATTAATAAATTAGCGCTTAGTTGGGTTAGTTTTTCTTGCAGGGTTTGAAAATTATCTTGTTTGTCTATTTTGATTTCAGCTTGGTTAAGAATCGGTCCATGGTCAAGTTTTTCATCCATTAGCATAAGCGTGGTTCCGGTTTCTGAATCATTCTTTAAAAGAGCTGTTTGAATAGGCGAAGGGCCGCGATATTTAGGGAGCAGGGAAGGGTGTAGATTTAAAGATTTATTTCCAGGCAAGTTAATTATTTCTAAAGGAATAATTTGGCCATAAGCAGCAACTATATTTAAATCTGGTTTAATTTTTTCTATTTCTTTTAAAATCTGGATTGGTTTTTCTGGTTGTAAAATCTTGAGCTGGTTTTCTTGAGCTAGTTTTTTTATTGGTGAAGGAGTTAGAATCTGTTTTCTGCCAATTAGCTTATCCGGAGCAGTAACAACTGCTTGGATTAAATAATTCTGTTGAATTAATTTTTTGAGAATAGGCAAAGCAAATTCAGAAGTCCCCCAGAAAATTATTTTATTTTTTTGCTTAGACATAAGCTTTATCGCAGATTAAAATTCCTTCCAAATGATCAATTTCATGCTGGATGATTCTAGCTAAAATTCCTTTAGCTTTAATTTTGATTTTTTTGCCTTGTAAATTAGTTGCTTGAATAGTTGCTTTAATCGGTCTTTCAATTTTAGCCGTATAATCTGGCAAGCTTAAACATCCTTCTTCCATGATTGAAGTTTTTTTTGATTGCTTAAGAATCACAGGATTAATTAAAGCTTGGGCAGGCTGATTAATATCCGGCTGATAAGCAATGATTCTTAAAGAATGATTAACTTGGGGAGCAGCCAGGCCAACGCTATTCTCGCTGGATTTTAAGGTATCAATCATATCTAAAACAAGCTGTTTAATATTTGGATTGATTTCCTTGACTAAATCAGCTTTTTTTCTTAAGATTGGATTATGTTTTCCGGTTTGAATTGGTAAAATCATATTTGTTCTTTAATTAAAGGGGGGGATATGGAATCGATTGTTTTAGTTAAAATTTTTTACCTTTTTGTTATTATTTGGATAGCTAGTCTTTATCTTGGATTGGGTTTTGAATTCGCAGAAAGAATTTTTTCTGGCATTAGGCTTGTTAATTTTATTCAATGCTTTCTTTTAGCGATTTCTTGGGGGTTAATAGTTTTGATTGTGTTTCTCGGAGTGGCTGAAGAAATTTTGAAATTAAAATATCGTCCATTTAGTAATTTTTGCGATAAGAACTCCCATCATCTTAGCCTTATTTTCAAAAAAATTTTTACTTAATCTACTTGCTTCCGTTTTTTAACGGAAGCTTTTATTTTACCTTTTTCCATTCAATTTCTTCTTCTTTGCCGGCAAATTCTTTCCATTCATCATCTTCAGTGATTAAATACCATTTTTTTCTAGATTTTGACCAGATCATTTGCTTGCCGTCATAAAATGGTTTTTTAATTGTTTTTTTAGGCTTGAGTTTGTCTAATTCCAGCCATTTTTTAAGCGGTGTTTCAATTGCGTAATCAAGTCCGCGCGATTTAGCCCATTTAGCCACCTTAGTAATTGCTTTTTTAGCTTCGCGCAAAGAACCAGCTAATTCTAAAAGTTGCTTAGCCGGTCTAGTATAGCGGGAGTAAATAATCTTTCTTTTTTTAGCGTCTTGCTTGACTTGTTCAGCGTCTAGCCCTTTGGTTTTGAAATAGTGGTTGATGATTTTCTGAATATCAGTTTCTTTTTTTTGTTTTTTAGTTTGAGGCATAGTTCTATTTTCATTATACACGCGATTTGCTATACTACAAGAGAAAATTAATTAGATCAATATGAGTCAAAATAGGAAAAGGATTTTTATAGCGATTAATCTGCCTGAGAGAGTTAAAAACCAATTAATAAAAATTCAGTATAAATGGGCTGGTTTGCCAATTTATTGGACCAAGCCAGAGAATTTACATATAACTTTGGTATTTCTTGGCTATATGGAAGATGAGGAAATGTATCAAGTTTGTCAATTAACTAAACAAGCTCTTTCAGAAGAAGATGGCTTTGAGATTAAGCTTAACAGGGTTTGTCTTGCTTTAAATCATAAATTGCCTCGGATGGTTTGGGCAAGAGGGGAAATAAATCAAGAATTAGTTAAAATAAAAACAAAATTAGAAAATACTTTTTTAAATTCAAGCCAAAGCGATTTTACTAAGCCAGATAAAAAAGTTTTTCATCCGCATATTACTTTAGGCCGAATTAATCTTAGACAATGGCAGCAAATGCCTCAAAAACCGATTATAGAGGAAGAGATTAATTTGTCTTTTATGGTTGATTCAGTTCAAGTAATGCAAAGCTTGCTTAAATCAGGAGGAGCAGAATATATTCCTTTAGAATCAGTTGAATTAAAGTAATTATATATAATACTTTATTAAGCTTTAATAATCTTTATCAATCTAATTATGAATAAGATTTTAGGAGTGAAAATAGATAATTTAACTCAGCAAGAATGTTTAAACAAGATCCAGAATTGGCTAAATCAAGATCAGCAAAGATATATTGTTACTCCAAATCCGGAATTTATTCTTGAGGCGCAAAAAAATCTTGAATTTAAGCGAATTTTAAATCAAGCTGATTTGTCTATTTGCGATGGAACTGGCGCTTTATTAGCTAGTTATTTTTTAAAAACTCCTTTAAAACAAAGGATCCCTGGCGCTGATTTAATGGTTCAGCTTTGCCAAATAGCTGAAAAAAAGAATTTAGCGGTCTTTTTATTAGGTGGGGAGCCAGGAATTGCTTTAAAAGCAAGTCAAAAGATCAAACAAATTTATCCTAATTTAAAAATTGATTATAGCGCTGATGAAAAAAAGATTCCTAAAATTAATCAGCCAAGTATTCTTTTTGTTGCTTTGGGCGCTCCTAAACAAGAAAAATGGATAAATGCAAATTTAGCTTTAATTCCTCAAGCTAGATTAGCTATGGGAGTAGGCGGTTCTTTTGACTATTTATCCGGACAAATTAAAAGGGCTCCTAAACTGTTAAGGAGAATCGGTTTAGAATGGTTTTGGCGCTTAGCTCTTGAGCCGAATCGGCTTAAAAGAGTTTATCAAGCTACGATTAAGTTTCCTTGGTTGATAGCAAAAGAGGTTATCCACAGATAATTATATTGACACCTATTTAAGCTAAATAGTATACTAGTATAGTAAGATGTTTTAAGAGATTAGTTTTAATCTTTAATTCCGAATTTAATACTTATTTTATGGCTTTTTAAAGCCGAATAGTATGATAGTATAGGAATAAGATAAAACCAATAAACATCTTAGTTTGCGTTATTCTTTCATT
>CAZJBH010000035.1:0-5839 GCA_964544485.1 uncultured Candidatus Saccharibacteria bacterium
TGATCCTTTAAATAATCTTCAATATATACCTTATGCTCATTTGTTAATTCATGAGGATTATCTTTAAGATATTCCTTAAGAGCGTATCTGGCTAAATGAGTAATTCCATCACCAGTACCTGCTTTAACTTTAATTAAATTCTCTTGCTTTTCTACCTCAGGACTAATTTCTTGAATTGGTTCATTCAAATCTTCTTTTTCTGTTTCTGTTCCAGATTTACTCTCTTCCTGCTCTCCTGAAGTTTGATTTTCTTCTTCAAGCATATCTAATATCTCTTGTTCAGTTAATTCATTTTGCTCTTCATTATCAGTCAAGCCAATGCCTGCTTGATCACTTTTTTGAGTGGAATAAAGATAAATTCCTCCAGCTAGGATTAACAAAGCGATAATCGGCAAAACAACAGAACTTCCGTATTTACTAATCCAATTGCGCCAGCCTTTTGGATCTTGATTTTCTGATCCAAATTGCGGACCGGTATTAATTGAATCTTGATTTTGTAAAGGATCATTTTGTGGATTGAAATTTTGTTCATTCATAGGTCTGCCTTTCTGATTTAATTGATCTTTATGGGGTTCGACCTTTTCCTCCAAATAGACCCCTTGCCCAGTTATAGCTTAGGCAATAATAGGGTAAGAGGTCTATTTTTATTTAAAGAACTTTAAATTTCAATCAATACTGGTAAGACCATTGGCCTTCTCTGTGTTTTAGTATATAGGAATTGACCAATTTTGTCACGTATCTTTTCTCTAACAAAAGAATAATTTGTGTGATTTTTAGAAGTGTTTTCTTTAACAATCTGCTTAACTCTTTTTCTGGTTTCAGCAAGTAATTCTTGATTTTCTCTCAGATAGACAAATCCGCGGGAAATAATATCTGGTTCGCCACGAACTGTTCCGGTTCGGCTATCAACTAAGGAGACAACTACAAACATACCATCTTTAGACATTTCTTGTCTATCCCTTAAGACTATTTCTCCAACATCGCCAACTCCTAATCCGTCTACCATTACATAATTAGCCGGAACCTGCTCATTAGTTAATTGAATTTTATTCTTGCTTAAAGTAATTACTCGTCCATTACTGCCAATAATAGTATTTTCTTCTGGAATACCAACTCCTTGAGCAATTTCTCCGTGTAATTTAAGCATATAATAGCTGCCATGGATCGGAATAAAAAATTTAGGACGAACTAGATTTAACATCATTTTTAAATCTTCAACTTGCCCGTGTCCGCCTGCATGAATATCAATCATTTGGTAGTGATAAACTCGGGCCCCTTGCTTCCAGAGCAAATCTTTTAAATTTTGGACTGATCTTTCATTCCCAGGAACAACTGAAGAAGAAAAAGCAATCGCATCTCCTTTTTGAATTTGCACATGAGCATGTTCTTTGTTAGCAATCCTCATAAGCACAGCATTGCCTTCTCCTTGAGCTCCAGTGCCCATAAGAACAGTTTTATTAGCTGGATAGTCATTAATCTGCTTAACCTTGATAAGGGTCCCTTTTTGAGCCTTTAAATAGCCAAGTTGTTGCGCGATTTCCACATTTAATTTCATACTATAGCCATCAACTGCTACCTTGCGATTATATTTCTCAGCTAAATTAATTACTTCCTGAACCCGGCTAATTAAAGAAGCAAAAGTAGCGATCACAATTCTGCCCGGAGCTTCTTTAAAAATGGTTTCCAGATTATTCTGAATATCTAATTCAGAAATGGAATGGCCCGGCTTTTCCGCATTAGTGCTGTCTGACATTAGAAGCAAAACCCCTCCATTAGCTGCTTCAGTAATTCTTGAAATATCAGCCGGCTGATCACCAATCGGACTATGGTCAAATTTGAAATCTCCGGTATGAATGATTCTGCCAACCGGAGTATTGATAACTAATCCCAGGCCATCAGGAATATTATGATTAACATGAAAAAATTCAATCTTAAAACAGCCAAGTTCAATTTTTGAATTTTTGTTGATTTCTTCAATATTCAGCTTAGGCGCTTCTGGAAAATCTTCTTGTCGGCGCAGAATAATACCCTTAGTTAAGGGAGAAGCATAAATCGGAGGATTACCCAGTCTGCTCATAGAATGGGGGATTGCTCCAATATGGTCATAATGGCCATGGGTAATAACTACTCCTCTGATTTTTTCCTTTATTTTTTTAAGATAAGCTGTATTTGGAATGATATAGTCAATTCCAGGCATATCTTCGTCTGGAAATTGAAGTCCCATATCAATAATAATGATATCGTTTTGATATTCCAAAACCATCATATTTCGGCCGATTTCTTGCAAACCGCCTAAAGGAATAATCCTTAAATTATTAGATTTTCTATTAGGATTATTCTTATTTGTATTTGTCTTATTTGTCATTATATTGAATTAAACTAAAGCTCGAAACAAAGCTAAGAAAATATAAATATTTAGTTTAGTTTGAGTTCAGATTAAAATTTATTGGTGGGCGAGGCGGGAGTTGAACCCGCAAGGTATTGCTACCACTAGTCCCTGAAACTAGCGCGTCTGCCAGTTCCGCCACTCGCCCCTTGACTTTTACATTTATTTAATTTATATTAAGAAAAAGTTCTTTATTAACTTTAATTTATTAAAGGAGGAAGAAATGCAAGAACCATTAAGTCTTTTTGAATGGATTGGCTATAGTATTGTTTTATTAATATTCATTATCATCTTCGTTCTATTAATAATTAAAGATAAAAAACTAGAAAAACTTGAAGCTCAATTAGGCCAACCTTTAAGAGATTTAGAACCGGGAAAAATCTATAATTTTATTCCTTTTCCGGAAAATCTAATCTTTCTGATTGAGCAAAATTCTCTTAACCCAAAAGCGTATATATTCTCTTTTAATCCTCAAAAATTACCTCCCAGTTTTATAGTGCTGGAAAATGGAAATGTTGTTCCTTGGGAACCAATTAATCCGTCAGAAGGAGAAGATCAAGATCCAATTGAGTTAACTGATGTGATTGAATAAATGCCCTTAACCCAATCTTGCCTAGTCTTAATGACTGGGCTTTTTTTATTCCCATTTATAATCCTGGGGAGTTTTAAGAAATTGGAGTTTGTTTGGAGAGGCAGCTAATTCATAAATTGATTCATTTTGATCAAGATTAAATTGCTGCATCCATTGATTTGATTTAATAAATCTTAATTTTGGAATATTCCGGTATTCTTTGTTTTTAACCCATTCAATTGAATCTTTATCCTTTAAAGCAAAATAGCAAAATCCATGTCTTTTTCTTATTGGTTGATAAATATTTGATTTGAAATCACGACAAACCCAATTAGCGGTTTTGCTTTTTTTCTTTGAAAAATTAATCATAATATGTTCAAAATTTGGAGGAACAATAACTTTATCATTTTTCCAAGCTTTAATCGCGTATAATTCTTGAACTTTGTTTTTATCTGTTTTTTGAAGCAGAAAAATAACTTTGCCTTTTAATACTTGATAAAGCTCTGGATAACTTAATTCAGTTTCAGGGACCAAAGGATGCGTATGCCCTGCTGTTTTATTAAATTCTCTTCCTAAAAGCAGAGGATTCATTAAAGTAATATCATATCTCAATTGATTTTCTTTAATCTTATCTAAATCTTCCTGATTTTCGGCTAAATCCCGATACATATAATAAAGCTCTAAATTAGGCGCGTCTTGAGCCCATTGCTGGTCATAAAGCAAATCACGCATATCATCTAAATATCTAATTTGAGGAGTTAATGAGTCAATCTTAATTGTCATATTTATTCTATTTTTTTAATTCGTTCTGTTTTAATATACCAATCTTCAATTTGGCAAAATCGATAAGCTGGCTCTGGAATCTTGAATAAATTAATCCCTTCTACTTTTTTATTAATCGGATAAAGATAATCAGCTGAAAAAAGAAATACAGCTGGTATATCTTGAGTGATAATTTGTTGAAATTCTTCATATTTCTGATAACGAATTTTTTCATCTAAAATTTGTCTGGCTTCTTCCAATAATTTATCCGCATCTGAATTATTATACCGGGCTAAATTAAGTCCTGGATCTTTGCTTTGCGAAGAATGCCAAAAAGCAAATGGATCCGGATCAGCCCCTAAAATTTCACCGAATAAAATTGCTTCATACTCTCTAGGCTTAATCCTTTCTTGCTGGATAGTGATTGGATCAACAATATCTAAATTAATTTTAGCTCCAATTTTTTCCCATTGTTCTTTTAAAAGCCGGGCAGTTGCTTCCAATTCCGGCCAATCAGTAGTAGTTATGGTAATCTCTAATTGAATCTTTTCATCATTAATATTTTTATCCCTTATCCCATTATCATCTGTATCAATCCATTCATCAGCTTCTAAAATATTTTTAGCATGTTCTAAAGCAAAATCATAAATATCTATTTCTTGATTAAAATTAAACCATTCAAACAATAAAGGAGAATTTACAATTGAAGCTTTTTGGTTATAGACTTGCTTAATAATTTCTTGTTTATCAGTTGCATAAGCAAAAGCCAAGCGAGCGGTTTTATCAGTTAGAGCCTTGCTTTTATTCTGATTAAAAAAGACTGCGTAATAAGAGGGGAGCTTAATTTGATATTTATTTAAATTATTATTCAATTTATCCTCATTCAAACTGGATAAAAATCCTAAGCCGTCAATATTGCGCTGATTATACGCTTTAATTAAATTTTCTTGAGTATTATAGAATTTAAAAATCAATTTTTGAAGATAAGGCTTTGAATTTTGGTAGTAAGCCGGATTTCTTTCTAAAATTAACATTTCAATATTGCCTTGATCATTTTTAATAAATTCCTGAAATTGATACGGGCCTGAACCGATCGGCTTTAGATTATACTGAGCTAAAGCGAAATTGGCCGGAGAAATACCAGACCAAATATGCTCCGGAATAATTCCAACTGTTAAATTATGCAAAAAAGGAGCGTAAACATTAGCTAATTTAATTTCTAAAGTATAATCATCAATTTTATTAACTTCTACGCTTTGCCAATTATTTTCTAAAGGACTTTTATACTCTGGATCCTGAATAGTTTTAATTGTAAAAACAATATCCTGAGCAGTTAATTTTTCTCCGTCATGCCAAAAAACATTTTCTTTTAAATTAAAAATATATGTTTTCCCGTCTTCGGAAATTTGATAATCTTTAACTAAATCCGAAATTAATTCTCCCTGGCCATTGTATTTGAATAAGCTAGAATAAATTGTCCGGGTAATTGCCCGATCAGTATCATTTGTTTCAGCCAGGACTGGATTAATAAAGCGCGGCTGACCTAAAATTCCTTCACGATAAGTTCCTCCGACTTGGGGAATTTTTTCTGTTTGGAGAAAATAAAAATTAAGCGCTAAGCTAAATAAACCGCCAATGATTAAAATTAAAAATCCGCGCAAAATCCATTTTTCTTTATTATTCAAAATTTTGAATAATTGCCTTAATTGTCTTGCGCTAGGTTTTTTTTCAAAAGATTGCTTAAATTTAGCAATTAAATTGTTAGGTTGAATAGAAATATTTTTAGGCAACAAAAAAACAATATCTGTTTTTTGGATCAGTTTAATTAATTTCTAAATGTTTTTTAAATTAATAAATTTATAAAAGCGGAAATAATGAATAGCGAAGCTAAAATAATGCTTGAGCGAAAAAGTATTTTTTCAAATCCGCGCTTAGTATAATAGCTTGATCCTCCTCCGCCAGAACCAAAAATTCCCGCGCCTCCAGCTCCTCTTTGTTGAAGCAAAATAGTTACAATTAAACCAAGAGCAATAATAATTTGAATAATCGGTAAAATAGTTTCCATAATTATGAACAGATTAATTTTCTTTCTTTTTTGTTTTAGCAGCTCCAAAAAATAG
>CAZJBH010000036.1:0-5096 GCA_964544485.1 uncultured Candidatus Saccharibacteria bacterium
ATAATTACTAATCTTTTAAAATTTAATCACAAAAAATTTTTAGAAAAAACTTTAACTTATTTCCCAGCTCAAAAAAACAATAAAATTATTGGTTCAGTTAATAATTTGCCCAAGCAAGGGAATGATCTTAAAAGAATAAATGGATTAAAGAATTTTTTAAAATCCGGTTTGCCGATTATGCTTATTTTGGTGATTAATAAAAATAATTTAAAATCTTTACCAAAAATAGTTAGCTATTTAAGTAGTTTGTTTAAAAAAAATAATTATCAAAAAATTAATTTAGAATTTAGATTAATGTATTTAGGAGATACTTTAAACGAGCTTATTCAAAAATCTTTGCCAACTGATTTTAAAGAAATTAAGAAATATGTTGAGCAAGCGATTAGAGTAGCTAATCAATTAGGAGTAAATATAGTCTTTTGGAATTTTCCATTATGCTATCTTGATAATTTACCTAAATTTAAAGATGAGACTATCCAACAAAGAAGGAAACGAAAATTATTAAAAGTAAGCCAAGAATTTCAATTAGAGAAGATAAAAATTAGGGATTTTAGTAAAACTTTTACTAAAAACAGAGATTGTTTAAAATGTATGTATTATCAAGCTTGTAGCGGAATAGAAACAGATTATTTAAAGAAATATAGTTTCCCTTTATTGAAAAGTAAAAAATTATGAAAGTTGTAAAAATAGATTATGCTAATCCTGATCCAGAGGTAATAAAAAAGGTTGCTGAAGCAATTTATAAAGGGGGCTTAGCGATTGTGCCAGGAGATGCAGTTTATACTTTAGTAGGTGATGCTTTTAATCTAAAGGCGATTAGAAAAATTCAAAAAGTAAAACGCAGAGATAAAGGCAAGGCTTTTAATCTTGGGCTTTATTCTATTGATGATATTAGTAATTATGGCGAAACTAGTCCTTTAATTAAAAAAATTGCCCAAAAATTTCCCAAAGAGCCTTTTACTTTTGCTGTTCCTAGAAAAAAAGAAGCGGTTCCTGAATTTTTAAATGTTGGATATAAAAGTTTGGGATTCCGGGTTCCTTTCAATAAAGTAACTTCTACTTTATCTAGTTTTCATCGAACTCCGGTAATTGGAACAAGTGCTAATATTTCAGAATTAAAAAATACTTATTCAGTTAAAGAATTAATGAAATATTTTAGGGGAATTTTTGGCCATGGAATCAAGCCGGATATAGTTTTAGATGCCGGAAAACTGCCTGAACGAAAACCGTCAACAGTAATTGAGTTAGAGAATAATAAAATTAAGGTAATTAGAGAAGGGGAAATTAAATCAGATATTTTGACTAAGAAAATAGAGAAACTAGCTAAAGATAATTTAATCAATCAAGCAGATCAATGAATATTTTAGGAATTACTCATTCATGTTATTCTGCAAATAATGCAGCCTGTCTTTTGATTAATGGAAAGTTGATTGCCTTTGCTGAAGAGGAAAGATTTATTAGAAAAAAACATGCTCCTAGAATTGGCGCTTGTCAAGCAACCAAATATTGTCTTGATCAAGCTGGAATAACTATAAAAGATTTAGACTATATCGCAGTTGGTTTTGATGATTGTCCGCGCCCATTTAGTCAAATATTATTTCTTAATCAAGATAAAAACAGAAAGAAAACTCTTTATTTAAGAAAATTTAAATGGAACCAGCCTTTTAGTTTTAAAGATCCGCGTGTAATCAATATTAACCATCATATTTCTCACTTAGCTTCTTCTTTTTATCTATCCGGATTTAAGCAAGTTAATTTAATTTCTTTGGATAGAAGAGGCGAATCAGAATCAGGCTTGCTTGGCTATGGAGATGGTCTTGATATGAGAATCTTTCACCGAGTCAATAATCAAGAAACCTGGGGCGGACTTTACGAAGACATTACTGGCTTGCTTGGCTTTAAAAAACACAGCCAAGAAGGCAAAACCATGGGTTTAGCCAGCTATGGCACTCCTTATCCAGAAAGATTCAATTTCATAGATTGGAATGCTAAACCAGTTCCTAAAATAGATTATCAAAAGAAATTAGCTTTTCTATCAAAAATTAAAAAAAGAAACAGATATGATCAGATTACTCAAGAGCATAAAGATTTAGCTGCTACTCTACAAACCGTTTTAGAAAAGGCAGTTCTTCAAATGGTTAAGTATCTTTATCAACAAACTAATTCTAAGAATCTTTGCTTAGCCGGAGGAGTAGCTTTAAACTGCGCTATGAACGGCGCTTTACTAAACTCTGAGTATGTTGATAACATTTATATCCAACCAGCTTCTTCTGACGCAGGAACCGCTCTCGGAGCAGCTACCTATGTATATGTTAAAAAAACCAATCAATTACCTAAATTTGTCTTTAACCATGCTTATTGGGGTCCTCAATTCAATGATCAAGAGATAGAAGTAATGATAAAAGAATGCAAAGTTAATAAATATCATCAGTCAGAGAATATTTTCAAAGAAGCGGCTGAAAAAATTGCTCAAGACAAGATTATTGGCTGGTTCCAAGGCAGAATGGAAGCTGGCCCAAGAGCTTTAGGAAATCGTTCTATTCTAGCTAATCCAGCTAATCCTAAGATGAAAGATATGATTAACAAGAATGTAAAGAAAAGAGAACCTTGGCGTCCTTTTGCTCCTTCTATTCTAGAAGAAGACGCTCCAGATTATGTAGAAAACTATTATCCTTCTCCGTTTATGATTTTAGCTTTCAAAGCTAAGAAAGATAAACTAAAGGATTTAATTGCTACTGCGCATGTAGATGAAACAGTTAGATTACAGACAGTTTCTAAAAAAACTAATTCTAATTATTGGAAATTAATTAATGAATTTAAAAAATTAACTAAGATTCCTGCGGTTTTAAATACTAGTTACAATTTAGCCGGAGAACCAATTGTTTGCACTCCAAGAGATGCTTTAAGAACATTTTATGCTTCTGGCATGGATTGCTTGGCAATTGGGAATTATTTAGTGGAGAAATGAAGATATTAGGGATAGATACAATTTTACATGATGTTTGTGTTTCTGTGGTTGAGGATGGAAGATTTGTTTTGGTTGATTTAAGTCAGTCTACTTTAATGAATTCAGATAAGATGTATCAGTTAGTAGATATTCATTTAAATCAAATCGGCTCAGTAATAGAAAAAGCTTTAATAAAGGCAAATTCTAAAATAGAAGATATTGATTTAATCTCAGTTAATCATTTTGGCAGTTTTATTTCTAATGTCTTGATTGGCTTAACTGCTGCGGAAACTTTAGCTAGGATTTTTAATAAACCGTTGATTCAGGTTCATCACCAAGAAACTCATTATTTTTCAAATTGGGTGGAAAGAGACCCTCAAGAATTTAGTTTTCCGATTTTAGTTCTAAGTTCTTCAGGCGGACATAGCGGAATTATTAAAATTTTAAATAATAAATTTAAATGGAAGGAGCTTTATCGAATTGACGCAATGAGAAAGAAAGGAAAAGATAAACCGAATTTTAGAGGAATCGGAGCTATTTATAGCTATTTAGCCAATGCTTTAAAAATTGGCGGACCGATTGGCAGCGCGCCAATGATTGCTAAATATGCTCGGAATGGTAAAAGCGATAGATTCGATTTAATTAGTCAATTGAAAAAATTTGATATAACTAAATTAGATTTTTCAGAGGTTGAGAAAATAATTAGTCAAGTTATTTCTCAAGAAAAGAAAATTTCAAAAAAATTTATTTCAGATTTATGCGCTTCTTTTGAACAAAGCATGGCAGAACTAATAACTAATGGTTTATTAAATTTGGCTCAGAAAGAAAAAGTAGCAGAAATTCATTTAGTTGGAGGTATTTCAGCTAATCTTAAATTAAAGCAAGTTTTGAAAAAAGAATGTTTAAAACAAGGGTTGAAATTTAAGGCTCCGATTAATAAAAAATATTCAGTTGATAATGGAGCTATGATTGCTTGCTTGGGGTATTATAAATATATTAATTTATCAGCTCAGCAAAAGAAAAAATTATTAAAAAATCGTGAAATTAAATTTAACTCTAATCTAAAATTAGAAAAAATTGCCTTAGAGCAAAGAATAAAAAATGTTATTAAATAAGTTTTTTAATAAAGACAAAAAAATATATCTGAATGATCGGCATGAAGAAGCAGATACTGATCAAGAAGATCGAAGGAAGCTTTACGAAAAAAGAATCTTTCCTCTTTTGGATGAAGATGATTTAACTATTTTAGCTGAGCCAATTGATAATTTTTTATGGGACTATTATAGAAATTTAGGTTTAGCTAGAATTAAAAAAGAAAATGTTTTTATTGCTTCAAATTATTTAAATTATCCTTCTTTAACTAAGGCAGTTTTAGAAGATAAATTGTTATTAAGAAAAATTAAGAAAAATAAGCCAAAACTATTAATTCCTTATATTGAAAGCCATTTTAGTGAATTATTGGCTGAAAATTTAGGGATTAATTTAATTAGAGGAGCTGCTTTTATTGAATGGATAAATAATAAAGCTAATTATCGGCAAGTCGCTAAAAATTTAGCTCCTGATTTAATTGTTCCGGGTTTCAGAGTAAATGATTTTAGAGAAGCTAAAAAAGCATTTAATTTTTTAAAAAAACAAGGATTTAAAGGAGGAGTTCTTAAAAAAGAAAGATCAGTAGCTGGTTTTGGCGTATTTATTGTTAAAAATGAGAAAGAGTTAGAAGAACAATTAAAAAAACATTTCTATAATCAAGATGCCTTTTTAATAGAAGGATTAATTTCTAAAGTTAACTTTACTTTTAATCTGCAATATTTTATTGGTTTGAATAAAATTGATTTGGTTTGTTTATCAGATCAAATGTTAGGAGAAAATAAAGTTTCTTATCAAGGAAGCGTTTATCCTTCACAAATTATTTCAAGAAAAAAATTATTTCAAAAAGCTGAAAGTTTTGGCGCTCAATTTGCTAAATATTTGCAGGCCCAACAGGCATATGGTTTTGTTGGAATAGATTTTCTACTGACTCAAGATAAAAAAATATATTCAACTGAAGCAAATGTTCGTTTTAATGCAAGCACTTTTAATGCCTTAATTACTGATTATTTATTTGATTTTCCAAAAAATATTTTTTGGAAGACTTTTAGTATTAATAATT
>CAZJBH010000037.1:0-5023 GCA_964544485.1 uncultured Candidatus Saccharibacteria bacterium
AAAGTAAAAGTTGAAAAAGAAAAAATTTAAATTATGACAAATTACAAAAAATTAGCTAAACTATTAAGAACCAAAGAAGAAGTAATTCAAAGAATAGATAAAAGAATGAAAGCAATTAGCGGACGCAAAAAGATAGTTGATAAAATAGTTGAAGAAAATGAAAACAGAATTAGAGAAACTTTGATTAATCTTGGTTTTGGCAAAAAGAAGAATGTTTTTAAATTAAAAGCGGAAAAAGTTTATCAAGCCTTGCTTGAACGAGCAGAAAAAGACGATGCTTATCTTTTAGACCGATTTTTTAAGCCGGATTTTTCTTCATTGGCTGGCTGTCGCAGCTTAGTTAACGCAGCTAAGGAATTAGCCGGCGATTTGCAAGGATTTTATCTAAAAGAGGAAGCTGCCAGAGATTTAATGCGGCAAAATCCGCCTCAAAAAATTATGGCTAGCTTAGGCTATAATGATATTGAAAAAATGCTAGAAAAAGAAAATATTTACGAACTTTTTGCTGCTTTACGTTTTGTTGAAGAAAGTGAATGGCTAAATAAAGTTTTTTTTAAAGCTTATCACAAGCTTGAAGCTAAAGATTTTGAAAAAAGAGATATTAAAGTGATTGCTTTGCCAGAAAGATGGGCTGGAATTGGCAAGGAGTTTTTAGGCAAGAAATTGCATCATATGAGCCATCTTAAAGAACTTGGCTTAGTTTTTATTATCCCAGTAGAAAAACAAGCTAAGGGAGAAATTCTATATTTGTTTTTCATGACTCTCCACTATATTTTTGAAGTTGATTGGCATTCGCGTTTGTTTGAAAAATATAGCCAAGATAAGAATTTTATTCAAAAAATGATTAATGCTTTAAAGGTTGAAGTTTCAGGAGATGTTTTGCCGAATCATAAAAGCATGAGCTGGCGAATAGTTCCTTCATATTTAGCTAAGCATGATAAAAATGATCCGCGTTTAGCAGAGCCGCATATTAGTCCGGAAGCTTGGCATTATACCCGGGCCAGCAAGGCAATTGCTAAATTTGCCCAGCGTTTTGAAAATTCTGGATTTGAATTTTGGAATGATTTAGACACAGCCGGAGAATTTTTTAAAAACAATCAAGATAAAAAAGAATTAATCAGTTTTGATTTGTATGATATTGGAATTTCTTTGCTTCGCCAAGAAAAATTCATTTCCAAATATCTTTATCATCAGCAAGAAGCCTTATGGAATCAATTATTCATTGAATATATGGGCGAAGGAGAGCTAGATCGCTTAATGATGGATCATTTAGACAAAGGATTTGTCAGTTTAACAGCTGATAATTCAAGCTATTAATATGTTAAATTTATTTAAAAAAGCTCAACAAGGGAAATATGCGATCGGAGCTTTTAATATCTCAAATTTAGAGCAATTAAAAGGAATTGTTCAGGCAGCAGAAAAAATGCAAAGCCCTCTTTTAATTGCTACTTCTGAAGGAGAAAGTAATTTTTTAGGCAAAGCTCAAGCTAAAAGCTTAATAGATGTTTATCGCAAAGAAACAAAATTGCCGATTTGGCTGCATTTGGATCATGGCAAATCTTTTGAAGCAATTGAAGAAGCAATTGAAGCAGGATATGATTCAGTTCATTTTGATGGCTCAGCTTTAGATTTTGAAGAAAATATATCTATTACTAAAAAAGTTGTTGTTTTAGCTAGGAAACATAAGCTTAAAAATATAGAAGGAGAAGTTGGAATTTTAAGAGGAAGTTCTGCTTTAGAGCAGGAAGCTCAAACCAAGGAAGAAGATTTGACTGATCCGAAACAAGCTTTGGAATTTGTCAAAAAAACTAAGGTTGATAGTTTAGCAATTTCAATCGGAAATATTCATGGAGTTGCTAAATCAGGCAAAAACCCGCATTTGAGAATTGATCGACTGATAGAAATTGACAAAGCCCTAAATCAAAAGACTTTTTTGGTTTTGCATGGCGGTTCTGGAACTCCGGAAGAAGATATTCTTCGAGCGATTAACAACGGAATTGTTAAGGTGAATGTTAATACTGAATTAAGAGCTGGCTATACCCAAAGTTTAAAAAAATCTTTAGCTGATAATCCTGATCAAACAACGCCTTACAAAATTATGCCAGGAGTAATTGACAAAATTAGTGAAATTGTAGAGGATAAAATAATCTTATTTGGAAGCGATTATAAAATATAATTAATTTATTTTAAATATGAAAGTAAAAATTAATCAAGAAGAATGTATTGGCTGCGGAAGCTGCCAAGCTGCTTGTTCAGAAGTTTTTGAATTAAATGAGCAAGGCAAAGCGATTTTAAAGGAAAATCAATCTGAACAAGGAGAAACTCAAGAAGATTGTGCTAAAGACGGAGCAGATATTTGCCCGGTAGAAGCAATTGAAATAACTGAATAAAGATATTGACCTAGAATGTTTTTTTAGTTAAGATAGTAAAGATGTTAGAATTAAATGTAAATACAAGAAAAGAAGCGGGGAAAAAGAATAAACAACTTCGGAATCAAGGATTGATTCCGGCTGTTTTATACGGCCCAAAAATTGAAAATCTTAATTTATCCGTAGATTATACCCAATTTAACCGAATTTACCAAAAAGCAGGAGAAAGTACATTGATTCAGCTAAATCTCAAAAATAAAGAAATTAAAGAAAAAGAAAGAATTGTCCTGGTAAATGATATTAAACGGGATGTTTTATCAAATAATATTATTCATATTGATTTTTATGAAGTTCGTATGGACCAAGAAATTAGCGTAGAAATTCCTTTGAATTTTGTTGGCCAATCAGAAGCAGTTAAATCATTGGATGGAGTCTTGGTTAAAAGCTTGCAATCATTAAATATTTCTGCTTTGCCTAAAAATTTAATTCATGAAATTGAAGTTGATATTTCCAAACTTAAAACCTTTGATGATATTATTCGAGTTAAGGACTTAAAAGTTCCAGAAAATGTTAAAATTGAAGCAGAAGAAGATGAAGCAGTTGTCTCAGTTACTCCACCACGCAGCGAAGAAGAGTTAGAAGCATTAGAAGAAACTCCTGAAGAAAGTATTGATGAAGTAGAAGTAGAAGAAAAAGGGAAAACCGAAGAAGAAACTGAAGAGCAGCCTCAAGAAACTGAATCAGAAGAAAAATAGCTAATTTTTTAAGCAAGGAGGTAATGACTGAGAAAATTTACAAATTAATCAAAAAATGGCCAATCGCTATTTTACTAGCAGTATTTTTAATACTGCCTTTTTTTGTCTCAGCCAGCGATGTTGAAGAATTAAAGCGCGAATTAGAAAAACAAATTCAGCAAAAACAGCAAGAAATTAATCAACATCAGCAAGAAATTGAACAAACTCGCGCTGAAGCGCAAACTTTAAACAATCAAATCAATATTTTAGAAAGTGAAATTGCTAAAATTAGAGGAGAAATAAATCAAATTGATTTAGCAATTCAAAAAAGTAATTTAAATATTCAGCAAATTGATGAAAAAATGCTTGAATTAGAAAATCAAGTTGTTGAAAAAAAAGGAATTCTAGCTGAATACATTCAAACAATTGCATATTTTGACCAGCAAACTCTTTTAGAAGTAATTTTAAAAAACAATAATTTTTCTGATTTTTTTGAACAGTATAATGCGCTAGAGAGCGTTCAAGAAGAAATTCACGGAATGCTTGAAAAAATTAAAGAATTAAAAGAAAACTTAACCAGGCAGCGAGAGGATTTAGAACAAGAAAAAGCCCAGCAAAATCGGTTAAAATCTTTGCAATTAGTGCAAAAACGATCAGTTGAATCAAAACAAAATTACAAAGAAGATTTATTAGACAAAACCAAAGGGCAAGAAGCGCGCTATCAACAATTAATCAGCGGAGCTAAACAAGAAATTAATCAAATCAAAGAACAGCTTTCATTATTAAACAGGTACAATATTTCTTTGAATGAAGCAGTTCAATACGCTATTTTTGCAGCAGCTAAAACAGGAATTAGGCCAGCCTTTTTATTAGGAGTTCTAGAAGCTGAATCGCGCTTAGGACTAAATGTTGGTTCAGGTAATTGGCGAGAAGATATGTATCAATGCTATCGCCGTTTAGGATATTTAACTCAAGCAGAAAAACAAAAAAACGCATTTTTATCTATTTGTGAATCATTAGGATTAAATCCAGACACCCAGCCGGTTTCTGCTGAACCATGGTATGGTTGCGGAGGGGCTATGGGAGTGGCTCAATTTATGCCAGCTACCTGGTTAGCTTATGTTGATCAAGTGGCTGCTTTAACTGGAAATAATCCGCCTAATCCTTGGTCTCATCAAGACGCTTTTACTGCAGCAGCGATTAAATTATCTCAAGGCGGAGCTAATCAGCGAACTGAGACAGGGGAGCGTATGGCTTATGGAAAATATCTTGGCGGAAGCTATTACAAAAAATGGATGTATCATCAGGTAACTAATTATGTAATTGATTTGGCAAATAATTTCCAGCAAGAATATTTTAATTAAAATCAGTTCAAAAACCCTTGACAAAAATCAAGGTATGTGATAGAATGCTAGCAAGGTAATGAGAGGAGGAAAATTAATCAATAGTATTGTGGAAATCCTAATCCCTTTTGGGACTTTGAAATCCCTCCTTATCAAAGAGGCCTTGTGCCTGCAGGATTTCCACCATACTGTTTGTTAATTGTTTTAACAACAGTATCATTTCTTTTTGTCTTTTAATCAGGTTAATTCTTGGTTTTTAGCGAATTGAAATGTTATCTAAAATTCGCTTTTAGCAGAATTTTAGAAAAATATTTTACAATTTAAGTAAACATAAAAGCCCCTTATCAGGGGCTTTTATGTTTTAAGTAAATAAATTGATATACGAATAAAGAACTTTAAGGTACTTAATTTCAATTCTTTTTTATTCCCAATCTATGCTTTGACTGTATTTTTCAAGATTCTGCAATTGACTTTGAGTTAATTGATTAGCTGCTTCAATTGCTTCTTGAATTGATTCTTCGGAGAAGCTAACTTCTTCTCCTAGCTCTAAAGGTCTTGAGCCAATTTGATCCTTTAA
>CAZJBH010000038.1:0-4650 GCA_964544485.1 uncultured Candidatus Saccharibacteria bacterium
GGGCCGGAGCGTCTAATTCATTCCCTTGCCCATCATAATATTTAAAAATCGGCAACTGATTTAAAATATGACGACTCAAGATAGAAGTTTCCTCATTTTCTTCTGGATAATTAATCGGATATTCGCTTGGCTGAATAATCTCTTTTCTTAAGGTAAGAACTGTATTCGGATCTGTTTCTGTCCAAGCAAAATCAAATTTAGCTTTAAAAGCATGATTCTCTTCCTGCCAATCGCAAAAACCGCCTCCCCAAGATCCGACCGCAGAAGAGCTATCTGCGGTAAAAATAATTGATCCATCGCTAGCTTGCTGAGTAACATCAAAAGGAGTGCATCCTTCCCAATTCCCATTACATTGGCTGCAGCCGCCATGGCAAATCTGGCCTAAATAAGATCCGTCTGCATATATTTCAATATATTCATTTCCTCCGTTCAAGTCGCCTTCTACGCAAATATTAACTTCAGCGCTATCAACCGGATTTCCAGTAAATTGATCAAAACTTACATTACAAGAACCGCCTGCATTGTAAGCCACGCAAGTATTAACATCGCTTTCATTTAAAAAGCCGCTTTGATAAACAAAATAACGAACTCTTTCAGTTGCTCCGTCTTTATCAATATCAGAATAAAAAATTATTTCATGGTCATCTGCTTTTTCAAGAATATACGCGCCATTATCTCCGGTTCTAGCCTCGCGCAATTCTCGATTCATAACCTGAATACCTTTTCTAGCCTCATCAACAGCATTTGCTTGCTGAATTGTATAATTTTGCGCTCGATAGCTCATTAAAACAAAACCAGTTATAGCGCCCATAGCTATAGCAAAAATACCAATTGTTACTAAAACTTCAATTAGGGTAAATCCTTTAATATTTTTCATAAATTAAGACGGACCAAGCTGAGTTAAATAAAGATTAATTATTTGATTCCCTAAAACTTCTAAACTGCCAAAATAATTTTCATAATTATCTGCTTGAATTTCATAATTATATAAACCGGATTCTAAAGGAATAAAGATTACTTGGCCGCTTTGATCGGTAAATAAGGTTTGATCATAATCAACTCCTTTATACAAACGCACCTGGGCATTAAAAACCGGTTCAAGGGTTTCTGTATTCACTAAATCAAAAAGCAGACTGTTAGTGGCTTCTAAAAACAAACTAATTGATTTATCTTCTTCTGGCAAAAGCTCTATTTTCTCGCCAATTGGATCTGATTCCGGCTGAGTGCTAATCAAAGTTAAATCCTCTTCCAGGCTTTCAAAATTATACTTACCCCATTCTAAATCAGCAATCTCTATTTCTCCTGATGGATCAGTTATAAAATCTTCAGAAAATTTGTAAACCGGTTCTTCATTCTCATCTGTACCAATAGTTTTTTGATTAAATAAATTAAAATTAACATTCCCAATTGGAGTTGCTTGAGAAGTAATCCAGGAAACACCCCAAGAATAAAGTGTTGGTGTTGTGCTAGTGCTCTGAGTAGATAAATTCCCCCTTATCTTCAATTTTGGATATTCACTGATTAAAAGCTCGCTTAAATCAATCGGAGATTCGCTAAAACCAGAACTATTTCCGTTTAAATTTGCATCTGAAATTAATTCCCAATCAGTGCTGGTTGCGTAATAAAGTTGATAATTAATTTCTGTTTCCAAGGGCTGGTCATCATCCCAAAATAATTCATTCCAATTTAAAATATCAGCTGGAGCTATTTCTTGAGAAATTAAATAACCACTTAGCTGATAAGGGCTGGAAGTAGCTGTGCTGGTCGCTAAAATCACTTGGCCTGATCCAATCTCTATATCTTCGCTTTCAGAAAGATAATCGCTATTAAAAAAAGAATCGTTAAAACTATCGCTTCCCCAAGGAGATAAAGTATTAACTTTCATGCTCCCTAATAAATCAATTGAAAAACTTATTTCAGTTAATTTTCCAGTTATAACTGTGGCATGCGGCTTATCCGGATTAGCCACTTCATCGCTGCTATAGGTCTGCGCTGAACTATAGCCTGATTTAGTTACGCTAATTTGATAAGCATTGGTTGAAGTTGGCGCTCCAACGACTAAGAACTCTCCCTGATCATTAGTTTGGTAATTAACATCAATTGCTGGATCTGTTTGAGTGTTTACCAAATGAATATTAGCTTGATTAATCGGCTCACCCAAAGCGTCAAACACAGAAATAGACAAATTCCCTCCTCCTTGATCTGATTCCATCCCTTTGGGAGAAATATTTGTAATTAAAACAACTTCGCCGCCAATAAATCCGGGCCAAGTTGTTTTAACTTTGACTTGTTTATAATCATTCGGCAAATCATCTTCCGGAGCTACTCCGTCAAAAGGATCATCTATGTAATTAATCGTGGTTTTTACTGTAAAATCTATTTTATTTCTGGTAAAAACTTCGCTTTCTGGAATATTACCGGCAGGAATACCGCCTAAAGTTCCAACTTGGTTATAAGGCAAATTCCTAAAAGTTTCTATTCTTTGATTAGCTAAAGCAGTTGCTGTAATTCTAGCTTTATTCTGAGCCGCTATTTTCATTCCAAGCTGAAACATAGCGTAAAGGCCAAGAAAAATGATTAATAAAATAGAAATACCAACCAAAGTTTGGACAAAAGTAAACCCTTTTTTATTATTAAACTTAAATTCTGGAACATAAAACATATTTTAATAATTTAATTTGCGGAATCTACTTCTAAATTCCAATTAACTAAATCCGGATTGATTGTATTTAAAATTAAATAAGCGGCTAAAGCTAGAATAAGTCCTGAGATAGCTCCAAAAACCCATTTTTTAGCGTCTTCTTTAGAAGTAACTGTATCAGCTAGCATATACAAGAAACCAGCGTAAACTAAAACCCCAAAAGCAGTTAAACCAACAAAATAAAGCATTAATAAATAGATATACTTAACCCAGCCAACAAAGTTAGTTGGTTTATCCGCTCCAGGAATATCAGGCAAATTATCACCTGCGGCAGCATTAGTTAAACTAAAAATTCCAAAACTAAAAAGAATCAGATTAATTGCGAATATTAGAAAGAAGATTTTTTTAATTGGCATATAAATAAAAGTTAATTAAATAAATTAAATTCCGCTCATCATAGAATACATTGGCTGAAGCATAGAAATAGCAAAAAACCCAACTGCTCCGCCGATTAATAACATAATCAAAGGTTCGATCAAAGCAGACATATTTTGGGTTGTATTATCTATATCTTCCTCGTAAAAATCAGCTAAATTTTCTAAAATTTCAGCTAAACTTCCGGTTTGTTCGCCAACTTTAATCATCTGAATAATCATTGGGTTGTATAAATTTTGATAATTCTTTAAAACACTGCTTAATTCTTCTCCTTTTTCTATTTGATCAGCTACTTGTTTTAAACTTTGATGATATTGCTGATTTTTTAAAGTTCCGGAAACAATCCTTAAAGAACGAACAATCCTAACTCCGCTTTGAGTTAAAGCGCTCAGGGTTCTGGAAAAACGAGCGCAATTAATTTTTCTCACCAAACCGCCGAAAATCGGAAGATGGATATAAATTTTACTTAAAATTTCTTTAACTAAATCTAATCTCAATAAAAATTTAAAACCAACAATCAAGCTAATAATAATTAAAATTCCGATTAAATAACTTTCTTTTAAAAAATTACTTACTCCAATGACGAGCTGAGTACTCAAAGGTAGATCTATACCTAATTCTTCAAACATAGAAGTTAATTTAGGAACTACAATAATCATCATTAAAATACCTATTCCGATCATAGCAATAACAATCACTGCTGGATACATCATTGCCCCCCTAACTCGCCGAATTAGTTCATGGTCTTTGCGCATTTGTTCGGCTAAAATTTTTAAAACCTTGCTAAGATTTCCAGTTGCTTCGCCAATCTTAACCATATTTACATAAAGCTGGTCAAAAATCTTAGGATAATCAGCCAAACAATCGCTAAAAGCTTTTCCTTGTTTTATATTGTTTTCTATTTGAAAAATTGTTTTTTTAAATTTAGAACTTTTCCCTTGCTTGGCTAAAACGATTAAAGCCTCGTCTAAGCTTAATCCAGAATCAAGCATAATCGCTAAATGCCTTGAAAAAAGCATTTTTTCAACTATTGAAACTCTGCCAAATTTACTGTTAATTTGCTGCCAATAACGCTTCCATTGGCTGCCTGATTTATCCTCTAATCCAATTCCTTTAGCAGAAACTAAAGTTAATCCTTTACTTCTTAATAAAGCGGCTAATTCATACTTATTATTCGCCCGCAAATGGCCTGATTCAGTTTCTCCTTGTTTATTCTTAGCCTGGTAAATAAATTCAGCCATATTTTTATTCCTTAGTTACCCTTAAAATTTCCTCAATACTAGTAATCCCCTGGGCTGCTTTAATAAAACCGTCTTCTATCATAATACGCATATCTTTTTCCTGGGCTTTTTGCTGAATTTGCTGAGCGGTTGCCTCTTTAATAACTAAATCTTTAATTTCTTCATCAACTTCTAAAACTTCGTAAACTCCAAGCCGGCCTTTATACCCATCCGGACATTCTTCTGATTTTTCAGGTTTATAAAAATCTATATCCTCCCAATTATCTTCAGGTTTAACAATTTTTTCCTGTTTAAGTATTTTTAAAATCTTATCTAAATCTATATTTTGTTTAA
>CAZJBH010000039.1:0-4040 GCA_964544485.1 uncultured Candidatus Saccharibacteria bacterium
ATGATACCCTGGTAAAATTAATTGCCTGGTATGACAATGAATGGGGATATGCTTGCCGTTTGGCTGAGTTTGCTGATTTTATCAATAAACAAAGAATATGATTTATCTCGGAGCTGATCATGCTGGATATTCGCTTAAAGAAGAGCTTAAGCCTTATCTTCAAGAGCTTGGTTATGAGTATCAAGACTTAGGCGCTCAAGAATTTGATTCAAAAGACGATTATCCTGAATTTGCTAAATTAGTTGGAGAAAAAGTTTCCAAAACTAATGGATTGGGAATTTTGATTTGCGGAACCGGATTAGGCATGTGCTTAGCGGTTAATAAGATGACTCAGGCGCGCGGAACAGTTGCTTGGAATGAATTTACTGCTAAACAAGCTAAAGAGCATTTAAACGCAAATGTATTATGCTTAGCCGGAAAAGTTTTAAATGTTCAAGCAGCTAAAAAAATTGTTCAAAATTGGCTAGAAGCAAAATTTAGCCAAGGAGAAAGGCATCAGCGAAGATTGGGAGAAATAGAACAAGCTAATTAATTAATAAATATGGTTCAGGTTATTCCGACAATCATTGCCCAAAATTATCAAGAGATAGAAGAAAAAATCAATCAAATACAAGAATATGTTAATTGGGCTCAACTAGATATTATGGATGGAAAGTTTGTTGCAAATTCAACTTGGCCATATTCATTTGGGGAAATAAAGGAATTAAAAAATTTAAAAACAGATTTAAAATTGGAGGCTCATTTAATGGTGGAACAACCAGAGGAAATAATTGATGAATGGATTGATTTAGGAATTAATCGGCTCATTTTTCATTATGAGTCCACTCAGCAGCATTTAGAAATTATTCAAAAAATAAAAGAAGCTGGATTAAAAGCCGGCTTAGCGATTAACCCAAAAACTCCGCTTGAATTAATTGACAATCTTATTTCTAAACTTGATTTAGTTTTAATTATGACAGTTAATCCAGGCAAAGGGGGGCAAAAATTAATACCAGAAACAATTTCAAAAATTAAAAGCTTGCGGGAAAAACATTCAGAAATAAATATTGAAGTTGATGGAGGAATTAATTTAGAGACTGCTAAACAAGTAATTCAAGCTGGAGCTAATTTATTAGCCAGCGGCAGCGCTATTTTTAACAGTCAAAATATAAAAGAAACAATTAAACAAATGCAAAATATATGACAACAAAACAACTTCAAAAAAAAGCAAACCAAATTCGTAAAGATGTAATCAATATGCTTTTAGCAGCTAAATCAGGCCATTCAGCTGGATCTTTAGGCATGGCAGATGTATTTACAGCCTTGTATTTTGGAGATGTTATGAAACATGATCCTAAAAAGCCTGATTGGGAGCAAAGAGATTATCTAATTCTTTCAAACGCTCATATTTGTCCGGTTTGGTACGCCGCTTTAGCTCATGCTGGATACTTTGATACCAAAGAATTAAATACTTTACGCAAATTCGGAAGTATTTTACAAGGACATCCTCATCGCCAGAGCGTGCCTGGCATAGAAACTTCAGGCGGTTCTTTGGCTCAAGGACTGTCAATTGCTTGCGGCATGGCTTATGATTTTAATAAATTATCCAAAAAAGAAAATTGGGTTTGGTGTTTAACTTCTGATGGAGAGCATGATGAAGGCCAAATGTGGGAAGCAGCTATGTTTGCCGGCAAAGAAAGGCTATTTAATCTAACCCAGATTATGGATCGAAATAATATTCAAATTGATGGATATACTGAAGATGTAATGCCTTTAGAATCTATTCGTGATAAATACGAAGATTTTGGCTGGCATGTTATGGAAGTAGATGGCCATAATATTGAAGAAATTATTAATGCTTGCCATGAATCTAAAAGAATTTTTGAAAAACCAAGTTTAATTATTGCCCATACTATTCCTGGCCGGGGAGTTGATTTTATGGAATGGAAATATTCTTGGCATGGCAAAGCTCCTTGCGCCGAAGAAAGCAAAAAAGCCTTGGAGTGCCTAAGAACTTTAGATGGAAAAATTAAAAGCGAAAGCGAATAAATATTTAAAAAATTAATTTAATCTTAAAAATATGGATTTAGAGAAAAATGTATTTCAAAAAAATAAATTAAAACAAAAGCCAACTCGAGATGGTTATGGTGAAGGATTAGTTGAATTAGGTAAAAAAGATGAAAAAATTGTTGTTTTATGCGCTGATTTGACTGGTTCTACGCGAAGTAAGATGTTTGCTGATGCTTTTCCAGAACGCTTTATTGAAGTTGGAATTGCTGAACAAAATATGATGGGCATGGCAGCTGGTTTAGCTTTAGTTGGCAAAACTCCTTTTATTTCCACTTATTCAGTATTTTGCCCGGGCCGAAACTGGGATCAATTACGGATTAGCGTGGCCTATAACAATGTAAATGTAAAATTAACCGGAGCCCATGCTGGTATATCAGTTGGAGAAGATGGAGCTACTCATCAAGGATTAGAAGATATTGCGATTACTCGATGTTTGCCGAATATGACTGTTTTAGCTCCTTGTGATTATGAAGAGACTAAAAAAGCCACGATTGCGGCCGGACAAATGCAAGGCCCAGTTTATTTAAGATTTGCTAGAGAGCCAACCCCGATTTTTACTACTTTAAAAACTAATTTTCAAATTGGCCAGGCAGAAATATTTAACGAAGGCGATGATGTAAGTATAATTGCTTGCGGACCAACTGTGCATGAAGCTCTATTAGCCGCGCATGATTTAGAAAAAGAAAATATTTCAGTCCGAGTGATTAATAATCATACAATCAAGCCAATTGACCAAGAAACTATTATCCAGGCCGCTAAAGACACCGGAGCTGTTGTAACAGCTGAAGATCATCAAGTTATGGGAGGAATGGGAAGCGCAGTAGCTGAAATATTAGCTAAAAAACAGCCGGTTCCGATTGAAATGATCGGAGTTCAAGATAGATTTGGAGAATCTGGCCAGCCAAATGAATTAATGGAAGCGTTTGGCTTAGTTGCTGAAGATATTAAAAAAGCAGTTAAAAAAGTAATTCAGAGGAAAAAATAGAGAAAAAAGAGTGTCCTCTAGTCAAATCAAATATGTATGACATTATTACAATGGGTTCAGCCACCCAAGATATTTATTTAAGTAGTCAAAACTTTAAGTTAATTGAAAGCAATCAATTTACTACTAAAAAAGGCTTAGCAGTTTCTTTAGGCTCTAAAATGAAAATGGATGATGTTTTCATTTCTATGGGCGGGACCGGCGCCAACGCAGCGGTTACTTTTGCTAAGCAAGGTTATCAAACTAGTTATTTAGGCAAAATTGGTCAGGATTTAATTGGTCAAGGAGTTAAAAAAGAGCTTTCTGAAAATCAAGTTGATTTAGGACTTACTTTAGAAACAGATAAATATGATACTGCTTTTTCAGTAATTTTATCAAAACCAAAAGTTGGCCGTTCAATTTTAAAAAAGCTTGGCGCTTGTCATGAAATGATTGAAAAGGATATAGATTTAAATAAATTGAAAACTAAATGGTTTTATTTAGCTTCTTTATCTGGAAATTCATGGAAAATAGTTGAGCCAATAGTTAATTATGCGGCTGAAAATAAGATTCAGATAGCAGCTAATCCGGTTGGTCAGGAACAACTTTCAGAAGGATTAGAAAATTTAAAAAGTTTTTTAGATAAAATTGATATTCTTTTTGTTAATCAAGAAGAAGCAGCCATTATTACTGGCCAGGATTATAGTAATGAACAAGAGATCTTTGCCAAGCTTGATAAAATGGTTAAAGGATTAGTAGTTATGACCAAAGGGCCTGAAGGAGTCATTGTTTCTGATGGTCAAAATTTATACAAAGCTGGAATTCCGGAATCTGACTTAATTGATCGAACCGGAGCTGGAGACGCTTTTGGTTCTGGCTTTACTGCCGGATATATGGAAAAACAGGATATTCAGCATGCGATTCAATTAGGAACTGCTAACGCAACCGCTGTTTTGCAAAAATTCGGCGCAGCGCGCGGTTTATTAAATAAAGGGGATTGGGGGCCTTGGAAAAAAGTAAAAGTTGAAAA
>CAZJBH010000040.1:0-3534 GCA_964544485.1 uncultured Candidatus Saccharibacteria bacterium
GTTGTAGCGCCTTGGTAAATTTTCTTACTTTGATTTCTCCAGGAAGATTAAGCAAGGGCATAACTATTTTCGCCTACCTTTTTAATATTTGCTTCTTTAGAATAACTAGATGGAACTTCAAAAGAAGTTAGAATCGCGTCTTTTATATTTTTATCTAGTTCTTGTTTATTTCTCCCTGAAGTAATAATTGAACCATAGCGATAATCTTTGCTAATCGCTATATATCTATCTCTCTCTTTTTTGATTTCAAAGGTAATTCCATTATATCTTCTAAAATATCTATTCAATTCTAAAAGTCCTTCAGGAATTACATTCTTGCCTAATAATAGTTTAATAAGATAATCTTTGATAATTTTAAAAATATTCATACTTTTATAATAACTTTGATTCAATCTTACTGTCAAGATAAAAAAAGCCTAAAAAAAACCGGCAGTTCCAATTAAGGAACTACCGGCCGATAGGTTAGGCTTTGCGCCATCAATGCCAGGCAGGATTATTTTTAAGGATTCTTTTGAAAATTTTCTTGGAAAGAATTTCCGAATTGAAGATTCCCAGAAGTGATCCTGCTAAGCCTCCGCAAACACAATAGAATATTCTATCCCATCCTGTTATTGACGAAGGGACGAAATAAAGGTAGACAATCATGCCTCCTAATATTCCGTTTAAGGTCCAAATGGTCTTTTCTTTGGAATGGATCAAAATAAAAAGGTTTATCAGGAAAAAAACCAAAAAACATATTGTCTGGTAAACTCCTTTCCAGAGATTCCAGCCAAAGAATTCTCCCAGTTTTAAAGCTATTAACCCAAAAACTTTCGAAAAAAACAGGAAAGAATAAGGACACAAGAAGAACATGTTTTTGTAAGTGTTTTTCAATTTCAGATATTCCCAATCTTCTCTTGCTTTGTCGCGATTTGAAGGTTCATTCCATTTAATATATATGAGATTATGATCCATAAAAATGCTAATCAAAAGGATGAAGAAAAGGGTTGTGGTTATTGATAATAGAATCAGGCTACAAATTTTATCTACAACATCTGCATAGCTGTTAATATAGACTGTAAAAAATATAACCAACGCGTTGAAACAGAAGACTCCTATTGACAAATGAAGAGCTGGATTAGGCTTTATTAAAAACTTTCCAGCTTTGATTATGACATTAAGGGTTTTGCCTCCTTTTTTCTTTGACTTTTTCCAAGCTAAGGGAGCTTTTTCAATCACTTTTCTGAAGTCGCAAAGCAAGTAGCCGGAAAAAATACCAGCGCAAATACCAGCTAGAACTCCTAAGATTTTTGACCATAAACCAACCGGGCTGAAAAATAAGGCTGTGGCTACAAAAATGAAACCGGTGATAAAAGCATTCCTAATAATTTCTTTTGTCCTTGATTCGCCTTCTTTCATGATTCCCTCCTTTGTTGAATGATTTTTTATTTTAAAATAACTATTTTATCTTTGTCATAATTATAAACTTTTATATCTATTTTGTCAATAAAAAACAGCCCTGATTAAAGGGCTGTTTTTAGATTAAGTTTCAGTTATTCTTACATCATGCCTGGCATGCCGCCGCCCATTCCGCCAGCTGGCATAGCTGGAGCTCCGCCTCCAGAATTTTTATCTTCTGGAGCGTCAGTGATAACCGCTTCAGTAGTTAAGAGCATACTCGCTGCAGAGGCAGCGTTTTCTAAAGCGGATCGAGTAACCATAGTTGGATCAATTACTCCGGCTTGATACAAATCTTCATATTTATTCTTAGCTGCGTTATAGCCAAATCCGTTTTTGCCCTTTTTAACTTCAGCAACTACCACAGCTCCGTCTTGTCCAGCATTTTTAGCAATTTGGCGCAAAGGCTCTTCTAACGCCCTTTTTAGGATATTTAAGCCAATTTTAGCATCTCCTGCGGCTTTTAATCCGTCAAAAGCTTTCAAGGCTCGGATTAAAGCAACTCCTCCACCCGGGACAATTCCTTCGGCAGCCGCAGCTTTAGTGGCAGCAACCGCATCTTCAGTTTTAGCCTGCTTATATTTCTGTTCTGATTCAGTGGCTGCGCCAACTTTAATGACAGCTACTCCGCCGGCTAATTTAGCTAAGCGTTCTTGTAATTTTTCTTTATCAAAATCAGAATCGGTTTTTTCCATTTCAACTCTGATTTGGTTAACTCGAGCGTCAATTTCTTGTTTTCTCCCTTGGCCTTCAACAATAGTAGTATTTTCTTTGTCAGCAATTACTTTTCTGGCTCGTCCGAGCATTTTAATTTCTGCGTTTTCTAGTTTTAAGCCAACTTCTTCGGAAATAACTTGTCCGCCAGTTAAAGTAGCAATATCATCTAGCATTTCTTTTCTGCGATCGCCAAATCCAGGAGCTTTAACTGCTAAAGCATTGAAAGTGCCGCGTAATTTGTTAACTACTAAAGTAGCTAAAGCATCGCCTTCTAATTCTTCAGCAATAATAACTAGATCTTTTTTGCCTCCTTGATTGATTTTTTCTAATAAAGGTAAAAGCTCTTGAATGCTGGAAATTTTTTTGTCAGTAATTAGGATATATGGATCATCTAAACTGGCTTCCATTTTTTCTGAATTGGTAATCATATACGGAGAAACATATCCTTTATCAAAGCGCATTCCTTTGACAATTTCTTTTGAAATTCCTAAAGCTTGAGATTCCTCAACAGTCACTACTCCATCTTTGCCGACTTGTTGGATTACATCAGCAATCATTTCTCCTAACTCAGGATCTTCAGCGGAAATAGTAGCTATTTGAGCAATATCAGATTTGCCGGAAACGGTTTTAGACATTTTTTTCAAACTTTCAACAACCTCTTTAACTCCTTTTTCAATTCCTTTTTTAATTGCTAAAGGATTAGCTCCGGCAGCTACATTTTTTAATCCTTGAGTAATGATTGCTTGAGTTAGCAAAGTAGCGGTAGAAGTTCCGTCTCCAGCTGCGTCATTAGTTTTACTGGCTACTTCTTTAACTACTTCTGCGCCAATATTTTGAAATTTATTCTCTAATTCAATTTCTTTAGCAATAGAAACTCCGTCATTAGTAATTTCAGGAGCGCCAAAACCTTTATCTAAAACTACATTTCTGCCTTTTGGGCCTAAAGTAACTTTAACTGCTTTGGCTAAAATATCAACGCCTTTTTTAAGCTGGCGTCTGGCTTTTTCGTCAAATTTGATTTGTTTTGCCATAATTTTCTGAAAACTAAAAATTAATCTTAATTTCTAAAAAATTTAGAAATTAATAATTAATCAATAGTTATTATTCTAAAATAGCGAGTATGTCTTCCTCCCGAGCAATTAAATACTCTTGATTATCAATTTTAATTTCATTTGGCGAATATTTGGTAAATAAAACAAGATCGCCTTTTTTAACTGACATCGGCTTATTTGGTCTTCCTGGGCCAACTGCAATTACTTTGCCTTGCTCTGGCTTTTCTTTGTCAGTTGTTTCAGGCAGAATAATGCCTGATTCAGTTTTGTCCTCCTTGACCATAGGTTCAATTAAAACCCGGTCTGATAATGGTTTTATATTCATATT
>CAZJBH010000041.1:0-3463 GCA_964544485.1 uncultured Candidatus Saccharibacteria bacterium
GAGAAATTTTCAAACTTTCTTTACCTTCAAGGTCTTCATCATCAGCAGTAAACATAATAATTTTTGTTGCTCTATCTGAGATAGTTTTATCAATATCATAAGTGTAAAATTTTTCTCTAAAACTATCACCTTCATCATTTACTTTCCAAGGAGCAACAAGAATAAGTTTGAAAATTTTGGTTTTAGTTTCGCCAAGCCAACGAACTAAAAAAGCGCAACCGCAACTATGACCTACTAAAATTGTATTTTCATCAACATTAAATTTTTCAAATTCTGCTTTAAATTTTTCATAGTCAGGTTGCCAAGGACAGGGCATTATTGGAGTTTCCGCTTCAATTCTATTTGCAATAAGTTGTTTTTTAGTCCAAGGAATCCAATGTTTGTTATAAGTTGGATCGTTAGAAGTTGAAGGGCATCCGTGAATTATTATACATTTCTTTTCCATATTAATTAACGATTAGTTAAAGTTTAAAAGACTTTCTTAAGATAAGGGCAAAAATGAATTACACATAATGTCCGCGTTTAATCCGAAGTTTTTAGAAAAAAGATAATAGACTGTGCTTTTTTAAACCATTGATTATCCCCTTTATCTATGCTATTATATTAACATTGGCTAAAAATTCAGCCTGTTTTATTTACTTTTTTATTTTACCATGACCAAACAAAAACAACAAAAAAATAATCTTCAAACCAAACCGCCAGTCGTGGTCATTTTAGGCCATGTTGATCATGGGAAAACCTCAATTCTTGATTTTATCCGAGAAAGCAAAGTAGCAGCCGGAGAATCAGGCGGAATAACCCAGCATACCGGAGCATATCAAATTAAACATCAAGATAAAAAAATTACCTTTATTGACACTCCCGGACATGAAGCTTTTTCCGCAATGCGTTCGCGCGGAGCCAAAGTGGCTGATATTGCAATTTTAGTAGTCGCAGCTGAAGAAGGAATTAAACCGCAAACCAAGGAAGCAATCCAGCATATTAAAAAAACTAAAATACCTCTGATTGTAGCTTTGAATAAGATAGACAAAAAAGAAGCCCAGCCAGAAAAAGTAAAAAATGAATTGGCAGAAAATAATGTCTTGGTTGAATCTTTAGGAGGAGAAATTCCATCAGTTAATGTTTCCGCTAAAAGCGGACAAGGAATTGATAGTTTGCTAGAAATGATTAATTTAGTCGCAGAAATGGAAGAATTAACTTATGACCCTACTCAGCCAGCCCAGGGCGTAGTCATTGAATCAAACTGTCACAGCCAAAAAGGAAATTTAGCTACTTTAATTGTTAAACAAGGAACTTTGAAAAAAACAGATTTAATTGGAACCGGTTCTACATATGGAAAAATTAAAATCATGGAAAATTTCTTAGGCGAATCAATTGATTCAGCCAGCGCTTCTATGCCGGTCATTATTAGCGGATTCACTCAGGTTCCCAAAGTTGGAGAAAAGTTCTATGTTTTTGAGAATACAGAACAAGCTCAAGCCAAAATAGCGCAAAAAAAAGGCAAGCAAGAAGAAAAAGAAGTAATGTTTTTTGAGGAAAATCAAAAAGTGCTTAATTTAATTCTCAAAGCGGATGTTGACGGCTGTTTAGAAGCAATTAAGGAATCATTAAAAAATATTCCTTCTGAAGAAGTCAGTATTCGGATTATTAAAGCAGAAGTCGGAGAAATCAATGAATCAGATATTAAATTAGCTGAATCTTCAAACGCTAGAATTATCGGTTTTCGCTCTAAAATAAAGCCGGCTATTTCTAAAATTGCTCAACAAAAAAATATCAAGTTAAAAACCTATGATATTATATATGAATTAATTCAAGGAGTCAGAGAAATGGTTACCAAAATGCTGGAACCTGAGATTATCAGAGAAGACATTGGGCAAGTCAAAATTCTAGCTATTTTCCGAACTGAAAAAGACCGGCAAATTATTGGCGGAAAAGTTATTCAAGGACAAGCTAAAAAAGGATCATTAATTGAAATTATCAGAGAAGGCAAAAAAACAGGACAAGCTAAATTAATTCAACTGCAAAGAGACAAAAAAGAAGCTGACGAAATTAATAAAGGTCAAGAATGCGGAATTTTAATTCAAACTAATACCCCTATAGAAAAAGGAGATTTGCTTAATTTTTACCAAGAAACTAAACAAAAAAAGCAAATTTAAATATTGTGTCTCAAAGAATCCTTCGGGTAAACGAATTAATCAAACAAGAAATCAGCAAACTGCTTAAAAAAGAAATAGATTTTGCAGATATTTTAGTAACCGTTACTAAAGTTGATACTTCGCCTGATTTAAAATATGCTAAAATAAAATTGACTGTACTCCCTTCTGATAAAAGCGAATCAGCTTTAAAAATTATCAATCAACACATTTATCAAATTCAGCAGGCCTTAAATAAAAAATTGACTATGAAATATGTTCCTAAAATTAAATTTGAAATTGACAAACTAGAAGCTCATGCTCAAAGAATTGAGGAATTGCTAACTAAAAAAAATCTTGAAAATAAAGAATAATTGTGGCAAAATTAAATTAAGGTCACGTGGCCGAGTGGCTTAGGCAATGGTCTGCAAAACCATTTACGCGGGTTCGATTCCCGCCGTGACCTCTAAAAACTTGCCGTGGTGGCGGAATTGGCATACGCGCGTGACTTAAAATCACGTGGATGAATAATCCATGTGGGTTCGAATCCCACCCGCGGCACAATTAAAAAGACCCTGATAAACAGGGTCTTTTTATATTCCTAACACTTCAATCCTAAGATATTTAACTCCAAATTGCTTTGCCTGATCTCTGGTTTCAAACCAGATATCGATTTTATGACTATTACGAAGAGCCATTCTATCTTCAACTACGAATATTTTATTTCCATAAACATCAGGAAATCTAACTTTAGCGCCAAAAGGCAAAAAGTTACAAGCAATAATTCCATCTTTAACTCTGGTCCCAGAAGCAGTAATAAATGGACTATCATCTGTCTGGTCAACTGTGGAAGAATAAGCGGTTACAATTACATCTTTGGTGTATAAAACCCTAGGAAGAGACGGATCATTCGGCTTAATTAAAGCCTGCCCGTAAATTGTAGCCATTCCATCAGCCGGAATAGAAACAACTTCCTGATCAATTAATTCATTATTAACTTGAACAGCTTGCGGAAAAAACATGCTAGAAACTAGACTGATTAAAGCCAAAGAAGCTGAAACATTACTAGTATATAGATACATATTTTTAATGTAAGTGTCTAACTAAAAATCAAAAATGAAATTTAGCCAAACAAAAAATCCCCATCGGGATTATCTATATACTAGCACAATATGATATTTTTGTCAATAGTTTTAATAAAATTTTATGGAGCGGGTAGCGGGAGTCGAACCCGCGTTATCTGATTGGCAACCAGATGTAATAACCACTATACGATACCCGCTTATGGTGCCGGGGGGCGGATTTGAACCGCCGACTTCGAATTTTTCAGA
>CAZJBH010000042.1:0-3313 GCA_964544485.1 uncultured Candidatus Saccharibacteria bacterium
AAAGATTATCCGGAAACTATCAAAGAAGAAGAAAAGAAAGAAAATTTAAAAAAAATTATTGATCAAATGGAAGAGGAGATAGGAAGGCTAAAGCCGGAGCAGATAAAGAATAATAGCCATTTCGGACATATTTTAGGACAATTGCAAGGGAGATTAGGTTTTGCTCCGCGTCTAAGAAGGTTTAAAGAACTTAATGATGATAAAAAGATAGGAGAATGCCAGCAGGAATTAGATCAAGCAATTGGTTCAATTAAAGATTATTTTAATTTAAGCTTAATCAATAAAGATTATTTTTACGGAGAAATTTCAGATGAGCAAGGATATTTTCAAGATAAAGAATTAGAAGGAACTCAACAAAAAATATCAGAATTAAATTCAGATGAATTTATCGCTTTAAGCCAAGAAATGTTAGAAGAAACAGAAGAAAGTCAATAGAAATATTGACTTTTTTTAATAATTTGATATAGTTTAATAAGTAATTTTACAAATGAATATATTTGAATTAACAGCTTAAGCAAGGAGGAAAAAATGAAAAAGGTATTTTTAGTAGGATTAATGTGTAGTTTAATTTTGGGTTTATTTAATTTTAGTTTGGCTAGTCAGCAAAAAATAATTATTACAGATGGGAATTTAATAGTTTACAAGCAAATAGCGAATATTCCGAATGTGCCGGAAGAATTAAGACATGAGCCGGAAATTGCCTGGCAGTTGGTTAGGGGGGAATTATTAAGGTACAGTCCTCCAGGAAAATCCAAAATAAAAAATTGGTTTTGGGGATTTCCAATAAAGATACAACTGGAAGAAATTTTCCCTCCAGATATTTTTTATCGTAATAATCAATGGGAGAAAGGTATGAAATTTAATCATGTACTTATTGAACCGGTTCCTAGCTGGAAAATGACTATTTTGCTATTTTTAATTCCTTTGGTTTGTATTTTAGCTATTACTTTGCTTCATCAATTCAGCAATTATAGAGAGAGAAGATTATTACTTTTTTATGCGGTTATTCTGAGTTGTCTTGTTTTCGCAGGGTTAGTTGGTTTTTTTACCAATTTTTGTCTTATTAATATTCTCAGCCTTATTTCAATTATGCTCGTTTGCGCTATTGCTGGTAATGAAGCGGAGCCCTTTAAATTTGGCCGTATTTTAGGATTTGGTTTTGGTCTTTTTTCTGGAGTATCCACTATTCTTATTGCCTGGAATTTTGAACATTTTTCAGGGTTGATCAATTATATTGGTAAATATTTTCTTTTCATTTTTTTAAGTTGCTTGTTTTCTTATCTGATAGCTAAGTTTGTTAAGAGTATATTTATATCAAAAAAAATAAAAAAAATTACAGAATTTTAACAAATTTACCGGCGTTTTAGACGCCGGTTTTTTATATAATTTATTGTGAATAAATTTATTTTATGCTAATATTTTAATATGTGGTTTACTATTTTAGTTTTTATTTTAATTTTTAGCTTAATTATTCTAGTTCATGAACTAGGCCATTTTATAACAGCTAAACGAGCCGGAGTTAGGGTGGATGAATTTGGTTTTGGTTTGCCTCCGAGGATTTTTGGAATTAAAAAAGGAGAAACCATTTATTCAATTAATTGGCTGCCTTTAGGCGGGTTTGTCAGAATTCACGGAGAAGAAGGAAAAAAGAAAGGAGATAAAGATAAACACCGCGCTTTTTACAATAAGTCAAGCTGGACCCGGGCCAAGATTCTATTGGCTGGAGTAACCATGAACTTTTTATTAGCCGCTTTTTTATTAGGCATTGCTCATTGGGTTGGCTTGCCGAGTATAATAACCGGGGAAGAAAGCGGAGATTTAAATAATACTAAGATTCAAATAACTCAAGTAGTTACAGGCAGTCCGGCAGATCAGGCAGGTTTAAATACGGGCGATGAATTTAAAAGTTTAATCATTGGTGAAAATACAATTCAGCCGGAAAAAGTTTCTGAAGTGCAAAGTTTTATTCAGGAAAATAAAGGAAAAGAAATTTCTTTAATTATTCAGCGAGGAGACCAGGTTTTGGAAAAAAGTTTAACTCCTAGAATTGATCATCCTGAAGACCAGGGAGCAATTGGAATTGGTTTAGCTCAAACAGCGATTGTTTCTTATCCCTGGTATCAAGCGTTTTATCGAGGAATTGCCACAGCAGTAAATTTAACCTGGTTTATTATTACTGCTTTTGGCGCGCTTTTGTGGCAATTAATTACTACTGGCAAATTAGCTATGGAAATAGCTGGTCCGGTTGGAATTTTTGATTTAACTGATCAGGCAACTCAGCTTGGTTTTATTTATATTCTTCAATTCGCTGCTATTTTAAATATTAATTTAGCGATTATTAATGCTTTTCCTTTTCCTGCCTTGGATGGAGGAAGGCTTTTGTTTTTATTAATAGAAAAAATTAAAGGATCTCCGGTTAATCAAAAAATTGAAAGATATTCTCATTTAATCGGTTTTCTTATTTTGATTGGATTAATGGTTGCAGTTACTTGGCGCGATATTCTTCGTCTTTTCTAATTTTTTGTTTTTTGTTATACTTAAATAAAATAATTAAATTTTTATTATGGATAAAGAATTTGTAGATTATTTAGATAAAAAATTTGATAATATTGATCAAAAATTTGAACAAACCGATCAAAGATTTGATAATATTGATAAAAAATTTGAACAAGTAGATCAAAAATTTGAACAAGTAGATCAAAAACTTGAACAAGTAGATCAAAAACTTGAACAAGTAGATCAAAAACTTGAACAGGCAGATCAAAAATTTGAACAAGTAGATCAAAAGCTTGAACAGGCAGATCAAAGATTTAATCAAATGGAAGAAAAATTTGATGGTAAATTTGATAGGGTTTTGGTTAATCAAGATAAAATTTTGCAGCGATTAGAGACTACTGAACAAGAAAATAAAATGTCATCTGAACTATATAAAAAACAAGACAAAAAAATAGATAATCACGAACAAAGAATAGCTGTTTTAGAAGGAAGGACTTAATTGAGGATTTAAAAGCAATCCAATATTGTAGGGTTGTTTTTTTTATGATAAAATAAATTTATTATGAAGCAATCTGATTTATTTGCCAAAATTAAAAAAGAAGCGCCTAAACAAGCAGAAACTATTAGTCATCAATATTTGACTAGAGGTGATTTTATTGATCAGCTTTCAGCTGGAATTTATTCTTTTTTGCCTTTAGGCTGGCGAGTTTATCAAAAAATAGAGAAGATTATTAAACAAGAAATGAATGCTTTAGGCGGGCAAGAATTAAATTTGCCGGCCTTAATTCCTAAAAAGCTTTGGCAAGAAACTAATCGT
>CAZJBH010000043.1:0-3093 GCA_964544485.1 uncultured Candidatus Saccharibacteria bacterium
CACATAAATTATTAAACACTCTTTTCATTTTATCAGCAATCAAATTCCAATCATATTGCTGTTTAACTAAATTTAATCCATTTTTAGCTATTTTTTTTCTAAGATTATCATCAGCTAATAAGGTTTTGATTTTCTCAGCAATATCTTTAGGATCATTAACTTTGCAAAATAAACCAGTTGCTTGTTCTGAGTCTGTCGAAGGATCTTTTAAAAAATCAGGAATCCCGCCTACTGGCGTACCAATGATTGGCAATTCAACTGCCATGGCTTCTAAAAAAGAATTGCCCAGTCCTTCAGATAGAGAAGGCCGAATAAAAACATCTGAGATTTTTAAATACTTGGGAATTTCCTGGTGGCTAATTTGTCCTAAAAAAATAACGCGATCTTTAATTCCTAAATCAGCAGCTAATTTTTTTAAATCTTTTTCCAAAGGACCAATTCCTAAAATTAAAAATTTAATTTCCTGGGGTAAATAAGATAAAGCCTTAATTACATCGCTTAATCCGTTTTTCCCGATTAATCGGGAAGTAGTAATCAAATATCTATCTTCTGGTTTTTTATTTAATTGATTTTTTATTTTATCAACATCCAACGTCATACTTCTGACATCAAACAATCCTATATCCACTCCATTCGGAATAATTTTAATCTCTGCTTTAGCTCCGCTTCTAATCGCTCTCTTTTTTAAATATTGGCTAATCACGGTAATTGAATCAGCTTTTTTTATCGGCAAAACATGAAATGGCTTAATAATTAATCGATACAGCCAGTCAATATTTAAAACATACCTTTTTAAATAGGCTTGAGTATCTCCTTCTTGCAAAGTTAAAACTAATTTCTTTGATTTATTTAAAGTTTTAAAAAAACTTGCTGCAATTCCGCCTTGGCTAGCCATTAAAGCCCAAATTAATTGATAATTATTCTTTTTATTCAACTTAATCGCTTTGCAGACTCCCAAACAAGGCAATAAAAGCTTATCTAGCCATCCAATTCCCAAACCAACCCGATAAATATTTACTCTTCCATATTTGTCTTTTCGAGATAAACTTGGCTTAAGTTTAGCGGTAATTAAATCAAACTGATAATCTTTAATTCGATCAGTAATTTCTTTGACCGCCACTTCAGCTCCTCCGATTAGAGGGAAATAAGCAGTTGAAAAAATCAACACTTTTTTAGCTTGATTATTCACCATATATGCTTTACTATAAGGGAAAATGCCTAAAAAATCAATCTTATACATTATCACCAAATCAGTCTGGGGCGGAGCTGCCAAGTATGTTTATGATTTAGCGACTCATCTTCCTAAAAATGAATTTAAAGTTAGTATTACTTCTGCTCCGGCAAATAAAAAAAGCTGGAAAAAGAAAAATCCTCAAGGTAAATTCGCTAAAAAAATTATCCAGCAAAAAATTCCCTATTATTCGATTGATAGTTTTCAGCGTTCAATTAATCCATTTAAGGATATTCTGGCTTTTTTTGAAGTACTTAGCTTAATTTATAAGCTTAAGCCAGATGTTATTCATGCAAATAGCTCCAAAGCTGGAGGAATTGCTGGTTTAGCTAGCTGGACATATAGATTAACTGGAAATAAAGTTAAAATTATTTTTACTGCTCATGGCTGGGCTTTTAATGAAAAACGGGCTAATTGGCAAATCCAATTAATCAAGCTATTTAGCAAATTAACCGCTCTTTTATCTGATAAAATCATTTGTGTTTCAGAATATGACAAAAAAACAGCCTTAAAATATAAAATAGCTAAGAAAAATAAATTAATTACAATTCATAATGGAATTGATTTAAACAATTTAACTTTTTTATCTTCTGAAGAAGCTAAAAAAGCGTTAGACGTTAGACGTCAGACGTCAGACGATATAATTATTGGAACAATCGCTGAATATACCAAAAACAAAGGACTAATTTATCTTTTAAAAGCGTTTAAACAACTTCAACAACATTCGACATTAAACATCCAACATCTAACCTTAATCTTAATTGGTTCTGGAGAAAATCCAGACAAGCAAAAACTAGAAAAATTTATTCAAAAAAATAAAATTAAAAATATTCATTTAATTGAGTATTTGCCAAACGCAGGCCAGTATTTAAAAGCTTTTGATATATTTATCCTTCCATCCCTTAAAGAAGGCCTGCCATATACTCTTCTTGAAGCTATGGCTGCTCAAACACCAATTATTGCCACTCAAGTAGGCGGGATCCCAGAAATTTTAAAACCTAATTCTGGAATTCTAATTAAACCTAAAAACAGTCAAATTTTAGCTAAGAAAATAACTAAATTAATTCAAAATCCTGAAATAAAACAAGAATTAGTTATTCAGGCAAGAAAAAAGGCTGAAAAAGAATTCAGCCTTGAACAAATGATTAACCAAACTAAAAAGATATATTAAATTATCTCAACTCTTCTAATTCTCTTTCTGCTTCTTGGTTATTAGGATCTGCAGATAATAGCTTTTCATAATATTCAATTGCTTTTTCTTTATCTCCTTGTTTTTGGTAATAATTAGCTAACAAAGCCAAAAATTCTGGTTCGTTTGGATACTCTGCTAAAGCTTCCAATAAAATATCATCAGCTAAATCAGCTTTTTCCTGATACTTTTGCTGGTAAAGCCGATGCAAATTACGATAATAAATTAAATCTTCATTCAAATTATCTGAATTTTCAATCGCCTGCTTAAAAGTCTCTTCCGCTTTAGCGTAATCCGGCAAAAAATTAGTGTATAAACTGCCTAAATTACCAAAAGCAGTTGGATCATCTGGCCATTTTTCTGTGATATACAGCCAAATTTCTTCTGCCTGATGATAACTTCTAATCGCTTTCATAGTACCAGCTAAAGCCAGCCAATGAGTTAATTTATTCGGCTCATTAGCGATTTGTTCTTGGATATAATTAAAACGCTCTTGATATTTTTGAACTGCTGATTCAGGCAAATCTTCAGCCGGGGTAAATTCAATTGTATGCAGCTCTTTATTATTAGCAATTTCTGATTGCTTATTCTGCCAGTAAAAATAATAGGATAGAGCAGCGATTAATATGATTAAAACGATTAATTGAATGATAAGTTTATTTTTTTTAGACAT
>CAZJBH010000044.1:0-2232 GCA_964544485.1 uncultured Candidatus Saccharibacteria bacterium
GGAAGGAAAATTTCTAAAGTGATCGTAAAAAACGATTAGAGCTTAAAGTCGTTTTTCAAATGAAAGTATGCTAAGGATATTTTTGCAGGCTGAAGCGTCTGCAAAAAATTTACGGAAGAGAGGGGAAATTTTCAGCAAGGATGGAAGGAATCGTTAAAAAGTTGGTTTTTTAATTGATAAAACCGGCGGCAAGGGAACTCATATTAAAATTATTTGGCCGTCAACTAATAAATCACTAACTATTCCAAGAGATCTGAGAAAGGATGTATTACGTTATATCTTAAAACAAATAGAAGAAATAACGAATAAAAAAATAACTTGGGATGATATTAAAACAAAACTTTAATCAAACGGGCGGTTTTTTTATCCACAGTTTTAAATTTGACGCTTGTTCTGATTTTTGCTAATATGTATAAAAGCATACATATTAATTAAATAAATACATGAAGCAAAATTTAACTAAAAATCAAAATATAGTTTTTTCTGAAATTAATTCCTTTATTAAACAAAAGGGCGTAGCGCCTACTTTTTCTGAATTAAAAAACAGATTAATTAATCACGGGTTAAAATTAAAAAGCTTAAATAGCATTACTCAATATTTAAACATTTTAGAAAACAAAGGCTATCTTAAAAAAAATTCCTGTAAAAGGGGAATTAAGCTTTTAAAAAAAGCAAAAGAAGATTTTATAAAAATTCCTTTTTTAGGAAACGCTGATTGCGGAGAACCATTAAGCTTTACTGATAATTATACAGAAGATCAAATAACTCTTTCTTCTAAATATTTAGAAAAAGGTTTTGAATATTTTTTTGTTCGAGCTACTGGAGATAGCATGAATAAAGATAAAATTAATGATGGAGACTATGTTTTAGTTAAACGGTTTAAAGGAGAAGCTGAAGATGGCGATAGGGTAGTTGCCTCGGTAAATGGCCTAGGCACAATTAAAAAACTAAAAAAGAACCAAAAAACCATTGCCTTAACTCCTAATTCAACCAATCCTAAACATACTCCGATTATTCTTCATCCTGAAGATGAAACCTATATCTGCGGAAAAGTAGATAGGGTTTTTAATCTTTCAGACAAAAGCCTGGATGGATTTAAATAAAATTTAAAATTTGCAAAAATAGCTTTTTCTAGCTATAATACAAATAAGAATTAATTTTTCTAAGATAGTTTTGGCTGAATTTAAAACTAAATTTAGTTAATTTATTTTAGAAGACAAATATATGATTTGGTGGATTATTGGAGGAATTTTAGTTTTAGTCATTCTTTGGCTAATCTTTATTTACAATAGCTTAATCAAGTTGCGTAATCGAACTGATGAAGCTTGGTCTGATATTGATGTCCAGCTTAAAAGACGCTATGATTTAATTCCTAATTTGGTAAATACAGTTAAAGGATATGCTAAACATGAAAGAGAATTATTTGAAAAAGTGACCAAAGCCAGAACCGCAGCCATGGGAGCGCAAGATCTTAAAGAGCAAGAACAAGCAGAAAATATGCTTACCGGAGCTTTAAAATCATTATTTGCCGTAGCTGAAAACTATCCGGATTTAAAAGCTAATCAAAATTTCTTGGAATTACAGCGTGAATTAAGCGATACTGAGAACAAAATTCAAGCAGCCCGTCGATTCTATAATGGAAATGTGCGCGACTTTAACATCAAAGTCCAAAGCTTTCCTAATAATTTAATTGCTAATATGCTTGGATTCAAACAAAGAGAATTCTTTGAAATAGAAGAAGAGGCAGCTAAAGAACCGGTTCAAGTAGAATTTTAACAAAAAATGGCAACCTTATATACTCAAAAAGATTCGAATATTCGCCGAACCTGGATTTTAATTAGCTTATTTCTAATCTTTATTATCGGCTTAGGCTGGGTTTTTTCTTATCAATTCAATAGTCCGCTCATTTTAATTATTGCGGTTATTTTCAGTATTGGGATGAGTTTTACTTCTTATTGGTATTCAGACAAAATTGTCTTAAAAATGACTCAAGCCAAGCCAATTCAAAAAAAAGACAATCCAGAACTATATCGAATTGTAGAAAATCTTTGTATTACTGCTGGCTTGCCAATGCCTAAAATATATATTCTAGAAGAAGCTTCAATGAACGCCTTTGCGACTGGACGCAATCCAGAACATGCAGTGATTGCAGTTACTAGGGGATTATTAGAAAAATTAAACCGCTCAGAATTAGAAGGAGTAATTGCTCATGAATTAAGCCATATTGGCAAT
>CAZJBH010000045.1:0-1874 GCA_964544485.1 uncultured Candidatus Saccharibacteria bacterium
TGATTGATTAAATTTTGAATTGGTTGTGGGAACATATTATTCTTCAAGCCGCCTTTCTAGATTTTTAAAGCTAACTTGGCTTTCATTAAAGAAAAGTTCGGCTCGGCCAGTTGGGCCGTTTCTATGTTTAGCCACAATTACTTCAGCAATATTCTTTTTTTCAGTATTAATTTTATCTTTATCTTCTCGGTAGATAAACATAACTACATCGCTATCCTGCTCTAGCGATCCGCTTTCACGAAGGTCGGATAATTTAGGAATTGCCGGAGAACGGCTTTCAACCGCTCTGGAAAGCTGAGATAAAGCTAGTACTGGAACATTTAATTCACGGGCGAGCCCTTTTAGATTTCTTGAAATTTCAGTAACTTGCTGGACCGGAGAATCATAGCCGCTTCTTGGCTGGATTAGCTGGAGATAATCAATAATGATTAAGCCAAGATTATGCTGGGCTTTTAAGCGGCGGGCTAAAGTTCTCATTTGCATGATTGTAGGAGAGGGTGTGTCTTCAATAAAAATCGGAGTAATTGATAAATCATCAAGCGCTTTTTGGATTCGCTGGAAATCTTCTTCTCCGGAAAGATGGCCGGTTCGCATGCGCCAAGAATCAACTCCGGCTTGAGAGCAAATTAACCGGTCAACTAATTGTTCTTTAGACATTTCTAATGAGAAAATAGCAACCGGAGTTTTTTCTTTAGTGGCGATATGCCGGGCAAAGTCTAAAGCTAAAGTGGTTTTTCCTAAGCTTGGCCGAGCAGCTAAAATAATTAGATCTGATTTTTGCAAGCCGGAAATAACATTATCCAAGTCAAGAAAACCGGTCGGGACTCCGCGAGTAGGAGCTTCTCCTTTATGTAATTTATCAATTCTTTCAAAAGCCTCTTCTAAGGTTTCTTTAACTTGGATAAATTTTTGGCTGGTTGCTTGCTGGGAAATATTAAATATTTTTTGTTCTGCTCTATCAACTAAATTTTCAGTATCATCCGGTTCTTGATAACTAGCTTCAATAATTTGATGAGAATGGTCAATCAAATCGCGCAAGACTTTTTTGTTTTTAATAATTTTAGCGTAATGAATTACATGAGCTGCGGTTGGGATAGAATTAACTAATTCAGTTAAATAGCTATTTCCGCCTATATCTTTTAATTTCTTTTTATGTTTTAAGCAATTATTTAAGCTTAATAAATCAATTGGTTCGTTTTTATCAAATAAGTCCAGCATAGCCGCGTAGATTTCTTGATGCGCGCCTCGATAAAAATCATCTGCTTTTAAAATATCAGCAACTTTAATAATCGCGTCTTTATCCAGCATTAAGGCGCCTAAGACTGATTGTTCAGCTTCAATATTCTGAGGCGGAATTGGTCCGCTAGGTGATTGATTTTTTTGATTAGGCATAATAAAAAAGGGAATACCCTCCTATTTTATCTTTAAAATTAAAAGATTGCAAGCTAGGCTTTTTTTAGCTGATAGCCTTGTTTTCCGTCTTTAATTTGATAACCTTGTGTTTGAATTTGTTTTCTTAATTGATCTGCTTTTTCCCAATCTTTATTTTTTCTGGCTTGTTCTCTTTGTTGAGCTAGCTTTTGTATCTCTTCTGGAATTGCTTGTTCTTGTTTTAATTCTTTTAAATTAAGTCCTAGGACTTTGTCAAAATCAAGCAAAGTCGCTAAAATATCTGGCTTGGGAAATTCTGATTTAATTAATTGTTGAGTAATTGCCAATCCTTGGGCTAAGTTAAAATCATTTGATATTTTTTGAATAAATTCATCTTTGAATTCTTGGAGAATTTTTCCTTTTTCTTGTTCTAAATTAAGATATTCTTGGAAAAGGAATAGTGCAAGTATGCTGATTCGTGGGGAAGAACACCGGGATTGCTC
>CAZJBH010000046.1:0-1847 GCA_964544485.1 uncultured Candidatus Saccharibacteria bacterium
TATTCTTCCGGATGATCAACAAACTTATCTAAATTTGATTTAAAAATAACTCCGGTAAAACATTGTTCTGGATAAGCAGCGCCAAAATTTAAAAACACAGTTTGGCTAGCTGAATCATAATGCGAATCAACCACCTTACCTTTTAGAATCACTTTCTGACCTAAATATTCTTTAGCTGAACAAGCTTGAATTAATTTATTTTCTTGTTCCCACTCGCAACCAACTTTATTATCCCTAGCTTTTTCCTGAGCCGCTAAAATTTGTTCCTGATATTTAAAATTAGGCTGAATAAACTCAGCAACTACTAAACCTTCCTGAATTAATTTAAGATTAATATTTTCTTGATCTAAAAATATATATCTCAAAGAACGGCCATAAGGACCTAAATCTTGCTCGTCTGCTTCTAATTCAACCTCCTTATTTAAAACTAACTCCGTTAATCTATTCTTGGCTGAATCATAACAAGGATAATTTTCTTCATCCGCGTCAATTCCAATTAATCTAACATATTCTCCTCCTTGAACAACAATTGTATCTCCGTCTATAACCTGGGTTACCAATACTTGATCAGATGTTAAAGAATTCTGATTAGAAAAAACAAAATAAGCAGCTATTCCAAAAATTAAAATTCCAGCTAAAGCAAAAATCCATATTTTATTTTTCTCCCAAAAACCCATATTTTTTTAATTCTTTTCTAGCTGATAAGTAATCAGGCATAGCTTGAGCAACTAATTCCCAAAATTTCTTTGAATGATTAAGCTCTTTTAGATGGCAAAGCTCATGGATAATCACATAATCCGCTATTTTATCAGGCAAAAAAAGTATTTGATAATTAAAATTAAGATTCTTTTTTTGAGAACAGCTTCCCCATCTGGTTTTCTGATTCCTGATGCTTATCCGGTTAAAATTGAATTGATAGATTTTGTTATAAAAATCAATTCTTTGACAAACAAAATCTAAAGCTTTTTGCTTATTTTTTAAATAATCTTGCTTATTTCTTTTTAAAAAAGCATTCTTTTTAAATTGTTTAGAATAAGCTAATTTATTCAATACCCAATTCGCTTTTTGTTGAATAAATTTCTCAACTAATCCCTGTTTAGCCTTAAGCGGTTTAACAGCAATTAATTCTCCATTTGGATAAACAGTTAATCTAATATTTTTAGCCCGCTGGCTACTTTTTAAAATATATTTAATTTTTTCATTCTTAATCCTAATCTGTTTTTCCATTATCTCTTATTCTAACAAAAAAAAGCGCTAAAACAAGCTTAATAGCGCTAAATTTAATATTAAAATATTCATTCGCTTTATTCTGCTAATTTTACCGCGGTTCCGTAAGCTAGCATTTCTGAAGCGCTATTCATCACCATAGAAGTAGTAAATCTAATTCCAATGATTGCGTCAGCGCCTAATTCAATAGCCTGATTTACCATTCGGTTATAGGCTTCGTCTCTGGCTTGCTGAGTCATATTAGTATAGGTTTTAACTTCTCCGCCAACAATTCCTTTTAATCCAGCTCCAATATCCCGACCAATATTTCTGGCTCGAACCGTGCTTCCTCTAACTACTCCTAAAACCTGCTTAATTTTTTTATTGGGAATTTGATTCCCGGTAGTCACAATTATATTTTCCATATTTTTAAATATCTTTATTTTTATTTTTTCGACTCTTAATTTGTTCAATTCTATCTTCTTTTTTATTAAAAAAGATAAAAATACTAATAATTAAAATTGGCATTCCATAAATTAAAATCCAAATATCTTTTAGAATAGACAGAATAATTAAAACTATCCCTAAAAGGATTCCAATTATTCCAGTAATTGTCCGACTAATTATATTCATAAATAAAT